>NZ_JBWKPX010000012.1:0-155358 GCF_059418465.1 Caulobacter sp. GW821-FHT09A05
GGCCCCCGCCGCCGGCGCTCCCGCCGCCGCGACGCCGGCCGCCGCCCCCGCTTCCGCTCCGGCCGCGGCTCCCGCCGCGCCGGCGGCCTAAGATACGATTGCAGGATTAAGTCCGATGGCTCACGCCGCTGACATCGATCACCACGACGCGCACGACGACGCCGACCACAAGCCGCCGTTCTTCCAGCGCTGGTTCTTCTCGACCAACCACAAGGACATCGGCACGCTCTACATCCTGTTCGCCATCATGGCGGGCCTGGTGGGCGGCGCGCTGTCGGGCCTGATCCGCTGGGAGCTGGCCGAGCCGGGCATCCAGATCTTCGGCCCCAACTCGTCGGTCAGCCTGATGGGCCTGGTCGAGCAGTCCAAGCACGGCTACAACGCCGTCGTCACCGCCCACGCCCTGATCATGATCTTCTTCATGGTCATGCCGGCGATGATCGGCGGGTTCGGCAACTGGTTCGTGCCGATCATGATCGGCGCGCCGGACATGGCCTTCCCGCGGATGAACAACATCTCGTTCTGGCTGCTGGTCTCCGCCTGGGTGCTGCTGCTGACCTCGATGTTCGTCGACGGCGGCCCGGGCAAGGGCTTCGGCGGCGGCTGGACGATCTATCCGCCCCTGTCGACCACCGGCCACACCGGCCCGTCGATGGACCTGGCGATCCTGGCCCTCCACCTGGCCGGCGCCAGCTCGATCCTCGGCGCGATCAACTTCATCACCACGATCTTCAACATGCGCGCGCCGGGCATGACCCTGCACCGCATGCCGCTGTTCGCCTGGTCGGTGCTGATCACCGCCTTCCTGCTGCTGCTGTCGCTGCCCGTCCTGGCCGGCGCCATCACCATGCTGCTGACCGACCGCAACTTCGGCACCCACTTCTTCGACCCGGCCGCCGGCGGCGACCCCGTCATGTTCCAGCACCTGTTCTGGTTCTTCGGCCACCCGGAAGTGTACATCCTGATCCTGCCGGGCTTCGGCATCATCAGCCACATCGTCTCGACCTTCTCCAAGAAGCCGATCTTCGGCTACCTGGCGATGGCCTACGCCATGGTCGCCATCGGCTTCGTCGGCTTCATCGTGTGGGCCCACCACATGTACACCGTCGGCATGAGCATCAACCTGCGCGCCTATTTCGTGGCCGCGACGATGGTCATCGCCGTTCCGACCGGCGTGAAGATCTTCTCGTGGATCGCCACGATGTGGGGCGGCTCGATCAGCTTCAAGACGCCCATGCTGTGGGCGATCGGCTTCATCTTCCTGTTCACCGTCGGCGGCGTGACCGGCGTGGTCCTGTCGAACGCCGGCATCGACTACAGCCTGCACGACACCTACTACGTGGTCGCCCACTTCCACTACGTGCTGTCGCTGGGCGCGGTGTTCGCCATCTTCGCCGGCTTCTTCTACTGGTTCGAGAAGATGTGGGGCGTGAAGTACAACGAGTTCCTGGGCTGCGTGCAGTTCTGGATCATGTTCGTCGGCGTCAACCTGATCTTCTTCCCGCAGCACTTCCTGGGCCTGCAGGGCATGCCGCGCCGCTACGTGGACTATCCGACCGCCTTCGCGCACTGGAACTACGTCTCGTCGGTCGGCTACGCGATCACGGCCGTGGGCGTGGTGGTGTTCCTGGTGATCCTGCTGGAAGCCGCCGTTCGCCGTCGCAAGGCCGAGGCCAATCCGTGGGGCGAAGGCGCCACCACCCTGGAATGGACCCTGTCCTCGCCGCCGCCGTTCCACCAGTTCAGCGATCCGCCGGTCATCAAGGCCGACAGCCACTGAATCTGGTAGACTAGACACGCAAAACGCGGGGGCGCGGGCCGGATGAGAATCCAGTCCGCGCCCTTCGCCCATCAAGACCCGAACCCTTAAGTAAAATGGCCCGTTCCCCAGCTCTTTCTGGAGATGTCCTGACCCCCGACGACGAGGCGACCGCCACGGTCCGCCACGCCCGTTGGCAGGACTATTTCCAGCTGATGAAGCCGCGGGTGATGTCGCTGGTGGTGTTCACCGCCCTGACGGGCCTGCTGGCCGCCCGCACGCCGATCCATCCGCTGCTGGGCGCGGTGGCGGTGTTCTGCATCGCCGTCGGGGCCGGGGCCTCGGGCGCGCTGAACATGTGGTACGACGCCGACATCGACGCCAAGATGCGCCGCACGCGCGGCCGTCCGGTGCCCGCCGGCCTGGTCAAGGGCGAGGAGGCCGCCACCCTGGGCGTGGTTCTGAGCCTGCTGTCGGTCATGCTGATGGGCATGGCGATCAACTGGCTGGCCGCGGGCCTTCTGGCCTTCACCATCGTGTTCTACGCGGTGGTCTACACCATGTGGCTCAAGCGCTGGACGGCCCAGAACATCGTCATCGGCGGCCTGGCCGGCGCCTTGCCCCCGGTCATCGGCTGGGCGGCCGCGACGGGGCACGCGCCGCTGAACGCCTGGCTGATGGTGCTGATCATCTTCTTGTGGACCCCGCCGCACTTCTGGGCCCTGTCGCTGTACATCAGCACCGACTACGCCAAGGCCGGCGTGCCGATGCTGCCCGTGGTCAAGGGGGCCAGGGAGACCCGCAGGCAGATCCTGCTCTACAGCCTGGTCCTGATCCCCGTCTGCGTGGCGCCGGTGTTCACCGGCCTGGGCGGCTGGCTGTACCTGGCGGTCTCGGGCCTGGGCGGCCTGGTGTTCCTGACCCTGGCATGGCGGGTGTTCGCCAGCACCGCCGGCGACGCCGCCGACCCTCGTCCGGCCGACCGCGACCTCTATGAGGTCAAGGACGAGGCGCCCGCGGCCAAGGGCAAGCCCGTGGGCGGCGCCAAGGACGCCCGCAACCTGTTCGCCTTCTCGATCCTCTACCTGTTCGCCCTGTTCGCCGCCCTGCTGGCCGAGGCGGTGCTGGGCCTGCCCGTCTGGGGCCTGAAACTGCTGGAGCTGCCGCTATGAGCCGCAAGGACCTGGATCCCGCCGCCAAGGCGCGCGGCGGCCGCAACATCGCCCTGGGCCTGGGCCTGGCGGCGTTCGTCATCCTGGTGTTCGTGGTCACCGTCGTGAAGCTGGGAGGCAATGTTGGCCCCCACTTCTAAGGACGGCCTGTCGCCGGAGGATCTGGCCAAGATCGAGGCCGACAACCAGGTCGGCGTCGGGCCCCGGCCGAAGGGGCGCGGCCACCTGAAGGTCGCGGCGATCTGCGGCCTGGCCTTCTTCGGCATGGTCGGGGCGGCCTATGCCGCGGTCCCGCTGTACAAGCTGTTCTGCCAGGCCACCGGCTTCGACGGCACGGTGCGCAAGGCCGCGGCCAAGCCGACCAAGGTGCTGGATCGCAAGGTCGAAATCCGCTTCGACGCCAACGTCCGGACCCTGCCCTGGGACTTCCAGCCCATGCAGACCAGCCAGGACGTCCGCATCGGCGACACGGGCCTGGCCTTCTTCAAGGTGACCAACAAGGGCGACAAGCCGATGACCGGCCGGGCGCTCTACAACGTCGTGCCCGAGCAGGCCGGCGCCTATTTCCAGAAGCTGGAATGCTTCTGCTTCTCCAACCAGACGATCGAGCCGGGCCAGACGGTCGAGTTCCCGGTCGTCTACTTCGTCGACCCCGGCTTCGTGACCGACGCCGACACCAAGGACAAGTCGACGATCACGCTGTCCTACACCTTCTTCCCGGCGGTTCCTGACGCGGCCGGGGCGAAACAGGCGGAGAGCCCGCCGCGCATCGTCGAACCCCTTGGCGGCAAGCCGCCGAGGGCGCTATAGCGTTTCACACAGGGCGCGTCGGCAGGGGGAACCGGGTCGATGGGCTGGATTTACAGGGTGAGAGCGTGAAGGCCGCCGGCAACGGCTTCCGTCTTCGGCGATCACGCTCTTGAGGGATTAAAGGGTTAGCACGCACATGGCCCACGGCGCCGTCAAACACGACTATCACATCCTGCCCCCCAGCCCGTGGCCGTTCGTCGGCTCGGCCTCGGCCACGGTCATGGCCCTCGGCCTGATCGCCTGGATCAAGGGCGGCGTCTTCGGCATCGAGAAGGGCCAGTGGTGGCTGTTCGCGACCGGCATCGCCGGCGTGCTCTACACGATGTTCGGCTGGTGGCGCGACGTGGTGAAGGAAGCCAACGCCGGCGACCACACCCCCGTCGTCTCGATCGGCCTGCGCTACGGCATGGTGCTGTTCATCGCCTCGGAGGTGATGTTCTTCGTGGCGTGGTTCTGGATCTTCTTCGAGATGGCCCTGTTCCATCACCACCGCACCCTGTCGGGCATCGAGGAAGTCCGCGCCGCCTGGGCCACCTGGCCGCCGGCCGGCGTCGAGGCCGTCTCGCCCTGGCACCTGCCGCTGGTCAACACCCTGACCCTGCTGCTGTCGGGCACCACCATCACCTGGTCGCACCACGCCCTGCAGCAAGGCGACCGCAAGGGCGCCAAGTGGGGCCTGATCCTGACCATCCTGCTGGGCGCGCTGTTCACCTGCATCCAGGTGTTCGAATACGCCCACATCAACCACGAGAAGCTGTTCTACTCGGAAGCCGCGGCGAACTCGGGCCTCTACGGCTCGACCTTCTTCCTGGCCACGGGCTTCCACGGCTTCCACGTGTTCGTCGGCACCCTGTTCCTGATCGTCTGCCTGATCCGGCTGATGAACGGCGCCTTCACCCCCAAGCAGCACTTCGGCTTCGAGGCCGCCGCCTGGTACTGGCACTTCGTGGACGTGGTCTGGCTGTTCCTGTTCGCCTTCGTCTACGTGATCTTCGGCGCCTCGCCGCACTAGATCATCCGCTTCGAGAGGGCCCGGAACGCCAAGCGGTGTTCCGGGCCTTTTTGTTTTTGGAGTCCGCCCGCCTCCGTTCGTCTCGCATCCAAAAGCTGTCATCCCGGACAAGGCCCCGCAGGGCCGCCGATCCGGGACCGCCGGAAGCGCGGCGCTTTGGTCCCGGTCCCGGATCTTCGCGCTGCGCGCTTCGTCCGGGATGACAACTGTTTGGTAGGGATGACGAGCGTGGCGCGGTGTAAGGAATAGCCCCATGGCCCAAGTGAACCCTTACCTCGCCGGCGCGACCGGCCGCTGCCCGCACTGCGGCGACGGGATGCTGTTCGACGGGTTCCTGAAGGTTTCGCGCACCTGCGAGGCCTGCGGCTTCGACCTCGGGGCCCACGAGACCGGCGACGGCGGGGCGACCTTCGTGATCCTGATCGCCGGCTTCCTGTGCGCCTTCGGGGCGCTGTTCTCGATGTTCGCCTTCAATTGGCCGGCCTGGCTGCTGCTGGTGGTCTGGTTGCCGATCACCCTGGTGGCGTGCCTGGGCCTGATGCGCCCGGCCAAGGGCCTTATGGTCGCGGCCCACATCGCCAACAACGCCTCCGAGGCCGGCCGCCACGATGTCTGACGCTTCCAAGCCACCAGAGGGCGCCCCCAGGGACCGCCGCCTTCCCATCGGCCTGACCATCGCCACCCTGATCGCCTTCGCCATCCTCTGCGTGCTGGGCGGCTGGCAGCTCAAGCGCCTGGCCTGGAAGGAAGACCTGCTGGCCCGGATCGAGGCGCTGAAGACCGCGCCGGCCCAGCCGTTGGCGACCGTGATGGCGCGGGCGGCGAAGGGCGAGGACGTGGCGTGGACCCGGACCGCCGTCGATTGCGCGTCGGACCGGGCCGAGACCCTGCCGCTGGTCTATGGCGTGCGCGACGGCGACATCGTCTGGCGCGCCACCGCCCTCTGCCGGACCTCGGCGTCCGGCTACGGCGCGATCCTGCTGGACCTCGGCGTGGTCACGGCCCTGACCGGGCAATCGGCCCCCGCGCCCGTCGCCCTGGGCGCCCCCGCCCACGCCGTGGGCGTGCTGATGGCGCCCAAGTCGCTGGGCGGCGACCGCGCCGCGACGGTGGCCCGTTTCTCCGCCGACAAGCCCGCGCCCTACATCCTGATGGTCGAGTCCGCGACCCCCGTTCCGCCCGGCGTCACCCCCGCGCCCCTTCCGGCAGAAATTTCCAATCGGCACCTGGAATACGCGCTGACGTGGTTCGGTCTTGCCGTAACCCTCCTGTTTATCTATGCCGCCATGCTCTGGCGGAAGATGAGATCCTGATGCGCTACGTCTCCACGCGGGGTGAGGCCCCGTCGATCGGTTTCCTGGACGCGGTCCTGGCCGGCCTGGCCCCGGACGGGGGGCTGTACGTGCCCGAGCGCTGGCCGACCTTCACGCCGGACGAGATCGCCGCCTTCGCCGGCCAGCCCTACGCCCAGGTGGCCGCCGCCGTGGTCGGCAAGTTCGTCGGCGACGACGTCCCGGCCGACGATCTGCGGCAGATGTGCGAGGAGGCCTATTCGACCTTCGCCCACGCCGCCGTCGTCCCGCTGAAGCAGCTGGCCCCCGGCCGCCACCTGCTGGAGCTGTTCCACGGCCCGACCCTGGCCTTCAAGGACGTGGCGATGCAGCTGCTGGGGCGGCTGTACGACTACGTGCTGTCGCGCCAGTCGCGGACCATGACCATCATCTGCGCCACCTCGGGCGACACCGGCGGCGCGGCCGTCGAGGCCTTCCGCGGCCGCTCGCACGCCCGCATCGTCGCCCTGTTCCCCGAAGGCCGGATCAGCGAGGTCCAGCGCCGGTTCATGACCACGGCGACCGACAAGAATGTCGCCTGCGTCTCGATCCAGGGCTCGTTCGACGACTGCCAGGCCATCGTCAAGCAGGCCTTCTCGGACGACCAGTTCCGCCACGCCGTCGACCTGTCGGGCGTCAACTCGATCAACTGGGCGCGGATCGCCGCCCAGAGCGTCTATTTCTTCACCGCCGCCGTCGCCCTGGGCGCGCCGGCCCGCAAGGTCGCCTTCGTGGTGCCGACCGGCAATTTCGGCGACGCCTACGCCGCCTATGTCGCCAGCCGCATGGGCCTGCCGATCGCCCGGATCGTGGCCGCCACCAACAGCAACGACATCCTGGCCCGGGCCTTCGAGGAGGGCCGTTATGCGCGCGGCGCCGTGGCCGCCACCCAGAGCCCGGCCATGGACATCCAGGTCGCCTCCAACTTCGAGCGCCTCTATTTCGAGGCCGTCGGCCGCGACGGCGTCGAGACCGGCCGCGCGTTCCGCGCCTTCGCCGGCACGGGCCTGCTGGACATCCCGCCCACCGCCCACGCCAAGATGCGCGAGCTGTTCCAGGGCGCGTCGGTCAGCGAGGCCGACACCGCCAAGACCATCCTGTCGACCCTGAACGAGACCGGCGAGGTCATCGACCCGCACACCGCCGTCGGCGTCGCCGCCGCCAACGTCCTGCGCCTGGCCGATCCGGCGACCCCGGTCGTGGTGCTGTCCACCGCCCATCCGGCCAAGTTCCCGGAGGCCGTCGCGGCCGCGGCCGGCGTCACGCCGGCCACGCCGCGCGCCACGCCGGACTTGTCCAAGAAGCCCGAAAAGTTCGACCGCCTGCCGGCCGACGCCGAGACGGTGAAGGCGTTCGTCCGGGTGTTCGCGTCAGCGGGTCTGTGATACGGGGCGTCTTTGCTCCTCACCCGTGAAACGGGGGAGGTGGCGCGAGGCGCAGCCTCGTGACGGAGGGGGCGTCCTGCCGCCGCTCCGACGCCCCCTCCGTCCGCTTCGCGGCCACCTCCCCCGCTGCACCAGGGGTATCGCATATGGAAAAACGGCCATCTCGGTGCGCAGTGGAGCCGACTCGAAAGTCAGTATTCGCGCGCGATCCGAAGCTTTCCTTGGGTCGATCCAGGTGGCGCCAAAGCCGGTCCGAACCCTGATTTGGGCCGGAATTTCCATATGCGATAGCCCTGCCCGCTGCACGGGGGAGGAGAAAGACTGAATGGCCGCCTCCACCACCCTCCACACCCTCGAAAACGGCGTCCGCGTCGTCCATGATCCGATGCCGGGCCTGGAGACCATCGCGCTCTCCGTCGTCGCCGGGCGCGGCGCGGCCTACGAGGATCCGGCCCGGTCGGGCTGGTCGCACCTGCTCGAGCACATGGTGTTCAAGGGCGCGGGCCAGCGCTCCTCGCGCGACATCGTCGAGGTGATCGAGGCCGAGGGCGGCCAGATCAACGCGGCCACCGGCTATGAGCGCACCAGCTTCCAGGTCCGCGCCCTGAAGGGCGGGCTGGACCTGGGCATGGCCGTGCTCTCCGACCTCGTCCTGCGTCCGACGCTCGACGAGGGCGACCTGACCCGCGAAAAGCAGGTGGTGGCCCAGGAGATCGCCGAGGCCGCCGACGCCCCCGACGACTATGTGTTCGACCTGGTCCAGGCCGCCGCCTGGGGCGACCACCCGCTGGCCCGGCCGATCCTGGGCACGGTCGACAGCGTCAACGCGGCCACGGTCGAGGGCCTGGCCGACTGGCGCGGCCAGCTCTACGCCGCCGACCGGCTGATCGTCAGCTGCTCGGGCGCGGTCGCGCTGGACGAGGTGCTGGACCTGGCCCGCCGCGAGTTCGGGTCCATGCCCGCCGCGCCCGGCGCCTCGGCGTCGGAACCCGCCGGCTTCGTCGGCGGCCGCAAGAGCCAGGCCCGCAAGCTGGAGCAGGCGCACCTGGTGTTCATGCTGCCGGCCGTCAGCGCCCGCGAGGACGACTATTTCGCCCTGCGGATCTTCGCCGAGGCCCTGGGCGGCGGGATGTCGTCGCGCCTGTTCCAGGAGGCCCGCGAGAAGCGGGGGCTGGCCTACAATATCGACGCCTATGCCGACACCTATGCCGACGCTGGGGCCCTGGGGGTCTATGCCGGCTGCGCGGCCGGCGACGCGGCCGAGACCGCCAAGGTCTGCGCAGAGCAGATCCGCCTGCTGGCGGATCGGATCGACGACGCGGAACTGGCCCGCGCCAAGGCCCAGCTGAAGGCCCACATGTTCATGGCCCGCGAGCAGCCGCTGTCGCGGGCCGAGCAGGCGGCCGGCCAGGCCCTGATGTTCGGTCGCCTCTACACCCCCGCCGAGCTGGCCCAGGCCGTCGACGCCGTCAGCGTCGACGATCTCCAGCGCCTGGGCCGCGCGATCCTGGGCCCCGCCAGGGCCGCCAGCGCCATCCTCGGCGCGAAGACGGCCCTGAAGGCCGGCGAGGTGTTCGAGGCGGCGTTGGGCTGAGCTCTCGCAAAACGTGCGATCCGCAATCTTTGCTTGAGTTCGCATAACATCGGGATTTGAATGCCGTTCACGGAGGGACGTCGGGCCTTCGGGAGCGATGACATGACTGGACGCTGGATCACGGTGGGCCTCGTCGCGCTGGCGCTGGCCGGCTGCGACAAGAAGGAGGCGGCCAAGCCGCCGCCGCCGAAGACGGAAACCCCGACGGCGCCGCCCGCGCCCGCGGTCCCCCCCTCGCCAACGCCGCCCCCCGCCACGACGGAACCCGCGGTGTCCGAGCCCGTGGCCGAAACGCCGACCCCGCCCGCGCCTGGCGTCACCCCGACCACCACGCCGGACGCGCCGGCCACCTTCGTGCCGACCAAGCCGCTCCGGCCGATCGTCCTCAGGCCGCCGATCAGGGCGGTTCCGCTCCGGCCAGGCCTCGTGAAGTCCAAGGCGCAGCTGAAGGCCGAGCGCGACGTCCTGGGCCTGTGGATCGAGCAGAGGCGCCGCAACTCGGTGCTCAACTTCACGGTCGACGGCAAGGTCACCCAGGTGGGGAAGATCACCGACAAGCCCCTCTGGAAGGGCGAGTGGAAGGCCGACCAGGACGGCGCGGTGCAGTTCGGCCTGGCCCTGGACGGCGCCACAGGCAGCCTGCGGTACACGGCCTATCCGACCTCGGCGAACATCATGGCGGTCGCGCCGCACTGGACCAAGGAGTGGGGCGGTTCCGGGCAGTATGCGTTCGAGCGCATGCGCTGAGGGCGTCGCGCGGGGCCGCCCCCACCGCTCAAGGCTCGAGCGCGGGCGTCCGGTCGTTCTTCAGCTGCAGCCAGTCGGTGAACGGCAGGTGGTAGTACAGGTCGAAGATCTCGGCCTGCAGCTTGAAGGGCAGGCTGCTCTCGCTGTTCCACAGCACCACCACGCCGGTCCTGCTGGCCGGGTCGAACATCATGGTCGAGCGATAGCCGTCCACCGCCCCGCTGTGGCCGACCAGGCGGTGGTCCTGATAGGTGAAGCTGCGCATGCCCAGGCCGTAGCCGGGATGGTCTAACGACCGGCCCAGCGGCGAGTTGCCGTAGGGCCGGCCCGTGTTGACGCGCGGACGCTGGATTTCCGCCAGCACCGGGGCGGGCAGGACGGCGGGGGCCTGGCCCATCTGGGCCTGCATCCACCGCGCCAGATCCACGATATCGGAATTGACCCCGGCCGCGGCGGGGACCCGGTAGTAGGCGTCGACCAGCGGAATGGCGCGGCCGCCGCGGGACGGCCGCGCCCAATGGCGGGCGCCGCGCAGGCCGTCGAGACCGATCGTGGCGCTGGCCATGCCCAGGGGCAGGAACAGCTTCTGGCGGACCTCCCCCGCGTAGGGCCGGTGCGTGGCGGTCTCCACCACCTCGCGGATCGTGTCGTAGGCGACGTTCTGATAGGTATGGCAGGTGGCCGGCGGGCACTGCGGCGGCACGATCGCCAGGCTCTGGCGGATCATCCTCGGGTCACGGCCGCCCTCGAGCCAGCCGTCATAGGCGTTGCGGGGCAGGCCCGTGCGCTGGGACAGCAACTGCTCGATCGTCAGGCTGTTCTGGGCGTCGCCGGGCAGGCGCAGGCTGGTGCCGAATTTCCCCAGCGGGTCGTCCAGCGACAACACCCCGTCCCCGGCCAGGCGGGCGCTGAGCGTCCCGGCCACGGTCTTGGACAGCGACGCCCAGCGGAAGACCGTGTCGGCGCCGACGGCCTCGCCGTCCTCGGGAGCGGTCCGGCCATAGCCCCGCACGAACGACAGGCGGCCGTCCTCGACCACGGCGATCGCCAGGCCTTCCATGGACCGGTCGGCCATCATCGCCTGGATGCGGGCGTCCAGGGCGCGATAGTCGATCCGGCCGCGCCAGTCCCCCGGCTTCAGGGGCAGGACCAGGGGCGTCGGCGGGGCCGTCGGAGCGGTCGCGACAGGGGCGGCCTTCGGCGCGCGGACCCGGTGGACCGCTGTCCAGGCGAGGGCCGCGACCCCGGCCACGAGGAGGAGGATCGCCAGGATCGTCCGCCAGCCGGGGCGCCGTCGACGGGCGAAGGTGTTGTGCTTGGTCCTGTAGAACTTGGTCAGCCGTCTCATCCGCCGAAAATCGCCGTCGCGCGACACGGCGACGCCAGCGGCAAGCTGTCGTGGCTTTGCGTCGAATCCGCGTCGCGCGTGTCATGAACGCCGTGTCCTACGCTATTGCCGCGCGGCGGCAAGGTTTCGAGCGCGGGCGCGTCAAGACGGCGCGCCCTATTGCCTCCGGCGCCCTGACGCTCGAAGGTGCGGCCCTGAACGAGAACCTTCCGCGTGACCGCTTTTCTCCGCCTCTTCCAGACCGATCCCGGCCCGCGCCTCGAGGGCCAGACGGTGTTCCTGCGCCTGCCGCGCCTGCATGACTACAAGCCCTGGGCCGAGCTGCGCGCCCGGTCGGCCGCCTTCCTCAAGCCTTGGGAGCCGACCTGGCCCGAGGACGACCTGACCCGCCCGGCCTTCCGCGCCCGGCTCAACGCCTATGCCCGCGAGCTGGAGGTGGGGGAGGCGTTTCCGTTCTTCATGTTCCGCCGCGACGATGGGACGCTGATCGGCGGGGTGCGGCTGTTCCACATCCGCCGCGGGGTGTCGCAGACGGCGGTGCTGGGCTACTGGATCGGCCAGCCCTACGCCCGCCAAGGCTATATGCAGGACGGGGTTCGGGCCGCGATCGACTTCGCGTTCGGCGAACTGGCGCTGCACCGGCTGGAGGCCGCCTGCATGCCGGAAAACGAACCTTCGGCCGCCGTCTTGCTGAAATCGGGCTTCAGGGAGGAGGGATATGCCCCCGCTTATCTGAAAATTAACGGCGAGTGGCGAGATCATCGTCTGTTCGGGATGGTCGCGCCCCCGGCTGGTTAGCCGGTCTTCTCTTCGGGGAGGAATCTTAGCGCGGGCCCGGGCGCGGCGCCTTCGGGCGTGGGATCAGGGCATGTCGTTCAAGATCAGTCAGCGACGCGTATGGGACGCCACGGCCACGCTCGAGGCCTTGGGCGCCGCCGAGGTCGCGCTCTGGCTCTGGGAGCCCGAGGCCGACCGCCTGCGGGTCAACGGGGCTTCGCGGGCTTTAGGCTTGGGGCCGCTGGCCCCGGACTGCTCCTCCGCCGCCTTCCGCGCCCTGACCCTGCCCCAGGATCGCGCCCAGGCCGAGGACATCCTCAAGGTCCGCCCGCCGGGCAGCGAGATCGTCGCCCGCCTGCGCATGCGGGGCGGCGAGATCTGCATCTGGCGTGGCACCTGGCTGGAGGACGGGGTGCGCGCCGCCGGCGTCATCGCCCCCGAGGTCAAGTTCGCCGCCTCCGAGCGCGACACCCTGACCGGCCTGCTGGACCGCAAGAGCTTCATCGCCCGGGCCCGCGAGCGACTGGGCAAGAGCGGCGTCCATGAACTGGTCGTCGCCGACGTCGACCGCCTGCGCCGTCTGAACGAGGCCCTGGGCCACGAGCGCGCCGACCTGGTGCTGGCCGCCCTGGGCTCGCGCCTGGCGGCCGCCTTCCCGTCCGAGGCCCTGCTGGGCCGGATCGGCGAGGACGAGTTCGCGGTGCTGTGCGACCCGGCCGGCTTCGAGCCCGCCGAGCTGCTGCGCACCGCCCTGGAGCAGCCCCTGCGGGTGGCCGGCTTCGACATCCACCCGACCCTGTCGATCGGCGCGGTCTCGGCCGAGGGCGGCGAGGACGCGCCCGAGGCGGCCGAACTGCTGCGTCGCGCCGAACTGGCCGTGGAAGCCGCCGGCTCCGCGGGCCGGGGCGGCGCCGCCGCCTACGGCCGTTCGATGGAGACCGACGGCCTGTCGCGCCTGGCCCTGGAGGCCGACCTGCGCGGCGCCATTGGCCGCGGCGAGATCACCCCCTTCTTCCAGCCCGTGGTGCGGCTGTCGACCGGCGCCCTGTCCGGCTTCGAGGCCCTGGCCCGCTGGATCCACCCCCGCCGCGGCATGCTGCCGCCCGACGAGTTCCTCCCGCTGGTGGAGGAGATGGGCCTGATGAGCGAGCTGGGCGAGCACATGATGCGCACCTCGGCCCGCCAGCTGGCCGCCTGGCGCCGTTCGCATCCGGCCGTCGGCGCCCTGACCGTCAGCGTCAACCTGTCGACCGGCGAGATCGACCGCCCCGGCCTGGTCCACGACGTGCGCCAGGTGCTCAAGGAGCACGGCCTGCCACGCGGCGCCCTGAAGCTGGAAGTCACCGAAAGCGACATCATGCGCGATCCCGAGCGGGCCGCCGTGATCCTGGCGACCCTGCGCGAGGCCGGCGCGGGCCTGGCGCTGGACGACTTCGGCACGGGCTTCTCGTCGCTGTCCTACCTGACCCGCCTGCCGTTCGACACGCTGAAGATCGACCGCTACTTCGTGCGGACCATGGGCAGCAACGCCGGTTCGGCCAAGATCGTCCGCTCGGTGGTCAAGCTGGGGCAGGACCTGGACCTGGAGGTCGTCGCCGAGGGCGTCGAGAACGCCGAGATGGCCCGCGCCCTCCAGGCGCTGGGATGCGACTACGGCCAGGGCTTCGGCTACGCGCCGGCCCTGTCGCCGCAGGAGGCCGAGGTCTATCTGAACGAGGCCTATGTCGACGGCGCCGCGCCGGTCAAGGCGCGGGGGTAACCGCCTTCTTCCGTGAGAGCGGCGTCGCCGTAGGCGACCGAGGGGAAGGGGGACCTCTCATGGCCGTTTTTCTGTCCGCCGGCCGCCGCGCGATCGCCGCCTTCCCCGGACCCGCCGGTCGCCGTGCAAGGGTCTCCTTCACGGGGTTCGCCGCTCCGCGAGCAATCGTCGCCTTGGCCGGACTCGCCGACCGCCGCGTGATCGCCTCCTTCCCCGGGTTCGTCGGTCGCCGTGCAATGGTCTCCTTCGCGTGGGTCGCCGACCGCTGCGTGATCGCCGCCTTCAAAGGGCTCGCGGGCCGGCCGGCGTTGGGCTCCTTCACGGGGCGAGGGCCCGTGAACGGCTCATTTCGCAACACCAGCGCCGCCGCGGTCGCCCGCAGGCGCCCTATCCGGTCCTGATAGGCCGCCAGCAAGTCTTCCGGCGAGGATCGCGCCGCTTCCTCTCGGGCGAGCATCCAACGCGCCTGGGAGCGTCCCAGGGCGGCGTGCGAGACGCCCGCCGCCAGCACCGCCTCGTAGGCGTCCGCGGCTTGGCGGTCGGCGACGGCCAGCAGCGGATCGACGCAGACCATCTGGGTGGCCATGCCGGGGGCCTCGCGGCAGATCGCGGCCTGTTCCGTCGCCGCGCGGGGGTCGGCCAGGGGCGTGGCGACCACCGGAGCGGTGAGGGCCGTGGGCAGCGCGGCCCAGGTCTCGGGGTGGGTGGCGACGACGGTCGACGGGGCCACGACAATCCTCAAGCGCGGGGGGGACGTCGCCGGGGGATCGGGGTCGAAACGTTCAGGCGGGCGAACGGGCGGGGTGATGGGCGGCGCGTCGCGCACCTCGCTCAGCATCAGCAGCGCGCCGGACATCCCCAGCAGGATGGCGATCGACAGCGAGAGGGCCGGAGGCCGACGCCTGGGCGGCGTCGGATGGAGCCCCTGGCCCAAGCCTTCCTCGTGCGACGGTATCAGGCGCAGATAGGTCATGAGCACCGCCCAGGATCGGACGCACCCCAGAGTGCGCCAGTCGATCCGAACCGAAACCCCGCATGTAAATATAGAAGATCTATATTTAAGAAAAGTCAATCTGTACTACTTTACATAGTAAAGACTGTGTATTCCGAGGTTGTTAGGCCCGCCCCGCCTGCGACGACAGGTGATCGGCCGTGACCCCGATCTTGGCCAGGGCCATGGTCCATTTGTTGTCGTAGTCGTCGCCGAACAGCAGGGCCTCGTCGGCGTCGCAGATCAGCCAGACATTGTCGCGCAGTTCCTGTTCCAGCTGGCCGGGGCCCCAGCCGGAATAGCCCAGGGCCAGGATGGCGTGCCGTGGCCGGCGGATCTTGCTGCCCAGGGCGTCCAGGGCGTCGCGGGTCACGGTCAGGGCCAGGCCGTCGGCCACCGGCACCGTGGAGTCCGGCGAGACATAGTCGTCGGTGTGCAGCACGAAGCCGCGCTCGCGCTCGACCGGGCCGCCCAGCATCACCAGGTCGCCGCCAGCCTCGATCTCGGGCGCGATCCCCAGATTGCTGAGCAACTCGAACAGGGTCAGGCCCTCGACCGGGCGGTTGACCGCCAGGCCCATGGCCTGTTCGGCGTCGTGGGCGCAGACGTACAGCACGGCGCGCTCGAAGCGCGGGTCCTCGATGCCGGGCATGGCCACCAGCATGTGTCCGGCGAGGAAGCCGTCCTGCCCGCCCTTCGGGTTGTCGACTTCGGGATCCTTGCGCGACGTGTCCATGATCAGAGGATCGGGTTGGAACGCGTCGGTTTCAAGTCCAACCTTCGCTTGGCGATCCGCTTCGGGGCCTTTATCTCGGTGACGCGCGCTCAACGCGCGTTATCCATTTCCCGGACAACCCACAGGACACCGCACATGGCGATCAAGGTTGGCGACACGCTTCCTTCGGCGACTTTCATGACCAGCACGGCCGAGGGCCCGGCTCCGGTCACGACCGACGAGCTGTTCAAGGGCAAGACCGTGGCCCTGTTCGCCGTCCCCGGCGCCTTCACCCCGACCTGCTCGGCCAAGCACCTGCCGGGCTTCAAGGAGAAGGCCGCCGAACTGAAGGCCAAGGGCGTCGACACGATCGCCTGCGTCTCGGTCAACGATCTGTTCGTGATGAAGGCCTGGGGCGCCGACCAGGGCATCACCGACGAGGTGCTGCTGCTGGCCGACGGCAACGGCGAGTTCACCCGGGCCGTCGGCCTGGAGTTCGACGGCAGCAAGTTCGGCATGGGCCTGCGCTCGCAGCGCTACTCGCTGATCGCCAAGGACGGGGTGGTCGAGACTCTGAACATTGAAGAGGGCGGGGAATTCAAGGTCTCGTCGGCCGACTACATGCTGGGCCAGCTGTAGGGTCCCGCCCAGGGATTACGAAGAGGGCGGCTCCGCGAGGAGCCGCCCTTTTTCTTTGCGTGGGGGAGACCCCCTCAGCCGCTTCGCGACAGCTCCCCCGGAGGGGGAGCAGCTACGCGGTGCGGCGACCGACCAGATCCTCCCCCTCTGGGGGAGGTGGCCCGAAGGGCCGGAGGGGGTCACGCCCCAAGCATCTCCGGCGTCACGCCTTCCAGGTCCGCGGCCCCCCCCGTCACCGCCGCGACCTGTCCCGGCACGGTCGCCAGCACGGTCTCGCCATAGACCCGGGCCAGGGCCAGCCGCAGGCCTTGCGGCTCGGCCAGGGCGCCCTTGGCCAGCATCCAGCCGCCGACCGTGTCGCCCAGCAGCTTCAGATAGGCGGTGGCGCCCGACAGGGCGTCCGGCATCGCCCGGGCCCGGCGCTCGATCAGCCAGGCCGTGGCCGAGCCGGCCGCGTCCAGGGCCGCCTTGAAGCGCAGGGCGAAGCCGCCCAGCGCGCCGCCGGCCGCCTCCAGGGTCTCCTGGGTGTCGCGCATGTCGTCCATCAGGTCGGCGATCGCCTGGCCTTCCGACAGGGGAAGCTTGCGGCCGATCAGGTCGATGGCCTGGATGCCGTTGGCGCCCTCGTAGATCGGGGCGATGCGGGCGTCGCGATAGTGCTGGGCCGCGCCGGTCTCCTCGATGAAGCCCATGCCGCCGTGCACCTGCACCCCCTGGGAGGCGACCTCGACGCCGACGTCGGTGGACCAGGCCTTGGCGATCGGGGTCAGCAACTCCTCGCGCAGCTTGGCGGTCTCGCGCTCTTCCTGGGTGGCGGCGTGGGTGGAGAGGTCGGCGGCCACGGCGGTGGACAGGCAGATCCCGCGCGCCGCCTCGATCTTGGCCTTCATCAGCACCAGGGTCTTGCGGATGTCGGGATGGTCGTAGAGGCGCGCGGGATGGACCCCGGTCCAGGCCGAGCGGCCTTGCGCGCGCTCCAGCGAGAAGTCCAGCGCCTGCTGGTAAGCCCGCTCGGCGATGGCCGTCCCTTGCGCCCCGACCTGCAGCCGCGCGGCGTTCATCATCGTGAACATGTGGGCCAGGCCCGATCCCAGCTGGCCGACCAGCTCGGCCCTGGCGCCCTCGTACAGCATCACGCAGGTGGGCGAGCCGTGGATGCCCAGCTTGTGCTCCAGCCCGCCGACCCGCAGGGCGTTGGCGGCGCCCAGGCCGCCGGCCTCGTCGACCATCACCTTGGGGGCCAGGAACAGCGAGATGCCCTTGACGCCGGGCGGGGCGTCGGGCGTGCGGGCCAGCACCAGGTGCAGGATGTTGTCGGCCGCGTCGTGGTCGCCCCAGGTGATGAAGATCTTCTGGCCGGTCAGGGTGTAGCCGCCGTCGCCGTCCGGGGTGGCCAGGGTGGTCAGGGCGCCCAGGTCCGAGCCGGCCTGGGGCTCGGTCAGGTTCATGGTGCCGGTCCACTCGCCCGACACCAGGCGGGGCAGGTAGAGCGCCTTCTGGCGGTCGGAGCCGTGATGGGCCAGGGCCTCGATGGCCCCCAGGCTCAGCATCGGGCACAGGCCGAAGGCCATGTTGGCGGCCTGGACCATTTCCAGCACCGCGACCTCCAGGGTCTTGGGCAGGCCCTGGCCGCCGTGCTCGGGCGCCGCCGCCAGGCTGGTCCAGCCGCCTTGCGCGAACTGGCGGTAGGCGTCGGCGAAGCCGGGCGCGGCGCGGACCACGCCGTTTTCGAGTTTCGCGCCGACCAGGTCGCCGGCCCGGTTGAGCGGGGCCAGGATCTCGCTGGCGAACACCCCGGCCGCCTCCAGAACGGCCTCCACCGTGTCGGCGTCCGCCTCCGGGAAGGCGGCGGCCAGGCGGTCGAACCCGGCCACGTGCTTCAGGGCGAAGGCGAGGTCGCGGACGGGTGCGCGGTAGGTCATGGGATCGGTCCGATCTGGCGGGCTCAACTGAACTTCGTTTAGATGTCGCGACGCGCCTTGCAAAGTCGCTCTGATCACGGCTTCGTGAAGGGCGGCCTCTTCATCCCCGGGCCAAGCTTCCTAAGTTGGGGGTTCAGCAACCGATGCTATTACAGTTTGGAGACTGTCCCCTCATGAAACGCGCCATGAACCGCCGCTTCGCCTCCGCCCTTCTGGCCGGCGCTCTTCTGACCGCGTCCGCCGCCGCCCTTCCGGTCGTGGCCTCCGCCCAGGTGGCGACCGATCCGGCCGCCGCCCCCGCCGGAACCTGGACGCTCGACAAGCGCCACGCCAGCCTGACGATGAAGGTCACGCACTTCGGCACGTCGCACTACACCTTCCGCTTCGCCCAGGGCGCCATCGACGGCTCGTACGCCTACGACCCGGCCAAGCCGCTGAACACCAAGGTGTCGATCACCATCGACGCCACCAAGGTCGATACGGGCCTGCCGGACTTCGACAAGGAAATCGGCACCGACGCGAAGTTCTTCAACGGGACCCAGTATCCGAAGATCACCTTCGTCTCGACGAAGGTCGAGCCGGGCAAGCTGACCGGCGACCTGACCTTCCGAGGCGTGACCAAGCCGGTCACCCTGGACGTCAAGTACAACGGCTACGCCAAGACCCCGTTCGGCTCGCAGATCATGGGCTTCTCGGCCACGGGCAAGATCAAGCGCTCGGACTTCGGCTTCAGCCACCTCGTGCCGATGGTCAGCGACGAGGTCGACCTGGAGATCGAAGCCGAGTTCAATCCGAAGAAGTAGGGTTTTGGTGGGAGGCGGCCTTGGTCCGAAATCCTCGTCCTTCGACAAGCTCAGGATGAGGATTTCTACTGAACCGCTAAAGTAGCCCTCATCCTGAGCTTGTCGAAGGACGAGGGCCGGACCCACCGGACGGTGGAGCCAGCGCACTAGAGTTGAGACGAGGACGACCATGACCGCCGAAGCGCCTGTCGAAACCCCTTCGGCGGCGGGTCGTCCCGTTCGCTACACGACCGTCGCCATCCTCCTGCACTGGCTGATCGCCGCCGCCATCATCTTCCAGGTCATCCTGGGCTGGCGGATGGGCGACGAGCCCAAGGGGCCGGCCACCTACGCCATCTTCCAGCTGCACAAGTCGATCGGCATTACGATCCTGCTGCTCAGCCTGGCGCGCCTGGCCTGGCGGCTGACCCATCGGCCGCCGCCGCATCCGGCGACCCAGCCGCGCTGGGAGACCCTCGCCTCCAAGATCGTCCACGTGGCCTTCTACGTGATCATGATCGGCCTGCCGGTCACCGGCTGGATCATCGTCTCGACCAGCAAGCTGACCATCCCGACGGTGCTGTACGGCGCGATCCCCTGGCCGCACCTGCCGTTCCTGCCCGAGCTGGCGGCGGGTCCCAAGCACCTCTGGCACGAGATCGGCGAGAACGGCCACGGCCTGCTGGTCAAGACCACCTACCTGCTGCTGGCCCTGCACCTTGGGGCGGTGGCCAAGCACCAGATCCTCGACCGCGACGAGGTGCTGGGCCACATGGCCCCGGGCGCCAGGCCGGGCTGGCTGGAGCCGCGCGCCTGGCTGGCCGCCGCCGGCCTGATCGCCGTGGTGGCGGTGGGCTATCTGTACAAGCCGGCCCCGAAGGCCAAGGCCCCCGCCGCGCCGGCCGACATCGCCGACGCCCAGGCCGGAACGCCGAGCGCCGAGCCGGCCCCTCCGGCCGAGGCCGCCACCGCCGCGCCGACCCCGGTCGCCCCGCCGGCCGAGACCGCCGCGCCGGCCGAACCGGACAAGGCCCTGAAGGACCCCGTCGCCTGGGCCGTGGCCAAGGGCTCGACCCTGAACTTCACGGCGTCCTGGGCCGGCGACGCCATCGAGGGCCAGTTCAAGCGCTGGACCGCCGACATCCTGTTCTCGCCCGAGGCCCTGGACCGCTCGAAGCTGACCGTCAGCATCGACATGGGCTCGGCCGCCACCGGCGACGACCAGCGCGACTCCAGCCTGCCCAGCGGGGATTTCTTCGACACGGCCAGCCACCCCAAGGCGACCTATACGGCCAGCAAGTTCCGCAAGACCGGCGAGGGCAAGTTCGTCGCCGACGGGACGCTGGACCTGCGCGGTGTCAGGAAGCCGGTCAGCCTGCCCTTCACCCTGAAGATCGACGGCGACACGGCCACGGCGCGCGGTGTAACCACCCTGGACCGGACGGCGTTCGGGGTTGGACAGGGCGAATGGGCGTCTACGGATCAGATCAGCGGCAAGGTGAAGGTCAGCTTCGCCATCACGGCCAAGCGGAAATAGACGCCGCGGCCCGGGCCCTCCGCGACGGCGGGCTGGTGCTGCTGCCGACCGAGACCGTCTACGGCCTGGGCGCGGACGCCTCGAACCCCGCGGCCGTGGCGGCGATCTTCGAGGCCAAGGGCCGCCCGCGCTTCAACCCGCTGATCGCCCATGTCCACGACGCGGAGGCGGCGGGCCGCATCGCCGCCTTCGACGACCGCGCCCGGGCCCTGGCGAAGGCGTTCTGGCCCGGTCCGCTGACCATCGTCGCCCCGATCCGCGATCCGGCCGCCGTCTGCGACCTGGCCCGGGCGGGGCTGGACACGGTGGCCATCCGCGTGCCGGGCCACCCCTTGTCGCGCGCCGTGCTGGCGGCGTTCGGGGGGGCGGTGGTCGCGCCCTCGGCCAACCGCTCGGGCCGGCCCAGCCCCACAACCTTCGACGACGCCTTCGCCGAGACCGGCGACAAGGCCGCCGCCGCCCTGGACGGCGGGCCCTGCGCGGTCGGCCTGGAGTCCACGGTCGTCGCCGTGCTCGACGGCCCGGTCCGCCTGCTGCGCCCCGGCGCGGTGACCCGCGCCCAGCTGGAGGCCGTGGTCGGTCCCCTGGCGCAGGCCGACAACGACGCCAGGCGCTCGCCCGGCCGCCTGGCCCTGCACTACGCGCCCGACGCCCCGGTGCGGATCGACGCCGCGGCGCCCGAGGCCGGCGAGGCGTTCCTGGCTTTCGGGGAATGGCCGGAAAGGGAGGGCGTGTTCAACCTCAGCCCCTCCGGCGACTTGGCCGAGGCGGCCGCCAACCTGTTCGCCTATCTCCGCGCCGCCGACCGGGTGAAGCCCTCCGCCATCGCCGTCGCCCCGATCCCCGACGAGGGCCTGGGCGAGGCGATCAATGACCGCCTGCGCCGGGCGGCGGGGTTCGTGGGGTGATCGCGATGAAGACCCGGATCATGTACATCGAGGACAAGTCGCAGGGCCTGAATGGGCCGGCCCGCATTGGCCGCGTGACCTATTCCAAGACTGGCAAGTCGATCTATTACGGCGGGCGCACCTTCCTGGGGCTCGGCGGCCGGGGCTTCAAGGCCAACTACTTCGACGAGGCGACCGGGGAGCATTTTTGGATCTCGGGTCCGCGCAAGGACGGCGCCGACCGGCTCTATCCCGGCGGCGCCGCCGTGGAAATCGACGCCGACGTCGCCGAGGAATACTGGCGCGACATTCGCGGCCTGCCTAGGGCCAAGATCTAGAGTCTTTCTCCGACGATGTGGACACCGGTTCGTCGTCAGAAAATGCGTTAAAGCAAGTGTCTAGAGCCCAGGTCTGACGCAGTCAGGTCGGGAAATGCTCTAGCCCAGCGCCGAGGGCGCGTCCGTCATGGGAAAGTCGTCGCCCTTGTAGAGCAGGGGCGCGTCGAGCGACTTGGCCAGGGCGTAGGCGAAGCAGTCGGCGAAGTTGAGACGCGCGCGATGATAGTTGCGGCCAAAGCTCATATAGGCGGCCAGCGCTGCTGAATGATCCACCGGCTCGCTGCTGACTTCGACGCCAAGCCTCGCAAGCCATCGATTGAAGTCGGCGATGTCGGCGAAGCGGTGGCGACCGATCAGGATGAGGCCGGCCTCGACCGCGTTGATCGGCGAGATGACCGCCGCCGAGGCGCGGGAAATGGCGTCGGCGAAACGCTCCGCGTCATCCTCGAGATCGCCGATCGCGACCAGGGCCGAGGCGTCGACCACGATCACGGGGCGTCATCGCGCAGTTCGAGCCCGGGGATTTCGTTCAACTCGTCGAAGTCGGCCTTGGTGACGTTGAGCTTGCGCTTGTCCAGGCCGACGGCGCGACGAAACTCGTCGGTCGCGGCCATCATTTCCGCGAGAGTCGGGCGTCGTTTCGGCGGAGCCGGCGTCTCCCGCTCCAGCGCCTCGCGCGCCAGGGCGTCGATGACCCCCGTGATCGTTTCGCCCCGCAGGGCGGCGATCTCGCGCACGGCCTTCTCGGTCTCGGGGTTCTTGATGAAGATGCCCATGACGGCCTCCGGTATATATCGAGTATATACTATGCCCCGGCCGCCCGGAAGCGTATCCTCCGCCGCCATGACCAAGCCCGTTCCCGCCGACACCCTGTCCCGCCTGAAGGCCGTGCTCGGCGAGGGCGGCTGGAGCCAGGACCCCGACCGGTTGGCCCCCAAGCTCCAGGAATGGCGCGGACGGTGGACCGGCGAGACGCCGCTCCTGGCCCTGCCGCGCTCGACGGCGGAGGTCGCGGCGGTGGTCGGGATCTGCGCGGCCGACGGCGTGGCCATCACCCCGCAGGGCGGCAACACAGGCCTGGTCGCCGGCCAGATCCCGCGGGGCGAGATCCTGCTCTCCACCGAGAAACTGACTGTCGTACGCGATGTCGACGCCTTCGACGACGTGATGGTGCTGGAGGCCGGCGTCACCCTGGCCAAGGCCCACGAGGTCGCCCTGTCGGTCAACCGCCGCTTTCCGCTAAGCTTGGCCTCCGAGGGCTCGTGCACCATCGGCGGCCTGGCCTCGACCAACGCCGGCGGCACGGCCGTGCTGCGCTATGGGGTGATGCGCGACCAGATCCTGGGGATCGAGGCGGTGCTGCCCAACGGCGAGGTCTGGAACGGCCTCAAGCGCCTGCGCAAGGACAACACCGGCTACGACCTCAAGCACCTGCTGATCGGGGCCGAGGGCACGCTGGGGATCATCACCGCCGCCAGCCTCAAGCTCCATCCCCTGCTGGCCTCGCGCAGCGTGGGGATCGCCGCCGTGGCGACCCCGCACGACGCCATCGCCCTGCTGGCCCGCGCCAAGGACGAGACGGGCGGGGCGGTCGAGGCCTTCGAGCTGATGAGCCGCCTGGGCGTGGCCTTCGCCCTCAAGAACATCCCCGGCCTGCGCGAGCCGCTGGAGGCCGTGCATCCCTGGTACGTGCTGGTCGAGACCGCCTCGGGCGAGCCCGGCGCGGCCGAGGCGGCCCTGGAGCGCCTGTTGGCCGGGGCGCTGGAGGCCGGCCTGATCCAGGACGCCGCCATCGCCCAGACGCAAGCCCAGGCCCACGCCTTCTGGGCGGTGCGCGAGAACCAGTCCGGCGGCCAGAAGCTCGAGGGCGCGGCCTGGAAGCACGATGTTTCCGTCCCGGTCTCCAAGGTGGCCGACTTCATCGACCGGGCCACGGCGGCGGTCGAAAGGCTGTCGCCCGGCGTGCGGGTGGTGGCCTTCGGCCATGTCGGCGACGGCAATGTGCACTACGATGTGCTGCGCGCCGACGGCGGCTCCGACGACGCTCACGACGCCTTGCGCGACGAGGGCGCGCGCATCGTCCACGACATCGTCGCCAGCCTGAACGGCTCGATCAGCGCCGAGCACGGCCTGGGGGCGATGAAGTCGGAAGAGGCCCTGCGCTACAAGAGCGCCGTCGAGGTCGAGGCCCTGCGCGCGGTCCGCGCGGCCCTGGACCCGAAGCGGATCATGAATCCGCGGGTGCTTTTCTAGGTTTCGGACTGGGCTCTAAGCCGCGTCGTCGGTCTGTTTCGCCGCCAGGGCCGCCCGTTGGGCGCGCCGGACGCTGACGCACACGAAGATCGAGGCCAGGGCGCCGACCGGGATCGTGGCCTTGTAGAAACCGGGCTGCTGGCCCGGACCCAACAGGTTGATCGCCGCCGGCATGAAGCCCCACTCGCCCGTGGACGCCCGCATCCAGAACGCCCCGATCCCGACGAAGCACAGCACCGCCCAGGCGATGCGCCATTTCAGGCCCGGCGTGCGGATCACCAGGAACAGGCCCACGAACATCACCAGCGGGCAGAGAAGGGCGGCTAGGAGGCCCAGGGCGGTGGGAAGGGTATGGGGCATCAGAACGCGGTGTCCACGGGCGGAGCGGCCTTGGGTTTGGCCCAGACGCCGGCCAGGATCAAGATCGCGCCCAACGGCAACGAGAAGAACAGGATCCAGGGGTCGAAACGCGACGTCCCGTTCAGCACGCCGGCGTTTATCAGCCCGAAGTTCAATTTCCAGGTTACCGCGCCGTTGAACCAGTTGATCTGGAAGCCCAGGACACAGAACGCCGAGGCGATCACCCACAGCCACTTGCGCTTGAGGCCTGGAGTGCGGACCACCTTGAGCGCGGCGGCCAGCATCAGGCCGAAGCTGGCGAGCATCGCCGTCAGAAAGATGTAGTGGACCGGGGATTTGCCGATCAGCGAGAAGTCGAGAGCCTTGAGCTCCTGCGTCGTGGCGGTCTGGATGTGGAAGCCCGTGACGGTCCAGGCCTTGGCGCCTTCGGGGCGCTTGAGCGATACCTGGGCCAGAACGACCTTGCCCGGATAGTCGTACTCGTGGTTCAGGGTGGCTGTCTTGCCCTGGCCGACCATGGACACATAGTTCCAGCCTACGGCCTTGCCCAGGCCAGGCTCGCCCGTGGGAATATACGCCTCCACCTTGGTGATTTCGGCGTCGGTCGTCGGGGTCATGAGCTCCGGCGCCAGCTTCGCCTTCAGCGCGGGCGAGTGAGTCCTCAGGTCGCTGTAGACCGCGCGGGCCATGGCGTCGGTCTCGGGGTCCAAGGCGGGCGCCTTGCAGCCGGCCAGGGCCATCACCGCGACGCACATCGCCATCAGCCCCGCCCTACGCCAGGCCGCTGCGAAATCAATCATGCCGTCCCCCGAAGCTTTACTATCGGCAACATCGCGGCCGGCAAGGCCATTGTCCAGCGCCGCACTAGCCCTGGCCCTTCCAAGCCTCTATCTGCACCGCCATGCTGATGGTCATCTCCCCCGCCAAATCGCTGGACTTCACCGCGCCCGACCAGGTGCTGCCGCTGACCACGCCCGAGCTGAAGCCGCAGATCGCCGAGCTGGCCAAGGCGGCGCGCAAGCTGACGGTCGCCGACCTGCGCCGGCTGATGCATATCTCCGAGAAGCTGGCGACCCTGAACCACGCCCGGTTCCAGGACTTCGACGCCCAGGTCGAGGACGGCCTGCAGGCGGTGATCGCCTTCAACGGCGACGTCTATGCCGGGCTGAACGCGCGTGAACTGGACCGTCCCGCCCTGGACTGGGCCCAGGACCATCTTCGCATCCTGTCGGGCCTGTACGGCGTGCTGCGGCCGCTGGACGCCCTGCAGGCCTACCGGCTGGAGATGGGCACGCGCCTGAAGACCAAGAAAGGCGCCAACCTCTACGACTTCTGGGGCGAGACCATCGCCAAGACCCTGAACGCCGCCGCCCAGGACCATGCCGACCCGACCCTGGTGAACCTGGCCAGCCAGGAATATTTCGGCGCCGTCGACGCCAAGGCCCTGAAGCTGCCGACCGTCACCTGCCACTTCAAGGAAGAGAAGGGCAACGCCCTGCGGGTGCTGGGCTTCTTCGCCAAGAAGGCCCGCGGCCGCATGGCCCGCTTCGCCATCGACAACCGGATCGACCGCGTCGACGACCTGAAGGCCTTCGACCTGGACGGCTACAAATACCGCGCCGACCTCTCGACGCCGGCCGACTGGGTTTTCGCTCGCCTCCAGCCCTGATTTCATCTACCGGTGAAATAAAAGAGGCTCGCGGATCGCCAGTGTACTTGGGCGGGTGCGAGCTGTATGTTGCGTTGCAGCATTATGAGCGCTGAGCCCAGGGAGACGCCGATGGCCGTGGATTTCGGTTTGCAGGGTCAGGTCGCGATCGTGACCGGTTCGACCAGCGGCATCGGCCACGCCATGGCCGACGCCCTGGCCGCCCAGGGCGTCAACATCGTCCTCAATGGCCTGGGCGAGATGACCGCCATCGAGAAGACCCGCGCCGAACTGGCCGAGAAGCATGGGGTGGAGGTGCTCTACAACGGCGCCGACATGACCAAGCCCGGCCAGATCGCCGAGATGGTGCTGGCGGCCAAGGCCGAGTTCGGCGAGCTGGACATCCTGGTCAACAACGCCGGCGTCCAGCACGTGGCGCCGATCGAGGACTTCCCGGTCGACCAGTGGGACCTGATCATCGCCATCAACCTGTCGTCGGCCTTCCACGCCACCCGCGCGGCCGTGCCGATCATGAAGGAGCAGGGGCGCGGGCGGATCGTCAACATCGCCTCGGCCCACGGCCTGGTCGCCTCGCCGTTCAAGAGCGCCTATGTCGCCGCCAAGCACGGGATCCTGGGCCTGACCAAGACCGTGGCGCTGGAAACCGCCACCTTCGGGATCACCTGTAACGCCATCTGTCCGGGCTTCGTGAAGACCCCGCTGGTCGAGGCTCAGATCGTCGATCAGGCCAAGGCTCGGGGGATCTCGGAGGAGGCGGTGATGAAGGACGTGATCCTGGCCGCCCAGCCGACCAAGCAGTTCGTCACCTTCGACCAGTTGAACGGCATGCTGCTGTACCTGGTCTCCGACGCCGGGGCCTCGGCCAACGGCGCGGCCTTCAGCATCGACGGCGGCTGGACGGCGCAGTAGCGGTAGTAGGGCGTCAGGCCCAAAAGCCGGTTGTCATCCCGGAAGCCTCGCAGAGGCTGTCCGGGACCCAGGGGACTGGGCGAAGGCGGTGCGGCTCACCTGGGTCCCGGACAAGCGCTATGCGCTTTCCGCGATGACAACGTCGGGGGCGAGGAAGCGTCCAGTTGTCTCGAACAGGAGTCCCCATGCCCATCCCTCCGTTCAAGAAGAAGCCCGCCGGCCCCAGGCCCATCACCCTGGCCCTGCAGGGCGGCGGCTCGCACGGGGCGTTCGAGTGGGGCGTGCTGGACCGCCTGCTGGAGGAAGAGAGCCTGGAGATCCAGGCGGCGACCGCCGCCTCGGCCGGGGCGATGAACGCCGTCTGCCTGGCCCAGGGCCTGATCGACGGCGGCCGCGACGGCGCCAAGGCCCGGCTGGAACGGTTCTGGAAACAGGTCAACCGCAACGGCGGCCGCAACGTGTTCGGCGACACCAGCATCTGGACCAACGCCTTCGCCGGCGGGGCCGACTGGCTCAAGAACAGCCCCGGCTGGCGGCTGGCCGAGACCTTCGCCCTGTCGATGAGCCCCTACGAGTTCAACCCGTTCAACCTGAACCCGCTGCACGACGCCCTGGAGGGCGAGATCGACTTCAAGGCGCTGCGCGAGCGCTCGCCGATCAAGCTCTACATCGCCGCCACCCAGGTGCGCACCAGCCGGGCCAAGGTGTTCCGCGAGACCGAGCTGACCGCCCGCCACATCATGGCCAGCGCCTGCCTGCCCCAGGTGTTCCAGGCGGTGGAGATCGACGGCGAACCCTATTGGGACGGCGGGTTCCTGGCCAATCCGCCGCTGTGGCCGCTGTTCTATGACGACACGCCGGACGACATCCTGCTGGTCAGCCTCAATCCGTTCGTCCGCGACGAGACGCCCAAGACCCCGGGCGAGATCATGGACCGGCTGAACGAGATCACCTTCAACGCCGCCCTGGCCAGCGAGCTGCGGGCCATCGGATTCGTGCGGAAGCTGCTGGACGAAGGCCTCCTGAAGGACAACGCCCGGGGCCGCTACCGGCGCATGCTGATGCACGCCATCACCGCCGACAAAGCCCTGGCCGACCTGTCGCTGGGCAGCAAGTTCGACACCGAATGGAGCTTCCTGACCGACCTGCGCGCGCGGGGATACAAGGCCGCCGACGACTGGCTGGGCGATTGCGTGACCCAGGTGGGGGTCAGTTCCAGCCTGGACCTGAAGGCCGGGTTTCCGTGAACTCCTCAACTGTCATCCCGGACAAGGTCCGAAGGGCCGCCGATCCGGGACCGCGGGAAGCGCCGAGTTCACGAGTCGGTCCCGGATCTTCGCGCTGCGCGCTCGTCCGGGATGACAACCGAAAAGTTTGACGTCCCAGTTGCTTGACGCGGCCCGAGCCGGGCGTATCTGACGCGCCATGGTTTCCGCTTCCGCCGTTCCTTCGTCCGCGCCTGTCGCGTCCGGGCGCCCCGTCCCCACCGTCGGCGTCGTCTGCCTGCGCGGCGACCAGGTGCTGTTGATCAAGCGCGGCACGCCGCCGCGGCTGGGCCAATGGAGCTTGCCCGGCGGCCGGCTGGAACGCGGCGAGACCACGGCCGTCGCCGCCCTGCGCGAACTGGCCGAGGAGACCGGCGTGCAGGCCGAGCTGCTGGGCCTGGTCGACGTGGTCGACGGCCTGTTCACCTCGCGCGAGACCGGCGAGACGACGCGGCACTATGTGATGATCGACTACGCCGCGCGCTGGGTGTCGGGCGAACCGGTGGCCGGCGACGACGCGGCCGACGCCCGGTTCGTGTCGCTGGACGAGGCGCTGGCCATGGTCGAGTGGGACGTGACGCGCCAGGTCATCGCCGACACGTTCGAGCGGTTCGGCGGGTAGGGGCGGGCACAAGCCGGCGGGAGGAAAGCTGGACCGTGAAGTCCAGTAAATGTCCTTATAAATTAGAGACTTGTGGAACCGTTCGGTCGATGGGAAGGTTTCCTGGACAGCCTGGGCCTCAGACCCGGGCGTCGTCGGAGGAAACGACGGATGACGCCGCAAGACATCGTGGGCCTGGCCCCGCCCAGAGGCATGCTGGCCCTGATCGCGATGATCCTGACCTCGATGGCGGCCTGTTTCTGGACGTCGGAGGCCGAGGTCCAGCCGGAGTTCGTCTCGCGGGACTGAACAACTAGGCCTGCCCTCGCGGCACGCTTGCCGCCAGGCCTGAAGCGCCCATCCTTCCGGAAACGACGGGAGGATCCCCATGTCCCTGCGCACTCCGCTATGCGACCTGCTCGGCGTCGAGCATCCGATCCTGCTGGCCGGCATGGGCGGGGTGTCCTACGCCCCGCTGGCGGCCGCGGTGTCGAACGCCGGCGGCTACGGCGTGCTGGGCATGGCCGGAACCAGTCCCGACTTCATCCGCCTGCAGATGGCCCAGGTCCGCGACCTGACCGACAGGCCTTTCGGCGTCGACCTGCTGGCCGCCACGCCCGACGCCCTGACGGCCTCGGTCGACGCGATCATCGCCGGCGGGGCCTCGTCGTTCGTCGCCGGCCTGGGCCTGCCCCTGCCGATCATCGAGACGCTGAAGGGGGCGGGACTGAAGGTCATGGTCGTCTGCGGGGCGGTGAAGCACGCGGTCAGGGCGCAGGCGGCCGGCTGCGACGCGGTGATCTGCCAGGGCGGCGAAGGTGGCGGCCATACCGGCCTGGTCGGGACCCTGCCGCTGGTCGCCCAGGCCGTGGACGCGGTCGACATCCCGGTGATCGCCGCCGGCGGCCTGTTCGACGGACGCGGCCTGGCGGCGGCCCTGGCCCTGGGCGCCCAGGGCGTGTGGATGGGCACGCGGTTCATCGCCTCAACCGAGGCCCACGCCGGCGACCTCTATCGCCAGGCGGTGCTGGCGGCGGCCGACGAGGACACCGTCCGCACCCGCGCCTATTCGGGCAAGCCGATGCGGGTGCGCAAGAACGCCTGGGTCGACGACTGGGAGGCTCGCCCGGCCGATATCCAGCCGTTTCCGCAGCAGGCCATCGTCTCGATCCAGGCCGGGGCCATGGGCGGCGTCGGCGGCCAGGTCGAGGGGCTGGACCCCGACCGGTCGTGCTTCGCCATGGGCCAGAGCGCCGGCGGGATCCGCGACGTGCTGCCGGCGGGCGAGATCGTGCGCCGGATCATGGCCGAGGCGGAGGCGGCGATCGGGCGGACGGCGGGGCTGGTGGGCCACTGACTTGCCCCCTGCCTGACCGCGAAGCGACCCACAAGGGGCAGCGCCAGCCGCCGCGGCGCCTCAGGTCTTCACCTCCGGCAGCATGCGCTGGAAGTGCGCCTCGACCTGGGCGTGGCACTCGCAGGCCCGGCGTTCCAGGCGCGGCCGGTCGAGGATCTCGATGCGGCCGCGGCCGGTGCGGATCAGCCCCTCGTCCTGCAGGGCCTTGGCCACGGCGGTGACCGTGGTGCGCTGCACGCCCAGCATGTCGGCCAGGGTCTCCTGGGTCAGGCGGATCGTGGCGTCATTGGCCCGGTCGTGGGTCGACAGCAGCCAGCGGCACATCCGCTGGTCGATGCTGTGCAGGGCGTTGCAGGCCGAGGACTGCATCATCTGGGCTAGCAGCACGTCGGCGTAGCGGGCGAACAGGTCGGCCAGGGCCGGCGAGCGCAGCTTGGCCTCCTCCAGCCGGTTGGTGGGAAGGCTGAGGGCGGCGCCGGGGATGCGGACCACGGCGCGGCCGTAGGCGGGCTTGAAGCCGGCGCTGACGATGCCGCCGATGGCCCCCTCGCGACCGATCGAGGCGACCTCGATCTCGTCGCCGTCGCGCGTCACGACCAGCAGCGAAGCCATGGTCGAATAGCAGGGCAGGACCGTGGTGGCGACGTCCTCGCCGGCCTCGAACAGGGTCTGGCCGGTGCTCAGGGCCAGCGGCGACAGGTGCGGGGCCAGCATCGCCAGGTCTCCGGGACGCAAGGCGGCCAACAGGCGGTTGCCCGCGCAGCCCGGCGGCAGGACTGTACCCACGGGGGCCAATTCAGCGGTATCGGCCACGTTCGCCTCCTGAAAAACAGCCGAGCTTCTTCAGGAGCAAAGCGCGCGACGACGCGATCAGTTTCCTGCCGGCCTGGCGCCGTCGCGGGCCGTCAGCTCAGCAGCGTCGGCTTGTGCAACTGTCCGGTGTCGTCCTGCAGGTGCATGCGGACGGGAAGCCCCACGCCCGTGACCTGTTCGGCCAGGCGCCGGGCGGCGGTCTCGGCCTGCCGGCGCGTGGCGTAGGCGCCAACCCGAAGCTGGTCGCCGATGATGGCCCAGGTCTCTCCAACGCGAACCACCCCGTAATGCACTTCAGCCATGACGACCTCCCTGCGCGTGTTGTTCCCCACGTTATCCACAGGGTCGCTCCGATCCGAGGCCTTCGCAAGGCCTATCGGAGTCTTGGTTCGCCAAGCCGTTCGCCCAAGGCGCGTGGACCGGTGACAGGACAGCCGCCAGCGGAGATAGTGCGGGCCATGAAACGCCTGCCGCTCAACGCCTTGCTCGCCTTGACCGCTCTCGTCGGAACCGGTTCGGCCCTGGCCCAGGACCGAGGCCCGGTGGAGCGCCAGACCCTTCTCGACCTGGCCTTCACCCTGGGTGAAAGCCACGCCCTGCGACAGGTCTGCGAGGGGGCGGGCGACCAGTACTGGCGCTCGCGCATGATGCGGCTGACCGACGTGGAAAAGGCCGACCAGGCCTTCGACGCCCAGCTGCGCGACAGGTTCAACACCGGCTTCGCCGCCGGCCAGGGCGAGTTCACGGAATGCGGCGAGGCCAGCTTGCGGGCCGAGCAGCAGGCGGCCGTCAAGGGGCGGACCCTGGCGGCCAGGCTGGCCCGTTCGATGCGGGTTCGCCCGCCTTCCGACCAAGCGGCGCCGGAATCCGTGGCGGACCACTGACCCACGCGCTAGGGTCGCTTCCATCGGTTGTGGGAGGCTCTCCAGTGCTGTCTTACCTTGTTCCGCTGGTGCTCGTGGCGCTGGCGATCTTCCTGGTCGTCAACGTTATCAAGATCGTACCCCAGGGGCGCGAGTTCACCGTCGAGCGGTTCGGCCGCTACACCCGCACGCTGAAGCCCGGCATCAGCATCCTGACCCCGTTCGTCGAGAGCATCGGCCGGCGGGTGAACATGATGGAGCAGGTGCTGGACGTCCCCCAGCAGGAGGTCATCACCAAGGACAACGTCTCGGTGAAGGTCGACGCCATCGTCTTCATTCAGGTGATGGAGGCCTCGCAGGCCGCCTACCGGGTCGACAACCTGATGTACGCCATCACCCAGCTGACCCAGACCAACCTGCGCACCGTGGTCGGCTCGATGGAGCTGGACGAGGTGCTCAGCCAGCGCGACCTGATCAACACCCGGCTGCTGGCCACCATCGACCACGCCACCAACCCCTGGGGGGTCAAGGTGGCGCGCATCGAGATCAAGGACCTGACGCCGCCGGCCGACATCACCAACGCCATGGCCCGGCAGATGAAGGCCGAACGTGAGCGCCGCGCGGTGATCACCGAGGCCGAGGGCGAGAAGCAGGCCCAGATCGCCCGCGCCGAAGGCCAGAAGCAGTCGGCCATCCTGCAGGCCGAGGGGCGCCGCGAAGCCGCCTTCCGCGACGCCGAGGCCCGCGAACGGGAGGCCGAGGCCGAGGCCAAGGCGACGGCCTTCGTGTCGGAGGCCATCTCCAAGGGCGACGTCAACGCCATCAACTATTTCATCGCCCAGAAGTACGTCGAAGCCTTCGGCGACCTGGCCCGCTCGCCCAACGCCAAGACGGTGATCGTGCCGGCCGACTTCGCCGGCCTGACCGGCACGGTGGCCGGCGTCGCCGAGTTGGTGAAGACCCTGGGCGGCGCCGAGGGCGGGGCGCGTCCGGCTGTCCCGCCGACGCCCAAGCGCGGAGCCTAGCGCCATGCACGGCCTGATGGCGTTCTACGCGACCCATCCGTTCTGGGTCTGGCTGGCGGTGGCGGCGATCTTCCTGGCGGTCGAGGTGGCCACCGGCACGGGCTGGCTGCTGTGGCCGGCCGCCAGCGCCTTCCTGGTGGGGCTGCTCTCCCTGGCCGCGCCCCTGGGGCTGCCGGTCGAGCTGGCCCTGTTCGCGGTGCTGACCATCGCGACGACCTATCTGGCCCGGCGATTCCTCAGGCCGGTGCTGGACGCCAAGAACCCCGACCTCAACGACCCGTCGCTGCGCCTGGTCGGCCGCGATGGCGAGGTGCTGGACGCCTTCGTCAACGGCAAGGGCCGGGTGTTCGTCGACGGCAAGGACTGGGCCGCGGTCGCGACCGACGGCGCGGCCCCGGCGGCGGGCCAGCGGGTGCTGGTGGTGGCCGTCGATGGCGCGGTGCTGACGGTGAAGTGACGGGAACCTGCCACGTGCATGCCCCCGGCCACGTCTAGACCTTCAGCCGATACCCGGTCTTGAACACCCACCACACCGCCGTCAGGCAGGCGGCCAGGAAGCAGAGCGTCGCCCCGAAGCTGACGATCGGGTTGAGGTCCGACACGCCGTAGAAGCTCCAGCGGAAGCCGCTGACCAGATAGACCACCGGGTTGAACAGGGTGATCTTCTGCCAGATCGGCGGCAGCATGCTGATCGAATAGAAGCTGCCGCCCAGGAAGGTCAGGGGCGTGACCACCAGCATCGGCACGATCTGCAGCTTCTGGAAGTCGGTGGCCCAGACCCCGATCACGAAGCCGAACAGGCTGAAGGTGATCGCCGTCAGCACCAGGAAGCCCAGCATCCAGAACGGGTGGGCGATCTCGTAGGGCACGAAGATCCGGGCCGTGGCCAGGATCAGCAGGCCCAGGCACACCGACTTGGTCGCCGCCGCCCCGACATAGCCGATCACCGTCTCGATCCACGACACGGGCGCCGACAGAAGCTCGTAGATCGTGCCGGCCCACTTGGGCATGTAGATGCCGAACGAGGCGTTGGAGATGCTCTCGCCCAGCAGCGACAGCATGATCAGGCCCGGGATGATGAAGGCCGCGTAGCTGACCCCGTCGATGGCCTGCATGCGCGAGCCGATCGCCGAGCCGAACACCACGAAATACAGGCTGGTCGACAGCACCGGCGAGATCACGCTCTGGGCCAGGGTGCGGAACCAGCGCGCCATCTCGAAGCGGTAGATGGACTTGATGGCGTGGATGTTCATTGCGGCGCCCTCACCAGGCTGACGAAGATGTCTTCCAGCGAGCTCTGGCTGGTGTGCAGGTCCTTGAAGTCGACGCCCTCCTCGGAGAGGCGGCGCAGCAGGCCGGCGATGCCGGTCTCCTCGGCCTGGGCGTCGAAGGTGTAGACCAGCTCGTGGCCGTCGGCCGCCAGCTCCAGCGGATAGTCGGACAGACGGGCGGGGATGGCCTCCAGCGGGCTCTGCAGCTGCAGGGTCAGCTGCTTCTTGCCCAGCTTGCGCATGAGCACGTCCTTGTCTTCGACCAGGATGATCTCGCCCTTGCTGATCACCCCGATCCGGTCGGCCATCTCCTCGGCCTCTTCGATATAGTGGGTGGTCAGGATGATGGTGACGCCGCTTTCGCGCAGCTTGCGGACCATCTCCCACATGTCGCGGCGCAGCTCGACGTCGACGCCGGCGGTGGGCTCGTCCAGGAACAGGATGGTGGGCTCGTGGCTCAGGGCCTTGGCGATCATCACCCGTCGCTTCATGCCGCCCGACAGGGTCATGATCTTGGCGTCCTTCTTGTCCCACAGGGACAGGTCGCGGAGGATCTTCTCGATATAGGCGGGGTTCGGGGCCTTGCCGAACAGGCCGCGGCTGAAATTGGTGGTGGCCCAGACGGTCTCGAAGGCGTCGGTGTGCAGCTCCTGCGGCACCAGCCCGATCTTGGTGCGGGCGGCGCGGTAGTCCTTGACCACGTCGTGGCCGTCGGCCGTCACCGTCCCGGTGCTGGGATTGACGATGCCGCAGATGATGCTGATCAGCGTGGTCTTGCCGGCCCCGTTGGGGCCGAGCAGGGCGAAGATCTCGCCCTTGCGTATGTCGAGGTCGACGGTCTTCAGGGCCTGGTGGCCTGAAGCATAGGTCTTGGTCAGACCGGAAACGGAAATGATCGCCATGGGGCCCCTGGTGAGCGGCCGTCCCGCCCTGGAACCGGGCCGCCTGAGCCAGATGGGGCCAGGGCGGCGACTTGGCTAGGGCTGATAGGGCTTATGAGCGGAAGTTTGTGAGTTCGCTTCCGCGTTCCCACCCCGCCGTCATCCCTGGACCTGTTCCGGCGGCCTCGCGTTCCGTCTCAGGCCGTCCCGCCCGGAGTGAATTCGACGTCCAGCCTACTGATGGCGTGGACGAAGTTGTTGGGGGCGATGTCGATCCCGCCGGTCCAGCGGATATCGGGGAAGCGGCCCAGGATCTGGCGGTAGGCCTCTTCCAGCTGGATCTGCGCCACCCGCTTGCCGATGCAGACGTGCGGGCCGTAGCCGAAGGCGATGTGCTTGTCGGCGTTGGTCCGGGTGATGTCCAGCCGGTCGGGGTAGGCGAACACCGCCTCGTCGCGGTTGGCCGCGCCGTAGTACATCACCACCTTCTCGCCCTCGCGAATGGCCTGGCCGGCGATCCGCGCGTCGCGGGTCGCGGTGCGGCGCATGTAGATCACCGGGCTGACCATGCGGATGAACTCGTTGACCGCCCCGCCGATCAGCGACGGATCGGCGATCAGCCGCGCCTTCTGGTCGGGGAATTCGGTCAAGAGCTTCATCGTGCCCGACAGGGTGTTGCGCGTCGTGTCGTTGCCGGCGAAGACGATCAGCAGCCACGAGCCGTCCAGGTACTCGTCGCTGAGCAGGGTCCCGTCGACCTGGGCGCGGGCGATGGCGCTCATCAGGTCGCCCCTGGGCTCCAGCCGACGCTTGTGCAGCATGGTCCGGCCGTACTCGAACATCGCCTCGACCTGGGTGTTGAAGTCCTGGACGAACTGCATCAGCTCCAGGGTCGGCTCGATCGGGGCCAGGTGCTGCTTCAGCGCCAGGTCCTGGGCCATCTCCAGGTAGTGCATCCAGGTCAGGAACTTGCCGCGGTCCTCGGCCGGCACGCCCAGGATCTCGCACAGGGTGAACAGCGGCAGCCTGGACGAGAACGCCTCGACCAGGTCGCAGCGGCCCAGCGGCGCCATCTCGTCCAGCAGCCGGCCGACCTCGGCCCGCACCGCCTCGGCGACCCCGCGCAGATAGGCCGGCGTGAAATAGGCCATGTGCTCGCGGCGCAGCTGCAGGTGCTCGGCGCCGTCGAGATTGATCATGGCGTCCATCGAGGCGCGATAGAGCAGGGCGTGGCGCTTCTGCGGGTCGCCATGCGCCATCAGTATGCCGCCCTTGCGCGACGAGAAGGTCTGGGGATCGGCCTCGACGGCCATGATGTCGGCGTGGCGGGTGACCGCCCAGAAGCCCGGCCCGCCGTAGGGCTCGGGGTGCCACATGACCGGGGCCTGGGCGCGCAGCCGGGCGAAGTCGCCATAGGGCTGGCCGCGGGTGAACTGCTCGATGTTGGAGAGGTCGATCCCGTCCAGCGTCGGAAACAGTGTCGGGGCGCCGGGGCCCGGGATTCCGTCGGACGCGGTTTCGCTGACAAGCTGCATGGCCATGGGCGTCCTCCCTGTGAGCCCGCGCGCTCCGTCGCGTGGCGTCGGCGAGTAGTTCAGACGACACATGTCGAGTCAATCGACTAGCGTCGAATCTGGGGACGTGGCAGAACCTTCGTGGATCGGACGGGACGGACGCTCGTCTCCGAGCGCTCCGCGTCTTGGGCGAACGCCGGAGAACAACTGTCTGTCCGCGACGCACGCAATGGCGGAGAACGAACCTTGGCGAGATCGGCGGAGCGAACGGGCGGCCTGCGCGAAGCCCAGCGCCGGCTGACCCGCGAGCGGCTGGTCGACGCCGCCGTGGCCCTGTTCGGCCGGCGCGGCTTCAGGGCGGTGACCATCGAGCAGATCGCCGCCGAGGCCGGCGCCAACCGCGCCACCTTCTACCTGCACTTCCGCAACAAGGAGGACGTGGCCAACGCCATCGGCGACCGGCTGGTCCCCAACATCCAGGCCACCTTCGCCGCGCTCGACGCGATCCCGGATCCGAGCCTGGCGGACGTCCGCGCCTGGCTGGCCCAGGGCATGGCCGAGCAGACCGAGGAGCGCCGCAACCTGCTGGCCGTGGCCACCGAGGCCAATGTCGCCGATCCCGGCCTCGCCGACGACTACCTGCGCTTCATCAACCTGTTCATCGACGCCATGCCCAACTACCTGGCGCGGTTCTCCGACGCCGAGCGGCCGGCGGCGCGCACGCGGATGCTGATGCAGCTCGTGCAGTTCGAGCGCCTGTCCTACGTGATGCTCGTGCAGCGCGCCTCGGCCCCGCTGGAACCGCTGCTGGACGCGCTGGCGGAGAGCTGGTGGCGGTTGCTGCGGGGGAGGTGACTTTCCCCTTCATCCGCTCATCCCGGCGAATGCCGGGACCCAGATCCCTTGGCGGAGCGCATGACTGGAAGGGCTCAGCGCACCTGGCGTCAGCCACGCCGCCCTTCCATCTGGGTCCCGGCATTCGCCGGGATGAGCGGAGTTTTTAGGGGTAAGTCAGATGGTCTTGGGCGCATCCACCGCGACCGCCGGATCGACCGCTCGCCTGTACCCCCAGTCCGTCCGCACGGTCGCCCCGTCCTTGGCCGCGGACTCCAGGATCGCCTGCATCAGGCGCATGTCCTGCAGTCCCTCCTCGCCGGGAGAGACCATCGGCGCCCTGCCGCGCACCACGTCGGCCATCCAGTCCATCTCACGGGCGAACTGGTCGCCGGGCGGGGCGGGGACCGGCGGCTGGGCCTGGCCGCCCTTGACCACGGTCAGGCGGTTGCCGCCGTAGAAGGCCGCCGGATCGGCGATCAGCCGGCCCCGCTCGCAGATCGCCTCGAAGGCCATGGTCGGGGCGTAGGCGAACGAGGTGGAGCCGTTGGCGATCACGCCCGAGGGAAAGCGGAACTGCCAGTTGATCAGGTCCTGCGTCTCCTTGAACCGGGGATCGGACCGGTCGGTCTGGGCCCAGGCCTGGACGGCGATCGGCTCCTCGTTCAGCAGGTAGCGGGCGGCGTTGATCCCGTAGACGCCCATGTCGCCCAGGGCCCCGCCGCCGGACATCTCGCCGTCCAGCCGCCAGGCGTCGGAGGGATCGGAAGGGTCGGCCTGCCGTCCCATGGTGGTGTTGATCTGCCGGACCCGCCCCAGCGACCGGGCGCGCAGGCGGCGCATGACGTCCAGGTTCATCGGTTCGTAGTGGCAGCGATAGGCGATCATCAGGTGGCGCTGGGCGGCCTTGGCGGCGGCGATCATCGCCTCGGCGTCCTCGATCCTGGTGGCCATCGGCTTCTCGCACAGCACGTGCTTGCCCGCCTTTAGCGCCCGGATCGTGTGGTCGGCGTGCATCGCGTTGGGCAGCACCACATAGACGACCTGGATGCGCGGATCCTTGGCGATGCGGTCGTAGTCGTCGTAGCCGTAGACCGCGTCGGCCGGCAGGCCGTTTTCGGCGGCGACCCGGCGGGCCTTGTCGGGATGGCCGCTGACCACGGCCGCCAGCCGGGCCCCCTTGGCGACCTTCAGGCCGGGGATCAGCTGGCCCAGGCTCAGCTTGCCAAGGCCGACGATGGCGAAGCCGACCTTGTCGGACGGGGCGGCCTGCGCCGCCCTGGCCTTGGCGACGGCGGGGGCCAGGGCCGCCGAGGCGCCGGCCGCGCCCAGGAGGCTGCGTCTGGAAATGGGCATCGGTCTCTCCTTCGGCTTCAAGCGGATTGTCGTGGCTAGGGTCTGGGATCGTCGGCGGTGAAGGGCGAGCAGCACGGCTTGCCGACGGCGTGGAACTCCATGATCTCGGCGCGCGTGCCGTCGGGGTCGAACAGGTTGAGCTGCCACTTGGCGTCGCGGCCGATCTTCGGCGTCTCCTTCTGGCCCTCGAGGCGTCCGCCGTTCCACAGAAGGGTGTAGGCCAGGCGGGTGTCGGGCACGCCCAGCGAGAAATGGTCGAGCACGCCGGCCGTGGCCTGGCTCATGCCGGGCGGCGGCCCGCGGCCGTCGGGCGGGGCGACGATCATGTATTCCAGCCAGTCGGACCCGTCGGGAACCTGCAGCGAGACCCAGGACGGCGCCTCGTCCGTCATTCCGCCGAACCAGTAGGGCCTGAAACCCAGGATCCCGCGATAGAAGGCGTCCTGCCGCGCCCGGTCGTGGACGATGAAGCCGACATGGATGATGCGGCTGGACAGCGGATTGACGGCGATGGCGGGTGGGGTCGCCGGCGGCTGGACGAACTGGATCCGCACGCCCTCGGGATCGGCAACGTCGAACCAGCGGCCGCCGTCCGCGCCCGTCTCGACCCGGCCCGGAACGGTCACGCCCTTGGAGGCCAGGTAGGCGCGCAGAGCCTCGGCGTCAGTGGTGTTGAAGGCGGCGTGGTCCAGCCGGTCGATGGACGGCGGGCCGGGCGGCGGGGGCAGGACCTCGACGAACTGGGTGGGGCTGAAGTAGTAGCGCGCGCCCTTGGGGTTTTCGGGGTCGGGCCCTTTCACCGCGCCCAGGTCATGGAGGTAGAAGGCCTCGCTCCTGGCCGGGTCGGCCGCGTGAACCGCCAGGTGCGACACCGAGACGATCGGCGGCCTCGCCGGTGGACGGGGCGGCGTGGCGGCCCGGGCGGCGCCGCACGCGACCAGGATCGTCAAGGCGTAGGCCCATGCCCGCATGACCGCTTCGCTCCCGTGATCCTTCGGTCTCGACGGACGGAAGGTTTCGGGCCGCAGGATAGCGCGGAATGTTAGCGTTACCAGAACAATGTTCGATTGAGCGGCCGCCAAGGCCCGAAACGCAAACAGCGCCCGTGCCGAGGGGGAGGGCACGGACGCTGCGCTTCTAGGGACGCTGGGGCCGGCCGGGGGGGAGAAGCCGGGTTGTCCGCGTCGAGTAAGAGATTGGGATCCGAACGGGGCTTCGCAACGGCGCGACCAAGGTCATTTCGCGGCGAGTTCGTTACGGTAGTGCGACCTTGTGTCGAGCGACACCTTCCGCGCGAGCAGGGCTTTTGCTCCGGCTCCAGCGATGCTGGGTCGACGGTCAAGCTTGGTGGGGACGCGATGACGCCGCTGGGGCGGGACGGGCGGGAGATCCCGATGCCGCCGGACATGATCAGATCCTGGCGGGAACGGTTGCGAGGCTATGCCGGCCTTTCGCTGGCCCTGGCCGCTGCGGCCTGCGCCGGTGACTTGCTTCGAAACGGCGGCGGCTACCTGGCCGCCCTTGAGGTCGGCTGGGCGGTGGCGCGTGACCGCGCCGAACTCCGCGCGGGCGTTGTCCACGACGGTGCGGCGGCGCCAGGCTATGGGGCTTTCGACACGCAGACGGGAAAGCAGGTCGGGCGGCTTGCCTCAACCCTGTTCCGCGCGGCCTATCTCCAGAAGTTGGCGGCCTTGTTCCCGCCGTCTCGCTAATCCCACTGTTTAGCCCCCGAACCGCGCCCGATAGGCCTGGGGCGTGGTGGCCAGCGATTTCCTGAAGTGGTGGCGCAGGGCCGCGGCGCCGAAGCCGACGGCGTGGGCGATCTGCTCGACGCCGGCCGGGGTGGTCTCCAGCAGTTCTCGGGCCTGGGCCAGGCGCTCGGCCAGCAGCCAGCGGGCCGGGGTCGTGCCGGTGGCGGCCTCGAACCGCCGCAGGAACGTGCGCGGGCTCATGCCGGCCGCGTCGGCCAGGGCCTTGATCGTGTGCTCGCGCGAGAGGTCGGCGCGCATGCGGTCCAGGATCGGCGACAGGCGCGAGGCCTCGTGCGCGGTCGGAACCGGCCGCTGGATGAACTGGGCCTGGCCGCCGTCGCGGTGCGACGGGATCACCAGCCGCCGGGCCACGATATTGGCCGCCTCCGGGCCGAAGTCGCGGCGGATCAGATGCAGGCCGAGGTCCAGGCCCGCGGCGCTGCCGGCCGAGGTCAGGACTTGGCCCTCGTCGACATAGAGCACGTCGGGCTGCACATCGATGTCGGGATAGCGGGCGCGCAGCTTGTCGACGTCATGCCAGTGGGTGGTGGCCCGCCGCCCCGCCAGCAGGCCGGCCGCCGCCAGCACGAAGACGCCCGAGCAGACCGACAACACCCGCGCGCCGTTGGCGTGGGCCTTCCGCAGCGCCTCGATCAGCGATGCGGGCACGGGCGTGTCGGCGCCGCGCCAGCCCGCGACGATGATCGTGCCGGCCCGTTCGGCCAGCTCGAGTCCCCCGTCGGCGACGACCTGGACGCCGCCCAGGCCGCGCAGGGGGCCCGGCTCGATCGCCGCCGTGGCGAACTCATACCAGACGGGACCCATTTCCGGCCGGGGCAGGGCGAACAGCTCGACCATCGACCCGAACTCGAAGGTGCGCAGGCCGTCATAGGCCAGGGCGACGACCTTCAGGTTCTTCGGCCGGTTGGCGGGACCGGAAACGCGCGATGGGTTTGGCATGATCTTTACGGTCTATGGCGATCGTGCCTGCTAACCCCGGACGGCCGTCTGGGGCAAGTCTCCCCGTCAGCAGAGGAGGCCATCTTGAGCTTTGTTTCCGCCATTCCCGCCGCGCCGTCGCCGGAAGCCGCCGCCCATTTCGCCCGTCGGCTCAGCCTCGAGACGGACTGCGCCGACGTGGCGGCGGCGATCCGGGCCGGCGAGGTCGATTTCGTGCTGCTGCACGTGGTGGGCACGCCCCAGGCCTACGCCCGCCGGCACCTGCCCGGCGCCCTGCACCTGCCCCACGCCGAGATCACGGCCGAACGCATGGCGGCGTGGCCGGCCGAAACCTTGTTCGTGGTCTACTGCGCAGGCCCGCACTGCAACGGCGCCGACCGCGCTGCGCTGAAGCTGGCGATGCTGGGCCGTCCCGTGAAGCTGATGATTGGCGGCGTCACCGGCTGGCACGACGAAGGCTTGCAGTTCGCCACGGGCCCGAAGCCGGGAGCGATGACGGCGTAACCCGGAGCCGTCGCTTCTGGGCCTCTCTTCCAGGAGCGACGGCCGCCTTGCGCCCCATCCAGGTTAGGTCGCGGAACGGAGACCCCGCATGATCACCTGCTACCTGCGCTACGTCATCGACCCCTACAAGCTGGCCGAGTTCGAGGCCTATGCGAAACTGTGGATCCCGCTGGTCAACCGGATGGGCGGGATCCATCACGGCTACTTCCTGCCCGGCGAAGGCCCCAACAACATCGCCGTGGCGCTGTTCAGCTTTCCCAGCCTGGCCGCCTACGAGGCCTATCGCGCGAGGATCCCGGGGGATCCCGGATGCCGGGAGGCCCTGGCGTTGGCCGACCGGACACGCTGCATCGTCAGCTACCAGCGCAGCTTCATGCGCCCTGTCCTGGACGCGGGCTGCGGGCGGCCCGACTCTCGGAAGCCGTTCTAGGCCTGGGGTTCACCGGCGGTCGTTCGCGGCGATGCATCGCCTCCGTCTCTGGACCAGACCTTCCTGGACCGCGAGGCGGCCGGCGTCGTGGCCCGGCTCCCCGTCCCCACTCCGTCCGTCGTTTCGCGGCTTTCAGCGGCTCAGCCGTCGTCATCGCGGACCGGCCGCGGATCACGAGCCGCGATTTCCGGGAAGTCGGGCGCGCGCCTTTCCGTCTCCGTCGCCGGACCGTGGCGACGGTCGGCTTTTGGCCTGACCAATTCCACTATTTGAAATACTTGTTCCAACATGTGTGCAGGTAAGAATTCTCCGCCCCGCCAGGACGAAGGAATATTGCTAATAAAATCAATATTTTAATGAAAATCTCCGCCTGCGACAAAAGCTTTTCATTCACAAAATAATATTTATATGAGAAATTGCCTGTGGCTGGCCGGGTGGGAAACATGAAGAGGTCAGGCCAATAAGGGCCGCGCCAAGGCGGCTCGGTACGCAAGGAGGGATGACTTGAGCTTGAGAACCGGATCCGCGCGCGCCCTGAAGGTCGCGCTCCTGTCGGCCACCTTCATCGGCGGAGCGCCCGCGCTCGCCGCGGCCCAAGAGGCGGCCGCGCCGCAGGCCGCGTCCCAGGGCGATACGCTCGACGCGGTCGTCGTGACGGGCTTCAAGCAGAGCTACGCCAACGCCGTACGGGCCAAGAAGAACGCCGTCGAGATCACCGACGGCATCTCTTCGGACGGCCTGGGCCGTTTTCCGGACCTGAACGTCGGCGAAGCCCTCCAGCGCATCCCGGGCGTCCAGATCAACCGCGAGGCCGAGGGCCGCGACGCCACCATCAACCTGCGCGGCATGCCGGGCGAATACGCCCGCAACACCCTGAACGGCCAGTCGTTCGCCGGACCCGCCCTGCTGCGCGACAACCAGGGCTCGCCGCTGGGCGCGTTCAACTCCGACATCTTCTCGGCGTTCGTGATCCAGAAGTCGCCGATGGCCAACACCGTGTCCGGCGGCCTTTCCGGCAATGTCGACATGCAGATCGCCCCGGCCCTGTCGCGCAAGGACGGCGGCTCGGTGAAGCTGTCCTACGAGCACAACACCCTGGGCGACCTCAACGCCCCGGCCGCCACGATCGGCTACAACAAGCACCTGACGGACGATTTCGCCGTCTTCGGAACGATCGCCTACAAGAAGGAGAACTTCCGCCGCGATACGATCCGGCTGAACAACTACGACTATCTGACCTCGGCGATGACGGGCCTGACGCCGACCCAGTTCAACGCCGCCTACGGCCAGTACTTCTCCCCGACCGCCTGCGCCAGCAACACGACCTCGTACTGTCGTTCGCTGGGCCAGGCCCTGGGCCTGTCGCAGGCGAACGCGACGCCCTATGTCACCAGCAACACCGGCTCCAAGAGCACCAACGGCCTCTGGGCCAACAGCGCCATTCGTCAGTATACCCGCATGAATGTGGGCAAGGTCTGGTCGGGCGCGGCCGGCGTCGAGTGGAAGCCGAACGACAACACCAAGGTCGGCCTGATCGGCTTCTCGACCGATCGCAACCTGCCCGACACCGTCCAGTACTTCTTGATCAACTACGTCGCGCCGTCCTCGACCCCGGGCGCGGGTACGGTGATCACGCCGACCGGAACGCCGATCCAGACCAATGACGGCCGTTACCTGTACGAAAGCTACGACTTCACCAACATGAACGGGCTGTCGTCGACGCGTCTGTACTCGCAGCACCAGAAGTCGAACGGTGTCATCGGCAACATCGACTGGAGCAACGACAAGTGGCGCCTGGCCGCCGCCCTGAGCCTGTCGTCGGGTTCCAACGCCTCGGTCGAGACCTCGGTCGACGTGGTCAACCCCACCCGCGCGGGCGGCAACGGCATCAACGGTTCCATCTCCACCGGCCTGGACGATATCGGCGGCTTCTCCTACGTCACCCAGCTAAGCCCGCAGAATTCGCTGGGCCCGGCGGGCGCCGTCTGGACCTGGGGTGGCGTCAACGACCCGGTCTCGTATTACAACAACGGCACATCGGCCAACAGCTCGGCCCGTCTGGGCATGGAGGGCTCGCAAAGCTACGCCAAGAACGACCTGAACAGCCTAAGCCTGGACGGCGAGCGCTTCGTCGAATGGGGTCCGATCAAGAGCATCCAGGCTGGCGCCCGCTTCGAGCGCGAGAAGTTCGTGTCGACCGGCTATCGCGTGTTCGGTTACGGCATTCAGCTGTCGAAGATCACGCCTGGCATGCTGAGCACCGCCCCGTTCGTCGAAGACTTCATGGGCGGCGCCGCCGGTAACTACACCAAGAACTGGCAGACCCTGGACATCCGCGGCTTCCTGAACGCGGTCACCCCCGTCGCGGTCTATCCGGGCGGCAGCCTGTCGCCCACGGGCCTGAACATCCAATACTCGGACGGCGCCTACTACGACAAGAACTTCACCAACGAGAACGATATCAATCAGTTCTATATCCAGGCCAAGTACGACACCGAGATCTTCGGCCACGGCGTGCGCGGCAACTTCGGCGGCCGCTACGAAGACACCAAGAACACCATCACGACTCTGGACCGGACGAAGCCGCCGGTCGACTCGATCGGTTCGCCGAACGATTTCAAGACCGACCAATACGTCAACAAGTACGACTACTTCCTGCCGTCGGCGATCTTCGTGGCCGACGTCACCGACGACCTGATCCTGCGTGGCGCCTACTACAAGACCTATGTGCGCCCGCACCCGCGTCAATACTCGCCGTCGACCAAGGTCAATCCCGGCCAGATCCTGAACACCGGCCTCAGCTCAGGCTCGGTCAGCGTCTACGACGTCTCGGTGGCGATCGGCAACAACAAGCTGCGGCCCTATCTGGCGGAGTCCTTCGACCTGTCGCTGGAGTGGTACAATCGCCCCAACGGCCTGATCTCGCTGGCCTATTTCCGCAAGAACATCACTGGCCGCATCGCCTCGACCTCGGATCCGGCCCTGCTGTGCCCGGCCGACGGCTCGACCTGGGGCTTCGGCGCCCTGTCTTGGGATGGGACCTACTGCAACGCTACCAGCCTCTCCAGCGCCACCAAGCAGGTCCACGTCAACGCCAGCGGCGCCTACAACCTCGACAAGAAGACCACGGTCGAGGGCGTCGAGTTCAACATCCAGCAGAACCTCGACTTCCTGCCGGGCTTCTGGGCGAACTTCGGCGGCAGCTTCAACTATGCCTACACGACGTCGAAGAGTCCGGCGATCGCGCCGTTCCCGGGCATCTCCAAGCACAACGTCAACCTGATCGGCTACTACGAGACGCCGAAGTACGGCGTGCGCGCGGTCTACAACTATCGCTCGGACTACCCGCTGAACGCCAACGGCACCTATACCGGCGGCGCCCGTTCGGTGAAGGCGCGCGGCCAGCTGGACCTGTCGGCTTCCTACAACGTGACCGACACCTTCACCCTGTCGCTGGACGCCTACAACCTGACCAACGCCAAGCGGTTCGAATACGAGAACGACCATCGGGTCTCGCGCTGGGTCGACTATGACGGCCGCACCTACACCCTGACGGCGCGCGCCACCTTCTGATCTTCACTCTCCTCGTGAAGCCCCTGAGGGCCGGTCCATTCGTGGGCCGGCCCCTTTTTCTTCCGACCGACGTTCGACGGTTCCCTAAGCGCGCTCGCCCAGGGCCTTCAGCATGCCCAGCCGCGCCAGCTCGTCCGCGCGCTCGTTATGCACGTGTCCGGCGTGGCCCTTGACCCAGCGCCAGTCGACCTCGTGGCGGGCCCGGGCGGCGTCGAGGCGCTGCCACAGGTCGACGTTCTTGACGGGGCTCTTGTCGGCGGTCTTCCAGCCCTTGGCCTTCCAGCCATGGATCCACTGGGTGACGCCTTTCATCACGTACTGGCTGTCGGTGTGCAGCTCGGCCTTGGTCGGCTTGTTCAGGGCCTCCAGGGCCTGGATCGCCGCCATTAGCTCCATGCGGTTGTTGGTGGTCGCCAGCTCGCCGCCGCAGATTTCCTTCTTCTTGTCGCCGTACATCAGCAGGGCGCCCCAGCCGCCGGGGCCGGGATTCCCGCGGCAGGCGCCGTCGGTATAGATCACCAGCCTGGGGGTCACGCGCCGGCCCCGAACAGGCTGAGGCCCTCGCGGTGCACGGCCAGCTTGCGTTCGTACTCCAGCGGGTCCTTCGGCTTGACCAGGGCTCCGGCCGGGGTCGCGCCCCAGTCGGCCAGGCGGGTCAGGAAGAAGCGCATCGCCGCGCCGCGCGCCAGGATCGGAATGGCGTCGCGCTCGGCGGGGCTGAGCGGGCGGCGGCGCTCGTAGCCGGCGACCAGCGCCCGGGCGGCGGTGATGTTGAAGCTGCCGTCGGCCTCGAAGCACCAGGCGTTCAGGGTCACGGCGATGTCGTAGGCGTAGGCGTCGTCGCAGGCGAAGTAGAAGTCGATGGCCGCGGCGAACTTGCCGTCCGGCCGGAAGAACACGTTGTCGGGAAAGTAGTCGGCATGGATCACGCCCGACGGCAGGCCGCGCGGCCACGCCAGGGCCAGCTCGGCCAGGTCCCTGTCTATGGTGGCCGACAGGCCGGGTTTGAGGGCCTCGGCCGCCGTGCGGTGCTTGGCGAACAGCGGCGCCCAGTGCGGCTGGCCCAGGTCGTTGGCGCGGCGGGCCGGATAGCCCTCGCCGACCAGGTGCAGCCAGGCCAGGCCCTCGCCGGCCTCGCGGCAGTGGGCCACGGTCGGGCGACGGGCCGACAGGCCGGGCAGGAACTCGACCAGGGCGGCGGGCTTGCCGCGGATGGTCTTCAGGGTGGCCCCCGCGCGGTCGGCGATCGGCTTGGCGCTGGGATAGCCGCGATCGGCCAGCCAGGTCAGCAGGTCGAGGAAATAGGGCAGGTCCTCGGGCTTGGCGCGTCGCTCGTAGACGGTGAGGATGAAGCGACCGCTTTCGGTCTCCAGCAGGAAGTTGGAGTTCTCCACCCCCTCGGCGATGCCCTTGAACGCCAGGGCCCGGCCCAGGTCATAGTCGCCCAGGAAGGCTGAGAGTTCGTCGTCGGTGATGTCGGTATAGACGGCCATGGGGCGGGGATGCGGGACGAGGCGCTGGCGGTCAAGAGCGAGCGTCCGCGCTTTTTCGTCGTTCGCGCCCGAGAAAACCTGAAGTTCGCCTTCCCGGTCGTTTCCCGCAAGTGATCGCCTCAGGCCGTCAGCAGCCGCGGCAGCTTGAAGGTCACCGTCTCGCGAGCCTCGACCAGTTCGTCGACCGTGACGTCGTAGCGCGTGGCGATGGCGTCGATCACGCCCTGGACTAGGTCCTCCGGCGCGGAGGCTCCCGCCGTGATGCCGACCGTCGTCACGCCCTCGAACCACGACCAGTCGATGCCCCGCGCGTCGTCGATCAGCCGGGCGTCCCTGGCGCCGGCCCGCTTGCCGACCTCCATCAGCCGCACCGAGTTGGAGGAATTCCTCGAGCCGACCACCAGGATCAGATCCGACACGCCGGCCAGCATCTTCACCGCCTCCTGGCGGTTGGTGGTGGCGTAGCAGATGTCTTCCTTGTGCGGGGCGGCGATGCCGGGGAAGCGCTGCTTGAGCAGCTCGACCATCTCGGCGGTGTCGTCGACCGACAGGGTGGTCTGGGTCAGGAAGGCGACGTTGGCCGGGTTCCTGGGGACCCAGGCGCGGGCGTCGTCGATGTCCTCGATCAGGGTGACCGTGCCCTCGGGCAGCTGGCCCATGGTGCCGACCACCTCGGGGTGGCCGGCATGGCCGATCAGCACGATCTCGCGGCCGGCGTCATAGTGCTTCTGGGCCTCGACATGGACCTTGGAGACCAGCGGGCAGGTGGCGTCCAGATAGACCATTTCGCGCGACCTGGCCTCGGCCGGCACCGACTTGGGCACGCCATGGGCCGAGAACACCACGGGACGGTCGGCCGGGGCCTCGTCCAGCTCCTCGATGAACACCGCGCCCAGGGCCTTCAGCCGGTCGACGACGTGGCGGTTGTGGACGATCTCGTGGCGCACATAGACCGGCGCGCCGAACTTCTCGATCGTGCGCTCGACGATCTGGATCGCCCGGTCGACGCCTGCGCAGAAGCCGCGCGGGCTGGCCAGGACCACGCGGAGTTCGCGCCGGCTGGGGCTGGAGATGGGCGAATGGGCGTTCATGGGGCCGAACCTAAGGGTTCCCGGCCGTCCGCGCCAGCATCCGACGGAAACTCCGTGAAATCTGCTGCGCATTGCGACGTCACGCATATGCCTTTATCAGGCTCCATGACGCTGGTGGGAATTCCCGCTCAAGCTTTCCAATTTCGAACCGGACGTTTCATGCGCCGTAACCTTTCCGTCGCCCTCAGCGCCCTGATGGCCCTTTCGATCGCCGCCACGGCGGCGACCGCCCACGCCCAGATGGGCGGCCGGGGCGGCCAGGACCAAGGCGGCGGCGATGACGACCAGGCCGCCAAGAGGAAGAAGCGCGACGACGAGTGGAACCAGCCCAAGGCTCCGCTGGCCCAGCTGCGCAACGCCGGCCCGTGCCCCTATGTGAAGGTGCTGTACGACGCCAGCCGCTATGTCGAATTCAAGGACGGCAAGGAGTCCGCCGCCCAGACCGCCTATACCGGCGAGATCCAGGGCCTGAGCTCGGGCTGCGCGTACAAGAGCAACGACCCGATCAAGATGCAGGTCCAGATCCTGTTCGAACTGGGCCGCGGCCCGCAGGCGACGGGCGGCCAGAAGGCCTATCGCTATTGGGTCGCGGTGACCGAGCGCAACAAGGACGTCCTGGCCAAGGAGTATTTCGACCTGCCAGTGACCTTCCGCGAGGGCCAGGATCGCGTCTACGCCACCGAGACCCTGAAGACCATCACCATCCCGCGGGCCGACGAGAAGGTCAGCGGCAGCAATTTCGAGGTCCTGATCGGCTTCGACGTGACCCCGGAAATGGCCGCCTTCAACCGCGACGGCAAGCGCTTCCGCGTCAACGCCGGCCAGACGCAGCAGGCCCAGACGGCCCAACCCGGAAACACGCCCAAGCCATGAGTGATTTGAAGCGGTCCCTGAGCGAGGCGGCCGCGGCCGCCTTCCAGGCCGCCGGACTGTCCCCCGACTTCGGTCGCGTCACCGCGTCCGACCGGCCCGACCTGGCCGACTTCCAATGCAACGGGGCCCTGGCGGCCGCCAAGAGCGCCAAGCGCAATCCGCGCGAGATCGCCGTGCAGGTCGTCGACATCCTGAAGGCCGATCCGCGCCTGGCCTCCGTCGAGATCGCCGGCGCCGGCTTCATCAACATGCGCGTCTCCGGCGAGGCCTTGTCGGTCCGCGCCAACGAGATCGCCGCCGACCCCCGCGCCGGGGCCGAGCCGCTGGCCAATCCGCGCCGGGTGCTGGTCGACTATGCCGGGCCGAACGTCGCCAAGCCGATGCATGTGGGCCACCTGCGCGCCTCGATCATCGGCGAGTCGGTCAAGCGCCTGTACCGCTTCCGCGGCGACGAGGTGGTGGGCGACGCCCATTTCGGCGACTGGGGCTTCCAGATGGGGCTGCTGATCAGCGCCATCATGGAGGAGGACGCCGCGATCCGCGCCGTGCTCGAGCGCCTGGTCGAGGCCCCGAACGGCTTTTCCCAAGCCGACGAGGACCAGGTGATGGCCGAGTTCGCCTCGCGCGTCAGCCTCGAGGACCTGGACCGCCTCTACCCGGCCGCCTCGGCGCGCCAGAAGGAGGATCCCGAGTTCAAGGAGCGGGCCCGCAAGGCCACCGCCGAGCTGCAGAACGGTCGCTTCGGCTACCGCCTGCTGTGGCGTCACTTCGTCAACATCAGCCGCGTGGCCCTGGAGCGCGAGTTCCACGCCCTGGGCGTCGATTTCGACCTCTGGAAGGGCGAGAGCGACGTGCAGGACCTGATCGCCCCGATGGTCCGCGAGCTGGAGGACAAGGGCCTGCTGGTCGACGACCAGGGCGCCCGGATCGTTCGTGTCGCGCGTCCCGGCGAGACCAAGAAGAAGAAGCTGCCCGACGGTTCGGTGGTCGAGGTCGAGAGCCCCGACCCGCTGCTGGTCGTGTCGTCGGAAGGCTCGGCCATGTACGGCACGACCGACCTAGCCACGGTCCTGGACCGCCGCCGGTCGTTCGACCCGCACCTGGTCCTCTACGCCGTCGATCAGCGCCAGGCCGATCACTTCGAGCAGGTGTTCCGCGCCTCGTACCTGGCCGGCTACGCTGAACCGGGCGGGCTGGAGCATATCGGCTTCGGCACCATGAACGGCGCCGACGGCAAGCCGTTCAAGACCCGCGCCGGCGGCGTGCTGAAGCTGCACGACCTGATCGAAATGGCCCGTGAAAAGGCCCGCGAGCGCCTGCGCGAAGCCGGCCTCGGCGCCGAGCTCTCCGACGAGGCCTTCGAGGACATCGCCCACAAGGTCGGCGTCGCGGCCCTGAAGTTCGCCGACCTGCAGAACTTCCGCGGCACGTCCTACGTCTTCGATCTCGACCGCTTCACCAGCTTCGAGGGCAAGACCGGACCGTACCTTCTGTACCAGTCGGTGCGCATCAAGAGCATCCTGCGCAAGGCGGCCGAGCAGAAGGTCGCCTCGGGCCCGATCGTCGTCGGCGAGCCGGCCGAGCGCGACCTGACCCTGCTGCTGGACGCGTTCGAGGGCGCCCTGTCGGAGGCCTACGACAAGAAGGCCCCCAACTTCGTCGCCGAGCACGCCTACAAGCTGGCCCAGACCTTCTCGAGGTTCTATGCCGCCTGTCCGATCCTGACCGCCGACGAGCCAGCGGTCCGGGCCTCGCGCCTCGCCCTGGCCGAGACGACGCTGAAGCAGCTGGAACTGGCGCTGAACCTGCTGGGCATTGAAGCGCCGGAACGGATGTAGGCCGCTAGGGGCGCTCAAGGTCCTTGAGCGTCGCCAGCAGGCCCTCGACCCCACCGGTTTCCAGATACTGTTGGGCCACCAGCACCAGGCGCAGCTGCTTGGCCAGCAGGGCCAGCTGGCGGTGCTGGTTCTCGGTGCGCTTCTGGGCGGTCTCGGCCTCCAGGGCGTCGGCTTCGGCCAGCAGCTTTCGGACCTCGGCCAGGGTTTTCTCGTTCTGGACGCCGGCCCGCTTCAGATAGTCCTTGATGCTGCGCAGGCCCTCGGCGGCGATGGCGTGAGCCTCGTCGCGGACGGTGGTCTGGGTCTCCGGATCGGCGATGGCGTCGAGCACCCGGCCCAGGGCGTCGTTGAGCTTGCTCATCAGGCCGGTGCGGGCTTCGCGCTCCAGCGGCAGCAGCCCGCGCGCGTCGATCAGCGACGGCAGGTTGGCGCCGTCGGAGACCAGCGATTTGCGGCGAGCCTCGACGAATACCTTGATGATGAAACGCGAGGCGGCGATGGCCTGCTCGGACTGTAAAACCGTCGCAGCCATAACGACACCGTGCTCGGTGAAGACGTAGGGGCGATGACGAGAGCCGCCGTGCGGCGAACTTGACATCACAATCTGTGATCTCAAGTTGGCGACTTCGGCCGATGTCGGCTGGAAGGCGAAGCCGTCGAACTTGGTTGTGTTGCGACGGACCTGTTGGTTTAGGCGTCTCGTTTCGACGTTGAAAAGTCTAGCAAGATCAGCGTCCAAGATGACCGAAAGCCCACGGACCTCCAAGACCGGAGGCGCCTGATCGACTTCAAAGCTGGTGGTTGGCGCGCGTTCGCTGGTCATGCCCGATTTTTGAGGTTGCAAATTGTGACCTCAAGTTTGGCGACGCGCGTGGTGGATTGCAATTTGTAAGTGTATCCATCGCAAAGCCCTTCCGCCTCCCCAGTTGACTCCCGTCGCCCCGTCGCCCAAACACGCCACGACCCTCGCGGGAGACGTCGGGATTCTGTCCCGAGGCCGAAGGCGCAACCGCCCCGGAAACGCTCAGGCAAAAGGACCGCGCGGGTTTAGGAACGCTGGAAAGAGGCAGTGTGAAAGCACTGCCCGCCGAAGGAGCAAGGCCTCTTCACAAGGCCGGAATCTCTCAGGTCAAAGGGACAGCGGGGGCGAGACCACCTGGCGAAAGCCGGGCGGCGTCGCCGACCCCGATTGGAGCCCCCATTGTCCAGCCAAAGCGTGTCCGAGCAAGACCTCAAGAAGACCCCGCTGTACGACGCGCACGTCGCGGCCGGCGCGCGGATGGTCCCGTTCGCGGGCTATTCCATGCCGGTGCAGTACAAGGACGGGGTGCTGAAGGAGCACCTGTGGACCCGCGAGCACGCGGGCCTGTTCGACGTCTCGCACATGGGCCAGGCCCGGCTGCGCGGTGAGAACCCCGCCAAGAGCTTCGAGAAGCTGGTCTCGGCCGATTACCAGGGCCTCAAGCCCGGCAAGCAGCGCTACGCGGTGCTGCTGAACGACCAGGGCGGGGTGATCGACGACCTGATGACCGCCCGTCCCGACGATGACGGCCTGTTCATCGTCGTCAACGGGGCCTGCAAGGACAACGACTACAGGATCATCGCCGAGGCCCTGGAGGGCGAGGCGACCGTCGAGCGCCTGGAAGACCGCGCCCTGCTGGCCCTGCAAGGCCCCGAGGCCGCCGCCGTCATGGCCGCCCACGTCCCGCAAGCGGCGACCATGGTGTTCATGGACACCGCCGCCGTGACCGCCTTCGGGACCGACGCCATCATTTCCCGCTCGGGCTATACCGGCGAGGACGGCTACGAGATTTCCGTGCCGGCCGCCGAAGCCGCCCGCATCTGGAACACCCTGCTGGAAGACGAGCGCGTGAAGGCCATCGGCCTGGGCGCCCGCGACAGCCTGCGGCTGGAGGCCGGCCTGCCGCTGTACGGCCATGACATGGACGAGACCGTCTCGCCGATCGAGGCCGGCATGCCGTTCGCCGTCGGCAAGAGCCGCCGCGAGGCCGGCGACTTCCCAGGCGCCGAACGGATCCTCAAGGAACTGGCCGGCGACCTCGCGCGCGTGCGCGTCAATCTGAAGGTGCTGGAAGGCGCGCCGGCCCGCGAAGGCGCGGAGATCGCCGACGCGGCTGGAAACGTCGTCGGCAGGGTCACCAGCGGCGGCTTTGGTCCCAGTTTCGGCGGCGCCATCGCCATCGGCTTCGTTCCGCCCGCCCTGGCGGTGGTCGGTTCGACCCTGAACGTCATCGTCCGCGGCAAGCCGCAGAGGGCCGAGGTCGTGACCTCGCCGTTCGTTCCCACCCGCTACGTGCGCAAGATCTAGCACTCAGACCAAAGGGCCAGACCATGAAGTTCACCAAGGACCACGAGTGGGTCGAAGTCGCCGGCGACATCGCCACGGTCGGCATCACCGCCTACGCCGCCGAGCAGCTGGGCGACGTGGTGTTCGTCGAGACGCCTGACGTCGGCAAGACCGTCAAGCAGGGCGAGGCCCTGGCCGTGGTCGAGAGCGTCAAGGCCGCGTCGGACGTCTACGCCCCGGTGTCGGGCGAGGTGGTCGAGGCCAATGGCGAGCTTTCCGACAGCCCCGAGACCGTCAACGCCCTGCCGGAAACCGGCGGCTGGTTCGCCAGGATCAAGCTGAGCAATCCGGCCGAGCTCGACGTCCTGATGGATCGCGACGCGTACGAAGCGTTCCTCTCGACCCTCTAATTTCCTTGTCATCCCGGACAAGCGCGCAGCGCGCCGATCCGGGACCGACCCAGAGCGCACGCGCTTCCGGCGGTCCCGGCTCTTCGCTCCGCTACGGCCGGGATGACAGCCCCAGGTGATCTCATGCGCTACCTCCCCCTTACCCCCGAAGATCGCGCCGACATGCTCGGCGTCATCGGCGCGGAGTCGATCGACGAGCTGTTCGTCGACGTGCCCGCCGTCGCCCGTCGCGCCGGTCCGGTCGACCTGCCGTTCCACGCCGGCGAGCTGGAGGTCGAGCGCGAGATGCTGGGCCTGTCGCGCCGCAACCGTTCGGCCTCGGAAGGTCCGTTCTTCGTGGGGGCTGGGGCCTATCGCCACCATGTGCCCGCCAGCGTCGACCACATCATCCAGCGGTCGGAGTTCCTGACCAGCTACACGCCCTACCAGCCCGAGATCGCCCAGGGCACGCTGCAGGTGCTGTTCGAGTTCCAGACGCAGGTCGCGGCCCTGACCGGCATGGAGGTGGCCAACGCCTCGCTCTATGACGGCTCCACCGCCGCCGCCGAGGCGGTGATGATGGCCGCGCGGATCACCCGCCGGAACAAGGCGGTGCTGTCGGGCGGCGTGCATCCGCACTATGTCGGCACGGTGGAGACCCTGGCCCATGCGGCCGGCGTGGCCACCGATCGCCTGGCGCCGGCCATCGACGCCGAGGACGCGGTGATCGCCGCCATCGACGCCGACACCGCCTGCGTCGTCGTCCAGACTCCCAACGTGTTCGGCACGGCCACCGACGTCAGCAAGATCGCCGCCGCCGCCCAGGCGGCCGGGGCCCTGCTGATCGTGGTCACCACCGAGGCCGTCTCGTATGGCCTGCTCAAGTCGCCCGGCGAGATGGGCGCCGACATCGTGGTGGCCGAGGGCCAGTCGATCGGCAACGGCCTGAACTTCGGCGGCCCCTATGTCGGCCTGTTCGCCTGCAAGGAAAAATACGTCCGCCAGGCCCCGGGCCGGCTGTGCGGCGAGACCGTCGACGCCGACGGCCGCCGCGGCTTCGTCCTGACCCTGTCGACCCGCGAGCAGCACATCCGCCGCGACAAGGCGACCTCGAACATCTGCACCAACAGCGGCCTGTGCGCCCTGGCGTTCAGCATCCACATGAGCCTGCTGGGCGAGAAGGGCCTGCGGCGGCTGGCCCTGGTCAACCACCAGAAGGCCGTGAAGCTGCGCGACGCCCTGGCCGCCGTGCCGGGCGTCGAGGTGCTGACCCCGCGCTTCTTCAACGAGTTCGCGATCAAGGTCCCGGCCAACGCCGCCGAACTGGTCGAGACCCTGGCCGCCAACGGCGTCATCGCCGGCGTGCCGTTCTCGCGCCTCGACCCGACCGCCGGCCTCGACGACGTCCTGCTGGTGGCCGCCACCGAGACGACGCCGGACAGCGACATCACCTTCTTCTCCAAGGCCCTGACCAAGGTGCTGGACCAATGAGCATGAACACCGTCGGACGGCCGACCCGTCCCGAAGCCGACCTCAACGACTATGTCCACCCGACCCTGACCGGGGCCCGCGGCCTGCTGCAGGACGAGGCGCTGATCTTCGAGCTGAACGCCTGGGACAAGACCGGCGTCGACCTGCCCGACGCTCCGACGCCCCAGGAGCTTGGCTCCGACCTGGGCGACCTGGTTCGCGTCGCGCCGATCGGCCTGCCGGGCCTGTCCGAGCCCGAGGCCGTGCGCCACTATGTGCGCCTGTCGCAGAAGAACCACGCCATCGACCTGGCCCTCTATCCGCTGGGCTCGTGCACGATGAAGCACAACCCGCGCCTGAACGAGAAGATGGCCCGCCTGCCGGGCTTCTCCGACATCCATCCGCTGCAGCCGCAGTCGACGGTGCAGGGCGCGATCGAGCTGATGGACCGCCTGGCCCACTGGCTGAAGACCTTGACCGGCATGCCCGCCGTGGCCCTGTCGCCGAAGGCCGGCGCCCACGGCGAGCTGTGCGGCCTGCTGGCCATCCGCGCCGCCCACGAGGCGGCCGGGAACGGCCATCGCAAGACCGTCCTGGCCCCGACCAGCGCCCACGGCACCAATCCGGCCACGGCGGCCTTCTGCGGCTATACGGTCGTCGAGATCGCCCAGACCGACGACGGCCGGGTCGACCTGGCGGACCTGGAATCCAAGCTGGGCGACCACGTGGCCGCCATCATGGTCACCAATCCCAACACCTGCGGCCTGTTCGAGCGCGACGTGGTCGAGATCGCCCGCCTGACCCACGCGGCGGGCGCGTACTTCTACTGCGACGGCGCCAACTTCAACGCCATCGTCGGCCGGGTGCGCCCGGGCGACCTGGGCGTCGACGCCATGCACATCAACCTGCACAAGACCTTCTCCACCCCGCACGGCGGCGGCGGTCCGGGCGCGGGTCCGGTGGTGCTGAGCGCGGCCCTGGCTCCGTTCGCCCCGACCCCGTGGGTGGTGAGCCACGAGCATACGTTCAAGCTGGTCGAGGAGGCCACGGACGACGCCGCCCAGGCTTTCGGCCGGATGAGCGCCTTCCACGGCCAGATGGGCATGTTCGTGCGGGCCTACGCCTACATGCTCAGCCACGGGGCCGACGGCCTGCGGCAGGTGGCCGAGGACGCCGTCCTCAACGCCAACTACATCAAGGCCCGCCTCGGCGACCTGATGAGCCCGGCCTTCCCGAACGGCCCGTGCATGCACGAGGCCCTGTTCGATGACGCCTGGCTGGAGGGCACGGGGGTGACCACGCTCGACTTCGCCAAGGCGATGATCGACGAGGGCTTCCACCCGATGACCATGTATTTCCCGCTGGTGGTGCACGGGGCGATGCTGATCGAGCCGACCGAGACCGAGAGCAAGCAGGAACTGGATCGCTTCGTCACCGCGCTGCGGGCCCTGGCCGGTGCAGCGAAGGGGGGCGACGTCGACCGCTTCAAGGGGGCTCCCTACCACGCGCCGCTCAAGCGCCTGGACGAGACCCAGGCGGCGCGAAAGCCGCGTTTGAGGTGGAAACCTGTGGCCGCCGCGCCACTGGCTGCGGAATAGACGTCACAGTCGGCGAAAGCGACAACGGGGCGCCTTTACGGAAGGGCGCCCCGTTCTCATATCGGTTCCAGTGAGCCGAGAAGGCCGGCCATCGCCGGGATCGAACGGACCACGGAACCCGTTTCTTCCTGCCATGAACCTTGCCCTCGCCATGCCGCCCGTGCGTTTCTCCGCCGCCGACGAACTCGCCCGCGAGCTTCTCGGGCGAATTTCGCGCATCGTGCTGGTGACCCTGGGCCTGGTGTTCATCGTCGCGGGGTTCGTCATCGCGCCGTTGCCGGGGCCCCTGGGTCTGCCGCTGACGGTGATCGGCCTGATGCTGGTGCTGCGCAACTCGTTCCGGGCGCGCAAGCAGTTCGTCCGCTTCCAGCATGCGCATCCCAAGCTGCTGTTCCCGCTGCGCCGCCTGCTGCGCCGCGAGCCGGAAGTGTTTCCGGTGGCCTGGCAGCAGGTCCTGCGGATGGAACGCCTGATCATGCCGCGCCGCTGGCGCGTGGCCAAGCGCTGGCGCCAGTCGTTCAAGCGCCGCTCGCTGAAGCGTCAGTCCTCCAAGCAGGGCGCGTGAACTCAGCGGCTGAGAGGCTCGCCCGGCTGCCTTCGAGGCTCCATCGCCGCCGTCGCCGCCTGGCCCTCGTCCTGCGGGAGACCGCGGGTCGCATCGCCCGCTGGGCGGCGCTGGCCTTTGGCGTCCTGGTGCTGTTGGCCGGGGTCGTCCTGACGCCGCTGCCGGGCCATCTGGGCCTGCCGCTGCTGGTGGTGGGCCTGATGATCGTGCTGCGCAACTCGTTCCAGGCCAAGCGCCGCTTCCTGCGCTGGCAGCGGCGGCATCCCAAGCTGATCTTCCCGATCCGCCGCCTGATGCGTCGCGAGCCCGAGATCATGCTGGTGGCCTGGCAGCAACTGCTGCGGTCCGAGAAGCTGTTCCTGCGCAAGGCCTCCTGGCGGGTGCTGAAGCGCGGCCGCAAGCACCTCAGGCGGCGCTGGCTGAAGAAGCAGCCGGTTTAGAACCTCTAGATACCCCTGCCCCATGGGGGAGGTGTCGGCGAAGCCGACGGAGGGGGAGCATTCGGCAGGCGGCCTGATCCCCGATCTTCGATCCTAAACCTCCCCCCACCGATCGCTGCGCGATCGCCTCCCCCACAGGGGCAGGGTTAGCCAAACAAAAAGAGCGCGCCCCTCGCGGAGCGCGCCCTTGATGTCTTGAACCGTGTCCGAAACCGCTATTGCAGCTTCGCGCCGACCTGGCTGATCGCCGCGTCGACGAGGCCGTCGGAGGCGCCGGTCGCAAGGCGGGCGACCAGGATCTGTTCGGCGGCCTGGGCGGCGAGGTCGACAGCGGCCGACTTGACGTCGGCGGCGGCCTGGGCCTCGGCCTGGGCGATCTTGCGCTCGGCCATTTCGGCGCGGCGCGTGATCTGCTCCTCGAGCCGGGCCTTGGCCTCCGACGCGATCAGCGCGGCGTCGGCCTTGGCGGCTTCGAGCATGCCGGCGGCCTGACGCTCGGCTTCTTCCCGCTGGGCCTTCACGTCGGCGAGCAGGGCCTGGGCCTCTTCCCGCAGTTGCTGGGCTTCGTCGAGTTCAGCCTTGATCTTGGCCGCGTGGGCGTCGAGCGCGCCGAACAGGGCGCCCGGCAGGACCTTCAGCCAGACCAGCAGGCCGATGAACGCGACCAGCGCGACCAGCACCCACAGTTCCGGATTGGCGAGATTGAAGAGCGATTCGTGTTCCATCTCGTCTCTCCTACGCCAGCGAGGCCTTGAGCTCGGCGGCCGTGGCCGCCTTGCCCGTCAGCTTCTCGACGATGGCGCCGGCCGTCTCCGAGGCCACCGCGCGGACGTGGCCCATGGCCTCGTCGCGGGCGACCTGGATGCGCGCCTCGGCGGCCGCCAGCTTTTCAGCCAGCACGGCCTCTTCCTTCGCCTGACGCTCGGCGGCTTCGGCCGAAGCCTTGGCCTTGGCGTCCGCCGCGGTCTTCTGGGCCTTGGCGCGAGCCTCGGCCACCTCGGCGGCGGCCGCGCGGGCCTGCACCTCGGCTTCGTCCTTCAGACGACGGGCGTCGGCGATGTCGCCGGCGATCTTGGCGCCGCGGGTCTCGATCGCGCCGCTGACCCGGGGCAGGAGCGCCTTGGACAGCACCGCGAAGAGGACGGCGAAGATGAGCAGCAGCCAAACGATCTGACCGCCCCAATGCTCGAACTGCAGCTGCGGAAGGCCGCTGCTTTCGTGCTTGGGAGCCTCAGTCGACTCGACCGTGCCGTGATGTTCCGTCGCCATGGGCGAAGGCGCCTCTCAGCTAGGGATTTAGAGGAACAGGATCAGGAAGGCGATGACCAGGGCGAAGATGCCCAGGGCTTCGGTCAGAGCCATGCCCAGGAACAGCATCGGACGCTCTTGAGCGGCCGCGGTCGGGTTGCGCAGGGCCCCTTGGAAGTAGTTGCCGAACATGATGCCGAGGCCGATGCCCGCGCCGACCATGCCGAGCATAGCCAGACCGGCGCCGATGTACTTAGCTGCAGCAGCGTCCATGATTGAAACTCCTTGGGAAGTGGTGTGTTGGTTGAAAGACTAAAGGTTGATCAGTGGCTGTCGAGGTGCACGACGTCGTTCAGATAGACGCAGGTGAGCACCGCGAACACGAAGGCCTGAAGGAAGGCCACCATGAACTCTAGGGCCGTCAGGGCGACGACGGAGGTCAGCGACAGCAGGCCGACCAGCCAGAAGGCCGGCTTCATGGCCAGCAGAAGGGCCACGAAGGTCGCGAAAATCTTCAGCACCACGTGGCCGCCCAGCATGTTGCCGAACAGACGAAGAGCCAGGGTGAGCGGGCGCACCAGGAACGAGACGATCTCGATCAGCACCACCAGCCACAGGATCCACAGCGGCACGCCCGACGGCGCGAACAGCTTGAAGAATTTGAAGCCGTTCTTGGCGACGCCGACGCCGACCACCGTCAGGATGACCATCAGGCCCAGGGTCAGGGTCACGGCCAACTGCGAGGTGGCGGTGAAGCCCAGGAAGTTGCCCGTCCAGCCGAACAGCATGCCCTGCAGGTTCATGAACAGGATGAAGATGAACAGGGTGAAGACGAAGGGCAGATACTTCTTGCCCTCATGGCCGATGATCGACTGGGCTAGGCCGTCGACCAATCCATAGAGCAGCTCGCCGGTGGTCTGCAGGCGGCCGGGAATGACGGCGCCGCGGCCCGCGAAGGCGTAGAACACGATGATCAGGGTCGCGGCCAGCAGCATGGCGGCGATCGAGTTGGTGATCGACAGGTCGATCGCGCCCAGGCCCGGGACAGTCACAGACGGCAGCTCCACGATCTTCTGGATCATGAACTGGTGCATCGGGTCGATCGGCGTGGCCAAGGCCCTAGTCTCTCTTCTGCTTGGGGGCGGTAGACCCGCCTCCCGTGTCTCCGTCGGTTACGTCCTTGGCGGACTTGGCCGACGCCTGCGCGCTCAGTTTTGTCGCCTTGCGGACGACGATGTAGATCGAAGACCCCATGCCGATCAGCAGACCGCCGACCATGCCCCAGGGCCCCGTGCCGGCGTAGCGGTCGAGCAGCCAGCCGAAGCCGAGCCCCACCAGAACGCCCCCGATCAGATCCGCCAGAAGACGATAGCCGTCCTGGGACGATTTCTCGTGCTCGGCGCGTCCCGGCGCTTCCGCCGCCTTTCGCGCCTCGAAAGCGGCGATCCGAGCGTCCAGGCTTTGCGAGGCCTTGTCGTTCGGTTCGTCGGCCTTGGGCATGGGAAGCGGTCAGGTCCGATGACGCCCGCGGCCGCCCCAAAAGAGGCGGTTTTCCGGCCGGCTTGATCGCGGCGGAACCTATAGGGCGCGCTGCGGTGCGTCAAGGTTGGGCGGTACACCATCAAGTGGCCGTTTTATAACGGCTTTTGGAGATTTTCGAACCGTGCGCCGGAATCAGCGCGCCCTTACGTGATCGACGACGGCGGGTTCCGCCGGATACGCGCGGCTCTTCTCCCTCCGGAAAGGCGCGGAGGGGGCGGGTGTTCGCCGTGCAAAGCCGGGCCGTTCGAGATTTCCCTCGCGTCATTTGTCGCGTCACCCCTATGGTACCGCAACCATGATCGGACGCCTCGACGCGCCGGCGGGTTCATCGAGGGAAGAAACCAGTCATGATCCGCGTCACCCGCACCCTGCTCGGCGCCGCGGCGCTGTGCGCCGTCTTGGCGCCCATCGGCCTGTCGTCCGCCGCCCAGGCCGCCCCGGCCGTCAAGCCGCAGCCCCTGCCGGCCTACAGGAACTTCCGCGCCGCCATCTACATCGCCGTCAACAACGCCAAGGAACTGGCCGACAAGGCCACCTTCGACCGCGAGTTCGAGCGCGCCAGCCGCCAGCTGCACTTCGACAAGGTCTATTTGGAGGTCTATCGCGACAAGAACTTCGCCACCGACGAGCAGATCGAGCGGGTCAAGGGCTGGTTCGAGGAACGCGGCGTCACGGTGGCCGGCGGGATCACCCTGGCGGCCGGCGGCGAGGGCGGCCAGTTCGGCACCTTCGACTACGAAAAGCCCGCCGACCGGGCCGAGTGCGAGAAGGCCGTGCGCCTGGCGGCCAGGCACTTCGACGAGGTGATCCTCGACGACTTCTTCTTCTACACCTCCAAGAGTCCGGCCGACATCGCCGCCAAGGGCGACCGGTCCTGGAGCCAGTACCGGCTGGAGACCATGCGCAAGGTCAGCCAGGACCTGGTGCTCGGCCCGGCCAAGGCGGTCAATCCCAAGGTCCGGATGATCATCAAGTACCCCAACTGGTACGAGCACTTCCAGGGCACGGGCTACGACCTGGAAAAGCAGTCGCAGATGTTCGACGGCATCTATACCGGCACCGAGACCCGCGATCCGGTGGTCACCGACCAGTTGCTGCAGCAGTACGAGAGCTATTCGATCGTCCGCTACTACGACAACATCCGGCCCGTCGGCTCGGACGGCAAGAAGGGCAATGGCGGCGGCTGGGTCGACACCTTCTCGACCCTCTATGTCGACCGCTACGCCGAGCAACTGTGGGACACCCTGCTGGCCAAGGCGCCGGAGATCACCCTGTTCAACTGGCGGCCGATGAACGAGGCCAGGGCCGTCGAGCCGGGCCAGCGCCCGTGGAAGGACAAGGCCACCAGCTTCGACTGGAAGGCCATGGTCGCCAGCTACAGGCCCTCGGGCCAGCCCAATGATCCGGGTCCCGGCTGGGGGCGGGCGGCGGGCTGGTCGCTGGAAAAGATCGACAAGGACCTGGGCCTGCTGGGCAACCCGATCGGCGTCGCTTCGTATAAACCCTACCAGTCGTCAGGCGAGGACTTCCTGCACAACTACCTGGGCAATATCGGCATTCCGATCGAGCTGTCGCCCAGCTTCCCCAAGGGCGCGGACGTCGCCCTGCTGACGCAGGCGGCGGCCAAGGACCCGAAGATCGTCGAGGAGATCAAGGGCAACCTGCTGGCCGGCAAGACGGTGTTCATCACCTCGGGCCTGCTCGGCGCCCTGCAGGGCAAGGGGATCGAGGACATCCTCGAGGTGCGCGACACCGGTCGCAAGGTGGCGCTGCGCGACTTCCTCAACGGCTATGGCGCGGGCAATGGCGAGAGCCTCAACGATCCCAGGCGCGACAACCCGCCGGTGCTGTTCCCGGAGCTGGCCTTCTACACCAACGACAGCTGGGGAATCATCCGCGGCGTGGCCAACGCCAAGGGCTTCCCGATCCTGCTGATGAACCGCTACGGCGGCGGGGTGCTCTATGTGATCACCATGCCGGAGAACCCGGGCGACCTCTACAACCTGCCCCAGGGGGTGACGACCGAGATCAAGCGCTACCTGCAGCGCGACTTCCCGGTGCGGCTGGACGGCCCGGACCGGGTCAGCCTGTTCGCCTACGACAACGGGACCTTCGTGGTGCAGTCGTTCCGCGACGACGACACGGACGTCAACCTGTCGCTGCTGGGCGCGGGCGTGAAGCTGCGCGACCTGACGAGCGGCAAGCTGGTCGAGGCCAGGGCTCCCGACGGCAAGGCCGACGCCTGGCGCCGCCAGGGCGTGCCGGTCCGGACCGAGTTCGCCGCGGCCGTCGCGCCGCACAGCTACACCGTCTACCGAATCGAGAAGTAACGGTCGCGATTTCCCCGGCGCGACCATTCGCGCCGGGGATGATCCATTGCATTTCCGGGCGTTTTGGGGTCTTAGGAGCGCACTTTCCACCAACCAGAAGATTCATGTCGCACCTGAAGAACACCGGCTTCGCCGATCGCATCACCGCCGCCGCCGAAGCCAAGAAGGCCATGCTGGCCAAGATGAAGGTGAAGCCGACCGTCCAGGACCCCAATTTCGAGCAGCGCCACGCCGAGCGCGAAGCCGAGCTGGAACGGGTCCGCGCCGAGCGCGCCGCGATCAAGGAAGCCGCCCGCCAGGAAGCCCTGGCCAAGGAAGAGGCCGCCCTCGCCGAGAAGCGCGCCCAGCGCAAGGAGCGCAAGGCCCTGACCGCCGCCGAGCAGAAGGCCGCCCGCGACGCCAAGTACGCCGCCCGCAAGGCGCGCCAGAAGTAATCCCACCACCGTTCGCTGCATCGCGTGGTCCCGGCCCCGTCTTGTGGGCGGACCCCGCGAAGGCTTGAGCTGAATGCACGTCGATTTCGCCCTGCTGACCACCATGTTCGCCGTGGCCATGGTCGCCGGGGCGTTCGATGCGATCGCCGGCGGCGGCGGCTTGCTGACCGTCCCGGCCCTGCTGCTGACCGGCATGAACCCTGTCGCGGCCCTGGGCACCAACAAGCTGCAGGGCGCGGTCAGCGCCATCTCCTCCACCAGCGCCTTCGCCCGGCGCGGCCTGATCGACTGGAAGACCGCCCTGCCGGTCGCCGGGACGGCCGCGGTCGCCGGCCTCTGCGGCGCCCTGTGCGCCAGCCTGTTGTCGCCGCGCGTCCTGGCGGCCCTGGTGCCGATCCTGCTGATCGTCATCGCCCTCTATTTCGGCTTCTCGAAAGGGCTGAAGGGCGAGGACGTCCATCCCCGCCTGACCCTGCCGGTGTTCGCCTTCACCGCGGCGCCGCTGATCGGTTTCTATGACGGCATCTTCGGGCCCGGGGCGGGGGCCTTCTACATGGTGGCCATCGTCACCCTGCTGGGCTACGGCGCGCTGAAGGCCACGGCCCACACCAAGCTGGCCAACGCGGCCTCGAACCTGGGCAGCCTGTCGCTGTTCATCCTGAAGGGCGCGGTGATCTGGCCGATCGGCCTGGCCATGGCCGCCGGCGCGTTCCTCGGGGCGCAGGTCGGGTCCCGGCTGGCCATGCGGTTCGGGGCCCGGCTGATCCGGCCGCTGCTGGTGGTGATGTCGTGCGCCATGGCGGTGAAGCTGCTGTCGGATCCGGCCAATCCGCTAAGGCATGCGGTCGTGGGGCTTTTCGGCGGCTAGCTCGGCGGCCCCCTCCGGCCCTTCGGGCCACCTCCCCCAGAGGGGCAGGGGTATCGCATATGGAAATTCCGGCCCAAATCAGGGTTCGGACCGGCTTTGGCGCCACCTGGATCGACCCAAGGAAAGCTTCGGATCGCGCGCGAATACTGACTTTCGAGTCGGCTCCACTGCGCACCGAGATGGCCGTTTTTCCATATGCGATACCCCTGCCCAGAGGGGGAGGAGCTACGTTGTGCGGATGCTCCCCCTCTGGGGGAGCTGTCGGCGAAGCCGACTGAGGGGGTCTCCCCTACTGCGCCGCCACCAGTTGCTCGGCCGTCGACAGGTCCACGCTGACCAGCTGGCTCACGCCCCGCTCGGCCATGGTCACGCCGAACAGGCGGTCCATCCGGCTCATGGTCACCGGGTTGTGGGTGATGGCGATGAAGCGCGTGCGGGTGCGCCGGCGCATCTCGTCCAGCATGTTGCAGTAGCGGTCGACATTGGCGTCATCCAGCGGCGCGTCGACCTCGTCCAGCACGCAGATCGGGGCCGGGTTGGCCAGGAAGACGCCGAAGATCAGGGCGCTGGCGGTCAGGGCCTGTTCGCCGCCGCTCATCAGGCTCATGGACGCCATGCGCTTGCCGGGCGGGCAGGCGAAGATCTCCAGCCCGGCTTCCAGCGGATCGTCGCTCTCGATCAGTTTCAGCTCGGCCTGACCGCCGCCGAACAGGGCCTGGAAGAGGGTCTGGAAGTTGGCGTTGATCACGTCGAACGCCGCCAGCAGGCGTTCGCGCCCCTCGGCGTTCAGCTCCTCGATGCCGGCCCGCAGCTTGCCCACCGCGCCCGACAGGTCGGCCCGTTCGGTGCGCATGGTCTCCAGGCGGGCGGCATATTCGTTGGCCTCCTCCTCGGCGCGGAGGTTGACCGGACCGATGGCGTCGCGCTCGCGCTCCAGCGCGAACAGGTGGGCCTCGACCCCGGCGGCGTCCTTGGGCACGGCGACGGCCTCGCCCGCCACGTGGCGGCCCAGCTCCTCCGGCTCCATCCGAGCCTGCTCGCGAATGGCCGTGGCCACCTCGGCGAAGCGGTCGCGGGCGGCGTCCAGGGTGGCCACCAGGCCGGCGCGCTTCTCGCGGGCCTCCGAGGCGGCCTGCTCGGCGGCGCGGGCCGCGCGGTCGGCGTTGAGGCGGGCGGTCTCGGCGGCCTCCAGGGCGTCCGAGGCCTTGGCCCGGCGGTCTTCGGCGGCGGCGAACTGCTCGACGATGACCACCAGCTTCCCGGCCAGCACGGTCGGCGCCTCGCGGGCGGCCTCCAGGGCGGCGGCGGCCTTGACCCGGTCGGCCTCCAGGCTGGTCTCCCGCCGGGCCGAGGCCTCGCGGCGCTTGGCCCAGTCGGCCTGATCGCGCTCCAGGCTCTCCAGCCGGCGGGCGCGGCCGGCGGTTTCCCGGGTCTCCTGATCCAGGGCCGAGCGGGTGGCGGCGGCGGCTTCGCGGGCGGCGGTCGCGGCCTGGCGGGCGGCGGCCAGGCGCGGGGCCAGGTCCTCGGCGCTCTCGACCCCGGCGCTCTCGGCCCGGACGGCGGCCAGGGCCGTGTCGGCCTCGGCCCGTTCGGTCTCGAAGCGGGCGATGGTGTCGTCCAGCGACTGGGCGCGGGCCTCGCGCTGGGCCGCCTCGCGCTCGTAGCGGGCGACCTGCTCGCGAGTCCCGGTCAGCAGGCGCTCGGCGTCGGGCGGACCGCGACGTTTGTCGCGAAGGGTCTCTTCGGCGATCCGCAGGGCGTCGGCGGCCGTCTTCAGGGCGGCGGTCGCAGCTTCGGCGCGCGGGGCGACCTGGTCGATCTCGGCCTCGACCTCGGCCAGGCGGGTGCGCTGCTCCAGCCGGACGGCGGCGGGTTTGGGCGCGTCGGCGCGGGCGACAAAGCCGTCCCAGCGCCACAGGTCGCCTTCCCTGGAGACCAGCCGCGCGCCCACGGGCAGGCCCTTGGCCAGGCGGTCGCCGTCGGCCCGCTCGACCACGGCCACGTGCGACAGGCGGGCGGCCAGCTCCGGCGGGGCCTTGATCAGCGGGGCCAGCGGCCGGGCGCCGTCGGGCCAAGTCACGGGCTCGGCGTCGGCGCCGGCCCAGAACGAGGGCGCGCGCGGATCGAGCGCCGCCTCCAGGTCGTCGCCGAGGGCGGCGGCCAGGGCCGCGCCATAGCCCTTCTCGGGGGTCACCGCGTCCAGGGCGGGCGAGAAGCCGCTCTTGGCGCGCGGGGCGGTCAGCTGGGCCAGGCCGCGGGCCTCGGTGCGCAGGCGGCCCAGCTGGTCCTCGACCTTGCGGGCCAGGTCGCGGGCCTGGGCCTCGGCGGCGGCGGCCTTGATCCGCACGGTCTCGGCCTCCTCGAGCGCGGCGCGGGCGGCGGCCAGGCCCGCCTCGGCGTTGGCGAAGCGCTGGCGGGCCTCGGCGGCGGCCGGATCGACCACGGGGCCGACGGCGGCGCGCTCGGATCGGGCCTGGTCCAGGGCGCGGACCGTGCGGGCCAGGCGGCTTTCGGCCTCGGCCAGGCGCTGGGCGGCGGCGCGGGCCCGGGCGTCCTCGGCGGCGACGCGGGCCGCCAGTTGCTCGACCTCGCTGTCGGCCTTGGCCCGGCCTTCCTCGGCGGCCTTGGCGGCGGCGGCCAGTTCCGGACCCCGCGCGGGGGCGGCGGCGATCTGGGCGCGCAGCTCGGCCAGCTCGGCCTCGGCGCGAGCCAGGGCCTGGACGGCGTCCTGCAGGCCTTGCGCCTCGCGGGCCCGGTCGTCGTCGATGCGCGTCAGGTCGGCCGACAGCCGCTCGAACTCGGCCTGGGCCGCCTCGGCCTCGCGCTCGGCCCGGTCCTTCTGGATGGCCAGCTGGCCCAGCACCGCCTGGGCGATCGAGGCTTCCTCGCGCAGGGGCGGCATGGCGGTCTCGGCCGCCAGGATCGCGGTCTGGGCGGCGGCGGCGGCGCGGGCGGTGTCCTCGACGGCGCGGGCGGCCTCGGTGGTTTCGCCTTGGGTGCGGTTGAGGGCGTCGCGGGCCTCGGTCCAGCGGGTGTAGAGCACGGCCCCCTGCACGGCGCGGATCTCGGCCGACAGCCGCTTGTACTTCTCGGCCTGGCGGGCTTCACGGCGCAACCGCCCCAGCGCCGTCTCCAGCTCGCGAGCCACGTCCTCCAGCCGCGAGAGATTGGCCTCGGCGGCCCGCAGCCGAAGTTCGGCCTCGTGGCGGCGGGTGTGCAGGCCCGAGACCCCGGCCGCCTCTTCCAGGATGCGGCGGCGGTTCTGCGGCTTGGCCCCGATCAGCTCGCTGATCTGCCCCTGGCGGACCAGGGCCGGCGAGTTGGCCCCGGTCGAGGCGTCGGCGAACAGCAGCTGGACGTCGCGGGCCCGGACCTCGCGGCCGTTGATGCGGTAGGTCGAGCCCTCGCCGCGGTCGATGCGGCGCACGACCTCCAGCACCGGGTCGTCATTGAACTGGGCCGGCGCGGTGCGGTCGGCGTTGTCGATCGTCAGGGTGACGTCGGCGTGGTTGCGGGCCGGACGATTGCCGCTGCCGGCGAAGATCACGTCGTCCATGCCGCCCGCGCGCATGGCCTTGGCCGAGTTGGCGCCCATCACCCAGCGCAGGGCTTCCAGCAGGTTGGACTTGCCGCAGCCGTTGGGGCCGACGATCCCCGTCAGGCCGGGCTCGATCCGGAACTCGGTCGGCTCGACGAAGGACTTGAATCCCGAAAGGCGCAGGCGCTGGAATTGCACGGCGCGCGCCCGCCCCTCAGCCCTTGCCGGGCTTGGTTCGCGCCGCCTTGGCGATCGCGGCGGCGAAGGTCTCGATCGGCTGACCGCCCTCCAGGCGCTCGCCGTCGACGAAGAAGGTGGGGGTCACCTGGACCTTGTCGCGGTCGGCCGCCTTTTCGACCCGGGCGTTGACGGCGTCGAGCCCCGCCTTGTCCTGCAGGGCGGTGGTGAACTGCTCCTCGGTCAGGCCGAAGCTCTTGCCGATCTTCAGCAGGCCGCCCCACAGGTCCTGGCTCTGGAAGATGGCGTCCTGCTGCCTGAAGACCGCGTCGATCACCTGGAAGTATCGGGCCGACCCCACGCGGCGGGCCAGCAGGTAGCCGGCGGCGGCGAACTGGTAGGGCTCGGTCAGGAACTCGCGGAACACGTACCGGACCTTGCCGGTGTCGATGAACTCGGCCTTGAAGGCCGGGAAGACCTCGTTGTTCCAGTGGGCGCAGTGGGTGCAGGACAGCGAGGCGTACTCCACCACCTGCACCTTGGCCTTGGGCGAGCCCAGGGCCATGTCGCCCTCGGCCGGCGGCAGCGGCGCGGCGCGCGCGATCGTCGGCGCGGCGGTCAGGACCAGGCCCGAAGCCGCCGCTCCCAGGACGGGAAGGCCTGTTCCGATCAGGGCGCGCCGGTCGAGGATCATTTCGCGGCCGCCTCGGCCGCGACGATGGCGGCGTCCAGCTGGGCCATCGACTGCTCGCCGCCGTCGTCGCCGCCGGCCTTCTTGCCGTTGATGATGAAGGTCGGGGTGCCGGTGATCTTGGCGTCGGCCTGGTACTTCTCGACGCGCGCGTTCAGGGCCTTGAGGGCCTTCTCGTCGGTGACGCAGCTGGTGAACTGGGCCTCGTCCATGCCGGCCGACTGGGCGATGCGCAGCAGCACGCCGCGATAGTCGCCGGTGGTGAACATCTCTTCCTGCGAGTGGTAGACCGAATCCAGCACCGAGAAATATTTGTCCTTGCCCGCGCAGCGCGCCATCAGGAACGCGGCCGAGGCCACCTGCACGGGCTCGGTCAGGAACTCGCGGTAGACGTAGTGCACGCGACCGGTGTCGATGTACTTCTTCTTGAAGGCCGGGAAGACCTCGTTGTTCCAGCGGCCGCAGTGGATGCACGAGGCCGAGGCGTACTCGACCACCGTGACCTTGGCGTTGGCGTTGCCCAGCGACATGTCGTCGGCCGACACCGACTCCTTCTTGTCGCAGCCGGCGAGCGCGACGCCCAGAGTGGCGGTGAGGGCGACGGCGGTCAGGAGCCGGCGGGTCAGCGGACGCATGTGATCTTCCCTGGAAGGCGTGAACAGTGAAGTTAAGCGCGATTCTTTAGTCGCGTGAAAAGGGCGCGGATAAGGCGTCGCATCAGCCTATCGAACGTCCGGTTGTCAATCTAGAGACGCTGCTCAGCGCGGATCCCGCAGCACGCCGCGACCCAGCTTCAGCAGGGCCTCCTTCAGTCCGCCTTCCGGCTGGGCGGCGAGGCTGTCGGCCAGGTCGCGCTCCTGGGCGGCGTCCAGCGGCGGCTTGCGGCGCGGCGCGGTTGCGACGGACGCGGCCTGGGCCTTCACCGGGCCCTGGACGATGCGCAGCCTGGTCACCGCGCCCTTGCCCAGCAGCAGGTCCAGCCGCTGGGTGATCTGCGGCGCCTGGTGCTGGATCAGCGAGGCCACCGGCCCGTCGACCCGCAGCTCCAGCGTGCCGCCCTCGCCGGTGCGGCTCTTGATGACGCGGACGGGCTCGGTGCGGCGCGCCAGGGTCTCGCCGACGATCTCGCGCCAGCGGGCCTGCAGCACGGCCGGGCCCTGGCCGAACTTCTCGTCCAGCTTCTTGATCAGCGGGGCCAGCGACTTGCCGGCCGGCGGCGGCGGCCGACGCTGCGGGCGCGTGCGGCGGCGCTTGAGGATCTCGAGGGCTTCTTCCGCGGTGGGCAGGGGACGACGCATGGGGGGAGGGTAGCAGAGGCGGGCGCCCGTGATGATCCCAAAAGGTTGTCATACCGGAAGCCTCGCAGAGGCTGTCCGGGACCCAGGAGACCGGGCCGATGCGGTGCAGCCGCCCCTGGGGCCCGGACAAGCGCTCCGCGCTTTCCGGGATGACAACGGTGGAGTGGTTTTGCCATAGCTCCCCCATGCTCGACATCCCCGCCCTCCGCGCCGCCCTGCTGGCCTGGTACGACGCCCAGGCGCGGGACCTGCCCTGGCGCACCGGGCCGGCGGCCGGCAAGGCCGGGCGGCGCTCGGATCCCTACCGCGTCTGGCTGTCGGAGGTGATGCTGCAGCAGACCACCGTGCCGCACGCCACGCCTTATTTCCTGGGCTTCACCCGGCGCTGGCCGACGGTGTCGGACCTGGCGGCGGTCGAGGACGGCGACCTCATGGCGGCGTGGGCCGGCCTCGGCTACTACGCCCGGGCCCGCAACCTGCTGGCCTGCGCCCGGGCCGTGGCGGCGGATCACGGCGGCGTCTTTCCCGACACCGAGGAGTCCTTGCGCGCCCTGCCCGGCGTGGGCGCCTACACCGCCGCCGCCGTGGCCGCCATCGCCTTCGACCGGCCGGCCAACGTCGTCGACGGCAATGTCGAGCGGGTGATGGCCCGGCTGTTCGCGGTCGAGGATCCCGTCCCCGACGCCAAGCCCGAGCTGAAGCGCCTGGCCGGGGAACTGGTCACGGCCGAGCGTCCCGGCGACTGGGCCCAGGCGCTGATGGACCTGGGGGCGACGGTGTGCCGGCCCAAGGTCCCGCTGTGCGACCGCTGCCCGGTCCAGCCTTGGTGCGAGGGCTTCAGGACCGGCGCGCCGGAGACCTATCCGCGCAAGGTGAAGAAGGGCGACCGGCCCCGTCGGCACGGCGTGGCCTATGTGCTGACCCGCGGCGACGCCACGGCCCTGGTCCGCCGTCCGCCCCAGGGTCTGTTGGGCGGCATGCTGGGCCTGCCGACCAGCGACTGGCGCGCGACGCCCTGGACCGACGCGGAGGCCGACGTCGCGGCGCCCGCCGCCGGCGCCTGGCGCGACGTCGGGACGGTCGAGCACGTCTTCACGCACTTCGCCCTGACCCTGCGGGTGCTGCGGGCCGAGAGCAACGGCGAGGGGGAGTTCGTTTGGACCGACCCGGCAGGGCTGGCTGCGCTGCCGAGCGTGTTCCTGAAGGCCGCGAAGGCGGGGCGGGAACGGCTGGTCTGACGACTCAACCGCTCATCCCGGCATTCGCCGGGACGAGCGGGCTTGAAACCTAGTTCATCCCCGCCCGCACCTGGCTGCGCAGCACGTCGATCGGGGCCAGGCCCTTGTCGGTCTTGAAGTGCCAGTAGGTCCAGCCGTTGCAGGCCGGGGCTGACTGCACCAGGGCGCCGACCTTGTGGATCGAGCCCGACAGGTCGCCGACGCTGATCGAGCCGTCGGGGCGGACCTTGGCGGCGTGGGCGCCCTTGGCGCAGTAGAGCGTGTCGCCCGGATTGAGCAGGCCGGCCTCGACGATCGTGCCGAACGGCACGCGCGGCTCGGCGCGCTTGCTGCCCATGACGTCCAGGTCGGCCGGGGCGATCGGCGTGACCTTGGCGATGCGGGCCTTGGCGTGGGCAATGTATTCGGCCTCCCGCTCGATGCCGACGAACCGGCGGCCCAGGCGCTTGGCGGCCGCGCCGGTGGTGCCCACGCCGAAGAACGGGTCCAGGATCACGTCGCCCGGCTTCGTCGTCGACAGGATCACCCGGTAGAGCAGGGCCTCGGGTTTCTGGGTCGGATGGGCCTTGTTCCCGTCCGCGCCCTTGATGCGCTCCTCGCCGGTGCACAGCGGGAGGGTCCAGTCCGAGCGCATCTGCACCTCGTCATTGGCCATCTTCAGGGCGTCGTAGTTGAAGGTGTAGCGCTTGGCGCCCTGGCTCTTGGAGGCCCAGATCAGGGTCTCGTGGGCGTTGGCGAAGCGGGTGCCCTTGAAGTTGGGCATCGGGTTGGACTTGCGCCAGATCACGTCGTTGAGGATCCAGAAGCCCAGGTCCTGCACGGCCACGCCGACGCGGAAGATGTTGTGGTAGCTGCCGATCACCCAGATCGCGCCGTCGTCCTTCAGCACCCGGCGGGCGGCCTTCAGCCATTCGCGGGTGAACTTGTCGTAGGCGGCGAAGCTCTCGAACTGGTCCCAGTGGTCGTCGACCGCGTCGACCTTGGAATTGTCGGGCCGCAGCAGGTCGCCGCCCAGCTGCAGATTGTAGGGCGGATCGGCGAAGATCAGGTCCACGGACTTCTCGGGCAGGGCGTTCATCGCCTCGATGCAGTCGCCCTGGATGATGGTTTCAGGCCCGAAGGACATGTCCGCTTCCCGTCAAAAACACTGAGCGGAATCATGAGTCTAGCTAGTAAATAGTGTGTTGATGGACATGGTTATCAGCTGTTAACCACCGCCGGTGGCCGACGGATTGAGTCTGCTCAGACTCAGAAAATCCAGCGCCGTCAGCGCGATACTTGATGTTCCCTAAATGTTCTGAAATGCTGGCGACCGGATTTTCGCGCCTGATTTTCGGGGAGCCATGGCCGTCATTCGCGGACTGATCGCCGCCAGCCTGGACGGCTATGTCGCCGGCCTCGACGGAAGCGTCGAGGCGCTGGCGCCGTTCGTTTCGGTGGACCACGGCTACCAGCGGTTCATCGACCAGATCGGCACGGTGGTGATGGGCCGGCGGACCTACGACCTGATTCCCAGCCTCGGGATCGGCTGGCCCTACGCCGGCAAGCGGGCCCTGGTGCTGACCTCGGGGCGCGGTTCCAGCGTGCGCGAGAAGACCCGGTTCTGGACCGACGGCCTGCCGGCCCTGGTCGACCATCTGCGGGGCCTCGACGACGGCGACGTCTGGGTGGTCGGCGGCGGCCGACTGATGGCGGGGATGATCGCGGCCGGGGCGCTGGACCGGCTGGAGTTGCTGGTGGCGCCGGTGCTGCTGGGCGAGGGCCGGTCGCTGTTTCCGAAGGCGTCGCCGGGTCTGCGCGCCATGCGGCTGAACGGCGTCGAGGCCCTGGAGCGCGGGGTGGTGCTGCTGGACTATGGGCTCAGCTACAGGCCGGTTCGAAAACTGGCCGTGGCGTCCTGAGCGCCCGAGACGGGGGCTAGGCGCCCAACTCGTCGTCGAACGCCGTGTCGTCCAGGTCGCCGAGCGCGAGTTCGCCCGCCAAGGCCAGCTTGACCGGCGCCCAGCCCATCCGGTGGATCGGCGAAGGGCCCAGCCTGCGCAGGCCCTCGACATGGACGGCGGCGTGATAGCCCTTGTGGCCGGCGAAGCCGTAGCCCGGATAGACCGCGTCCATCTCGACCATGATCCGGTCGCGGGCTTCCTTGGCCAGGATCGAGGCGGCGGCGATCGAGCACGACAGGCTGTCGCCCTTGACCACCGTCTTGATCGGGCAGGGCAGCTTGAACGCGTAGTTGCCGTCGACCAGGGCCATGGCCGGCTGGACGGACAGGCCCTCGACCGCCCGCCGCATCGCCAGGCCGGCGGCGTGCAGGATGTTGAGTTCCTCGATCTCCTCGACACTGGCCAAGCCCACGCACCAGGCGATCGCGACCGACTTGATCTCGATCTCCAGCGCCGCGCGGGCCTTGGCCGTCAGTTTCTTGGAGTCGTTGAGGCCCTTGGGAACGCGGTTCGGGTCCAGGATCACCGCCGCGGCGCTGACCGGTCCGGCCCACGGCCCGCGCCCCGCCTCGTCCACGCCGCAGACATGGCCGGGGCCGCAGGCGGCTTCCAGCATCATGTCGGGGCCCATGGGGACTTTGGGCGGGGCCTTGGCGGAGGACTTGGTCACGACCCCGCTCATAATCCGTTTCGGCCGGAGGGGGAAAGGCCCTGAGTCCCCACCAGCCGCGCGAAACGGCCGTCGGCCAGGCGCAGGCGGGTCCAGCTCATGCGGCCGGGGCGGATCGGCACCTCGTTGGAGTCGTTGGCGCCGGTCTCGACCGTCAGGCTGGGGGGCAGGGGCTCGTACCAGCCGGCCGCCTCCAGCCCGGCCTCGGCCGCCTGGATCGCCGGGCTGGCGTAGCGCCACAGCGACACGCCGATCAGGTCTTGCGCCGGCAGGCCCCATTCGGCGGCCCGCGACGGCGAGGCGGCCAGCAGGCGATGGGAGAGGTCGCAGACCAGATGCGCGGCCTGGGTCGAGCTTTCCACCAGGTCGAGCAGGGCGCGGTCGGCGTCGGACTCCGGCCGGGCGGCCAGCAGGTCGGCCAGCCGGGCGGCTTCGCGCGGCGAGGGCTCCAGGGCGCCGCCTTCCCAGCGCGAGATCGTGGCCTGGGAGACGCTCAGCAGTTCGGCGGCATGGGCCTGCTTGACCCGCCGCGCCGCGCGCCAGACTCGCAGCGACCGTCCCAGAGCATGGGGCGGGGCGGGGGCGGCGAGGGACGACGGGGCGGCCATGGCGGCAGAATAACTTATGCGTTCGCCGCGCCAACCGGGGATGCGATCAGGCGGCCTCCTGAAGGAGGCCAGACCATGCGCGTGCTGTTGACCGGATCCTCCGGCTGGCTGGGGCGGACCCTGGCGCCGGCCCTGCGCGCCGCCGGCCACGCGGTGACCGGGCTGGACGTCGTCCCCTCGTCCGAGACCGCGGTGGTCGGCTCGGTCGCCGATCGCGCCCTGGTGCGCCAGGCCATCGGCGACCACGCGATCGAGGCGGTGATCCATTCCGGCGCCCTGCACAAGCCCGATATCGAGCGCTTCGATCGCCAGGCCTTCGTGGACGTCAATGTCACCGGCGCGCTGAACCTGCTGGACGAGGCCGTCGCCCAGGGCGTGGGGCGGTTCGTCTTCACCTCGACCACCTCGCTGATGATTTCCGAGACCATCCGGGCCGGGGCCGCCGGCGGCGCGCGCCGGGCCGAGTGGCTGACCGAGGACAGTCCCGTCCAGCCACGCAACATCTATGGCGTCACCAAGCTGGCCGCCGAGCAGCTGTGCCGGCTGGTCCATCGCGAACACGGCCTGCCGGTGGTGGTGCTGCGCACCAGCCGGTTCTTTCCCGAGGCCGACGACATGGCCCACGCCATCGCTCAGTCGGACGAGAACACCAAGGCCAACGAGCTGCTGTTTCGTCGCCTGACCGTCGAGGACGCCGCGCGGGCCCACCTGCTGGCCCTGGCCCGCGCCCCGGACCTGGGTTTCGACCTGTTCATCGTCTCGGCCCCGCCGCCGTTCTCGCCGGCCGATGTCGAGGCGCTGATCCGGGACGCGCCCGCCGTGGTGGCCCGCTGCTTCCCGCGCTTTCCCGACCTCTACGCCCGGCGCGGCTGGACGATGTTCGGCAGCATCGACCGGGTCTACGACCCGTCCCGCGCGGCGGCGCGGCTGGGCTTCGTCTGTCGCACCGGCTTCGCCCAGGTGCTGGAGGCGCTGGAGGCCCAGCTCTCGGCTGACATCGCCGGGCCTTGTCGATTACATATGTAATAAATTTTCTTGACCGCGAGGGTTCGCGCCGCCTTATCTGTTTACGATTGTAAAAACAGAGGGCGGCATGGGGCGCGATCAAGCGGAACACCAAGGCTATCGGCGCGATATCGACGGGCTGCGCGCCCTGGCCGTGGCGGCCATCGTGGTCCACCACGCCTTCCCGGCCGTGCTGCCGGGCGGCTTCGTCGGGGTGGACGTCTTCTTCGTGATCTCGGGCTTCCTGATCACCCGGATCCTGGTCGAGGCGCGCGACGCGGGGCGGTTCTCGTGGGGCGGATTCTATCTGCGCCGGGCGCGGCGGATCGTGCCGGCCTATGTTCTGGTGACACTGGTCACGGTCGTCCTGGCCGCCTGGATCGAGATGCCGCGCCTGCTGGCCCAGACCGGAGCGGCGGCCGCGGCCTCGGGCCTGTTCCTGGCCAATGTCCTGGCCGCCCAGAGCCCAGGCTACTTCGCGCCGTCGGTTCAGCAAAACCCGCTGCTGCACCTGTGGTCGCTGGGCGTGGAGGAGCAGTTCTACCTGGTCTGGCCGGCGCTGATCGCGCTGCTGTCGTTGACCTGGCTGCGACGGGCGCGGACCGGGCTGGCCCTGGCGCTGCTGGCGGCGTCGCTGGTGCTGGCCCAGGTCCTGGTCGCCCGAGGCGGCGGCGTGGCGGCCTTCTTCCACCTGCCGACTCGGGTCTGGGAGTTCCTGGCGGGCGGGGTGCTGGCCCTGGGCCTGGCGTCCCCGCCCGCCGATCGCCGCGCGGCCAACCTGGCGGCGGCCAGCGGGCTGCTGGCGATCGCCTGGAGCCTGGTCGCCCTGACCGAGGCCAGCCCCTTCCCCGGTCTCGGCGCGGTCCCGACCTGCCTCGGCGCGGCGTTGCTGGTCTGGAGCGGCCAGGGCGTGGCGCCGGGCGCGGCGGCGATCCTGCGCGCCGCGCCCGTCGTGGCCGTGGGGCGGATATCCTATTCGCTCTATCTCTGGCACTGGCCGTTGCTGGTGCTGGCCGCCGACGTCGCCCAGCAGCCCCTGACGATCGTCCAGCGCCTGGGCCTCGTGGCGCTGTCCCTGGGTTTGGCGGCCCTGACCTGGCGCTTCGTCGAGCAGCCCTTGCGGCGCGGCCCGGTCGACCGCCCCTGGCGGCGCCTGGGCCGCGTCCTGCCGCTTCTGCTGGCTCCCGTCGCGGCCGGAGCGGTCCTGTTCCTCGGTCACGGCCTGCCCCAGCGCCTGTCGCCGGACTCCCGGGCCCTGGCGGATCTCGAGGTGACCGACGTCAATCCGGCCCGCACGGCGTGTTTCGAAGGGGCGGACCGGGCCTCGCCCGAGTCGTGCCGCTTCGCCGCGTCGCCCGACGCCGGGTCCAGCCCGGAAGGTGACCAGGTGCTGGTCTGGGGCGACTCCCATGCCGACGCCGTCACCCCGGGGGTGGTCGCCTGGGCGCGCGCCCGGGGCTGGAGCGTGCGCGAGGTCGCCCGGGGCGGCTGTCCGCCGCTGGCCGGCGTGCGGGTGCGGGTCTTCGGCCGCCTGGACCGGGGCTGCGAAGCCTGGGCGGCCAGGACCTTGGACCAGATCGCCGCCGACCGCAGGCTGACCCTGGTCGTGCTGGCCGCGCGCTGGCCGCTGTATCGCGACGCCCCGCCGTTCTACGACGTCAACTCGCCGCGCGTGGCGGTCGACACCCGCGCCCGGCCGGGCGTCAGGCCGGACCTGTCCGCCGCCCTGTCCGCGACGCTGGACGCCATCGCCCGGCGGCGGCCGGACCTGCGGGTGGTGGTGATCGGCCCCGTGCCCGAGCTCACCCTGGCCCCGCCCGAATGCCTGGCCCAGCAGCGCCAGCTGGGCGGACGTCCAGGCGTCTGCGCCCGGGTCGAGGCCGGTCCGCCCCTGGCCCGCGCCATGCCGGCCGAAGCCGAGATCCGCGCGGCCGCCGAGGACCGCCCGGGCGTCACCGCCGTCTTCCCGACCGAAACCCTGTGCCGCGACGACGGCTGCGCCGGCATGATCGACGGCCGCCCGATCTATTTCGACGACGACCACCTCGCCGCCTCGGGCGCGCGGCGGCTGGTTCCGCCCTGGCTGGAGGCGGGCTGGTCGCGGCTGTCCGAGCCGCTCGGCGCGCCCCTGGCCTCGCCTAGAGCGCGGCGTTGACGACGGGCGGCGCGCGACCGCGCAGGCCCCGGGCGTCGAGATAGTCGAGCAGGGCGGAGGGCCGGTTGGTCTGGATGACGCTGACGCCGTCGTCGATCAGCCGCGCCCAGGTCCGCCGTCCATCGGCCGCCGCGCCGCCCGCTCGAGCCCGCGCCCAGAACCCCTTCAGGCCCTTGCCGGCCAGGGCGTTGCTCCACAGCCGCACCCGCGCCAGCCGCGCGGCGGCCCGCACGGCCTTGAAATCCGAGCGCGGCAGGTCGCACAGCTCGATCGCCGGAATGCGGTTCTCGGCCAGGACCTGCCTGGCGGTGATCCTCGCCGGATCGCCGGCCCCGCGCCCGTTGACCCCGCCGACCATCGGCATGAAGGCCAGGCCGCTATAGGGCGGCAGGTCGGCCATCGGGGCGGAGCCCGCCTCGGCCCGGGCCTTGACCAGGACCTGCCCGCCGGCCCCGCTGGCCAGGACGACCTGGGCCACCTGCTCGGCGATCGGCTCCTTGACGTCGAGATTGACCAGGATGCGGCCCCGGGCCCGCGCCAGATATTCCGCGAGCGTCGGCGGGGCCTCGGCCGGGCCGCCGTCCGCGGCGTCGAGGCGCAGCGCCTTGAACCGTCGCAGGCTCATCTCGGAAACCCGGCCGCGGCCGTTGGTGGTGCGGTCGACGGTGGCGTCGTGCATGACCACCAGCGCGCCGTCGGCGGTGCGGCGGATATCGATCTCGACCATGTCGACGCCCAGGGCCACGCAGCGATCCAGCGCCGCCAGCGAGTTCTCCGGCAGGGCGGTGGTCATGCCGCGCGAGGGCGCTGGCGCGTGACAGGCCCGGTGGGCCACCACCAGCACGCCGTCGGCCCAGTCATAGAGCCGGCCTCGCAGGTCCGCTCTTGGCCGATCCGCCGAGGTTTCGGCCAGCGCCGGGCCGGCGCTGGCGGCGAGCACGGCCGCGATCGCGACGAGACGTCGGAACAGGAAGCGAGCAGGGCGCATGGTCAAGCTCTCCACTGCGCCTATTTGGCGGAGTCTCGCAACAGTAGAGCGTCAGAAGCTCGACAAGGTCGTGACGAGCGCCGGTTGTCGCCTGGTTTCAACGCTCTGTTTTCGCACCGCATTTGCGGAAAGCCGGACCGCCCTCCCTTCCTGCGCGGCGCCTATCGCGCGAGCATGCGGCATTCCTCGTGCCTGAAGCAGGTCGTCAGGTGGTCGTTGACCAGGCCCGTGGCCTGCATGAAGGCATAGACGATCACCGGGCCGCAATATTTGAAGCCCCTGGCCTTGAGCATCCTGGCCATGTCGACGGCCAGGGGCGTCTGGGCCGGGACGTCGCCGCCGACCCAGTGGTTCTGGACCGGCTTGCCGCCGACCATGTCCCACAGCAGCGTGGAGAAGTCCTCGCCGCGCTCGCGCATGTCGCAATAGATCCGTGCGCCCGAGATCGCCGCGTCGATCTTGCCGTTCGAGCGGATGATGCCGGCGTCGGCCATCAGCCGGGCTCGGTCCGCGTCGCCGAACCGGGCCACCTTGTCGGGATCGAAGTTGGCGAAGGCGGCGCGAAAGGCCTCGCGCTTGCGCAGGATGGTGATCCACGACAGCCCGGCCTGGAACCCGTCCAGCACCAGCTTCTCCCACAGGGCGCGGGAGTCGTACTCCGGCACGCCCCATTCGGTGTCGTGATAGGCCTCGTAGAACGGGTCGCCGTTCATGCCGCGCCAGGTGCAGCGTTGGATCTCGATCATGGGCCGGAGCTTGGCCGAGGTCACGACGGATTTCCAGAACTTTTCGGGAACATCTGCTGACTTTATCTCCAGCGAGATGTAAGTTCGACCTCATCCTGAGCTTGTCGAAGGACGAGGTCGTGCAGGGGGCGTGGGTCTACATCCTGAGATGCGCAGACGGGATGTACTATGTCGGTTCGCATCGTGGCGACGATCCGTCGACGCGGGCCGCGGAGCATAACCAAGGCGCCGATACCCAGGCCTTTACCTACAGCCGGCGCCCGGTCGTCTTGGTCTGGAGCGAACATTTCGATCAGATCATCGACGCGATCGCTTGGGAGCGTCGCCTGAAGGGTTGGAGCCGGGCGAAGAAGGAAGCGGTGATCAACGGCGATTGGGGCGCGCTGCCCGGCCTGTCGCAGAGCCGAAATCCTCGTCCTTCGACAAGCTCAGGATGAGGATTTCTACTGAGGCGCGGCGTCTAACCCTGAAGCCTCATCCTGAGCTTGTCGAAGGACGAGGCTTCATGCTCCGATTCTGAGAGCCCTACGAACTCGGCAACGGCGTCGCCGGGACCCAGTCGGGCCATTCGACCGTCACCGCCCGGCCGTCCGCCGTCAGGTCCGCGCCCTCAAGGCGGTCCAGCCGTAGCAGGGCCATGGCCCGGCCGTCGCGGCCCGACAGCACCTCGCCGGCGCGCAGCTCGCCCGCCAGCACCTCGGTCCCGAAGGCCGGCGGCGGGCCGTCGAAGACGATCGGCAGCATGCGGGTCTTGATCGCGCCGCGCCGCTTCATGCGGCTGGTGGTCTCCTGGCCGACGAAACAGCCTTTCTTGAAGTCGATCCCGTTGAGCAGGTCGAAATTGGCCTCGATCGGATAGGTCTTGTCGCTCCCCCAGTCGGCGGGGCCGGGCGCGCCGAGAGCGAGGCGGTGGGCGTCGTAGTCGTCTTCGGTGGCGGTGGTCTCCAGCCCGCGAGTATAGAGCCGCGACCCGAGCGCGGGCAGGCGTGGATCGGCCAAGCCGTCCGTCGCGGGCCAGATGGCGAAAGCCGTCAGATCGACGGCCGCCAGGTCCACCTTGGACCGCAGGCGGTACATGGTCAGGCGCATGACGATCGCGTCGCGGTGCTCCGCCGCCACATCTAGGAGTAGGCCTTCCTCCAGGCCCGCCACGAACAGGTCGTAAAGCAGCCGGCCTTGCGGGGTTAGCAGGCCCGCGAAGCGGAGCTTGCCGGGCTCCAGCGTCTCGATTTCCTGGGTCAGCAGGCCATTCAGGAAGGTCCTGGCGTCGGGACCGCCCACGGTGATGACGGCGCGGCTGGGCAGGGCGGCGATCAGGGTCTGGCTCATGCCTCCCATGTGGCGCGTCGCACGTCTTTGCGCCACCCCTCCAGGAAGGGAAAGCTGAGCCGTTATCGAGGGATGCGCCGACTCGCCGGACGCCCTATACATAGTCCGATGACACAGCGGGCCTTCCCGATTCTCTTCATCACCGCCACGCGGATCGGCGACGCCGTGCTGTCGTCGGGCCTGATCAAGTTCCTCGCCGACCAGATCCCCAACGCCCGCTTCACCATCGTCTCCGGCCCGCTGGCCGCGCCGCTGTTCGCCCACGTGCCCGGCCTGGACCGGGTGATCGTCATGGAGAAGGGCAAGGGCAAGGGCCATTGGTTCAAGCTGTGGAACCAGGTGCGGCACAGGAAGTGGGGCCTGGTCGTCGACCTGCGCGGCTCGGGCACGGCCTATTTCCTGCGCCGCGAGAAGCGCGCCGTCTGGAAACGCAACACCGGCGAGCCCCTCCACAAGGTGGTCGAGGCGGCCAAGGTGCTGAAGCTGGAAGGCGACCCGCCGGCCCCGCACCTCTACATCACCCCCGACGTCCAGGCCCTGGCCGACCAGTTGCTGGCGCCGCGCCCGGGCGAGCCGACCGGCCCGATCCTGGCCGTCGGCCCGGCCTCGAACTGGGTGGGCAAGATCTGGCCGATCGAGCGCTTCGCCCAGACCACCCAGCAGCTGCTGGCGCCCGGCGGTCCGATGGCGGGCGGGCGCCTGATGATCCTGGGCGGGCCTGGTGACGAGCGGATGGTCGAGGAGCTGCGCATGGCCTCGGCCCGCGGCCGCTATGTCGATCTGACCGGCAAGGTGGACCTGCTGACCGCCTACGCGGCCTTGAAGCGCGCGGACCTGTTCATCGGCAACGACAGCGGCCTAATGCACATCGCCGCCGCGGCGGGCGTCCCGACGATCGGCCTGTTCGGTCCGTCCGACGAGCGCCGCTACGGCCCGTGGGGACCGCTGACCAGGGCCGTGCGCGGCCCGCGCTCGTTCGAGCAGTTCCTGGCCGTCGATCCGGACCTGTCGCAGGCCATCCGCCACATGAGCGACCTGCCCGTGGCCACGGTGGTGCGGGCGGCCAAGGCGCTGCTGGCCGAGGTGAAGGCGGCCAAGGACGTCGCCGCAGCCGAGGCGGACGCCGAGGAGCCGACCGTCGAGGACGCGGCGGTGACGCCGGCGCTCCAGGCGGTGGTGGAGGATGTGGCGGCGCCGGAAGCTGATCCCGAGCCGGCCGAGGCGTCGGCTTCTGAAGATGCGATCGAGGCGGACCGCACCTAGGACGTGCGGTTCTGGTGTTGAAGCATATTTTTTGATCCGCTCATCCCGGCGAATGCCGGGACCCAGATCCCTTGGCGGTGTGGATGATTGGAGTGGCTCAGCGCTCTTTGGCGTCAGCCTCAAAGTCATTCCATCTGGGTCCCGGCGTTCGCCGGGATGAGCGGAAGGTTGGGGGCTAGGTCCTCGGCAGTCCATCCATGATCGCCGTCAGGGCCAGCACCGTCTGCGCCTCCATGGCGCTGTGGCCGGCGTTGGTGCGCACATAGGTGGCCGGGGCGGCCCCGACCGCCTCCAGGGCCGCGACCAGCCGGGAAGCCTGGGTCAGCGGGCAGACCTGGTCGAAACGGCCGTGGACGATGTGGATCGGCAGGTGGGCGATCCGCGCGGCGTTGAGGGTGATGTAGTCTGGCTCCAGGAACAGGTCGCTGGCGAAGAAGTGGGCCTCGATCTGGGCGAAGCACAGGGCGAAGTCGGCCTCGCCGAACTTGCCCGGGGCGCCGGTCTCGGGGATCATGTTCGAGATCGCCCCCTCCCAGACCGACCAGGACACGGCCGCGCGCAGTTGGACTCGGCGGCCCGCCTCGTCCTCGGGCCTGGCGTCGAAGATCGTCTTGTAGGCGCCCATCATGTCGCCGCGCCGCTCGGGCGGAATGACCTCGACGAAGGCCTTCCACTCGTCGGGATAGGTCACGTACGCGCCCGGCTCGCTGAGGGCGTAGGGCGTTTGCGCGAACACCGCCGCATTGCCCTGGTACATGTAGAGCAGGTCCTCGCGCGTCCCCAGGAAGACGCCCCTCAGGATCAGCGAGGCCACGTGCTCGGGGTGGCGGATGGCGTAGACCAGGGCCAGGGTGCTGCCCCAGCTGCCGCCGAAGACGTGCATCGGGCCGTCGACGCCGAGCGCCTCGCGCAGGCGGTTGATGTCGGCCACCAGGTGGTCGGTGTCGTTCTTCAGCAGGGCGACCTCGGGACCGTGCGAGGCCACCGTCGGCGTGCTTTTCCCGCAGCCGCGCTGATCGAACAGGATCACCTGGTAGCGCGCCGGATCGAAGAACCGCGACATCACCGGCGCGCAGGCCCCGCCCGGCCCGCCGTGCAGGAACATCACCGGCTCGCCCGCGGGATCGCCGTATTCCTCCCAGTAGAGCGTATGGTCGGGCGCGGCGTCGACCTGCAGCATGCCGGTGCGGTTGGGCGTCCCTTGCGGATACTTCCACTCGTCCGTGACCTTGCTGGCGGTCTGGAGTCTGGAAAAGTCCATGGGAGCCTCGTCGTGCTGGGAAGACAACGGGGGCGTGCGCCCGTCGCGCGCGGCGGTCAATGCCGGAAGCGGCCATTTTAAATCTTGCGGCGGCTAGGGTGGGCTCCTAGACCGCCCCCAGCCCACGACAAAAGCCCCGCAGGAGCCACGCCCATGACCCAGACCTTCGACCTGATCGTGCGCGGCGGCGAGGTGGTCAATCACGCGGGACGCGGCTTCACCGACATCGGCGTGCGCGGCGGCAAGATCGTCGCGATCGGCGACCTCGGCCAGGCTTCGGCCGGCGAGGTGTTCGACGCCAGCGGCCTGACGGTGCTGCCGGGCGTGATCGACAGCCAGGTCCACTTCCGCGAGCCCGGGCTCGAGTGGAAGGAAGACCTGGAGAGCGGTTCGCGCGGCGCGGCCCTGGGCGGGGTGGTGGCGGTGTTCGAGATGCCCAACACCGAGCCGACGACGACCGACCCCGACGCCCTGGCCGACAAGCTGGCCCGCGCCAAGGGCCGCATGCACACCGACCACGCCTTCTATGTGGGCGGCACCCACGAGAACGCGACCTTCCTGGGCGAGCTGGAGCGCCTGCCGGGCTGCTGCGGCATCAAGGTGTTCATGGGCGCTTCGACCGGCACCCTGCTGGTCCAGGACGACGAGGGCGTCGAGAACGTGCTGCGCCACGTCAACCGTCGCGCCGCCTTCCACTCCGAGGACGAGTACCGCCTGGCCGAGCGTCGCTCGCTGGCTCGCCCCGGCGACTGGACCAGCCACCCGGAGGTCCGCGACGCCCAGGCCGCCTTGCAGTCGACCCAGCGCCTGGTGCGCATCGCCAAGAGCCTGGGCAAGCGCATCCACGTGCTGCATGTCACCACCCATCAGGAGATCGACTTCCTGGCCCAGCACAAGGACGTGGCCAGCGTCGAGGTCACGCCCCAGCACCTGACCCTGGTCGCGCCCGAGGCCTATGAGCGGCTGAAGGGTTTCGCCCAGATGAACCCGCCGATCCGTTCGGCCGAGCACGTCGCCGGGGTCTGGCGCGGCATCGAGACCGGCATCGCCGACGTGCTGGGCAGCGACCACGCCCCCCACACCCGCGAGGAAAAGGCCCGGCCCTATCCGGCCTCGCCGTCGGGCATGCCGGGCGTCCAGACCCTGGTTCCGATCATGCTGACCCACGTGGTCGACGGCCGCCTGTCCCTGGAGCGCTTCGTCGACCTGACCAGCCATGGCGTCAACCGGATCTTCGGCCTGGCCGACAAGGGCCGCATCGCCGAGGGCTTCGACGCCGACTTCACCATCGTCGACCTGAAGGCCCGACGCACGATCACCCACGACTGGATGGCCACCCGCTCGGGCTGGACGCCGTTCGACGGCTTCGAGGCCAAGGCCTGGCCGGTGGCGACCATCGTGCGCGGGACCGTGGTGATGCGCGACGACGAGATCGTGGCCGAAGGGACGGGCGCGCCGGTGCGGTTCCTGGAGACGCTGGCGGGCTGACCCCCTCCGGCCCCCAGAGGGGGAGGATCGATGCTCCCCCTCTGGGGGAGCTGTCGCGAAGCGACTGAGGGGGTTCGCGCGCGCTCGACTTTCTTCACCGCCCCCTGTCGAATTCCTTCACCCTCGCGCGTCTTCCAGCGAGGGCGCGCGCCGTGCGCCGACGGAGGGATCGATGAAGTACCTGCTGATGATCTATTCCAGCGAAGCCGAGTGGGCGCGGCCCGAGACCGATCCGATCAAGCCGGGCGTCATCGCGGCGCACGAGGCGGTGCAGGCGGAGCTGCGGGCCAGCGGCGTGACGTGGCTGGGCGCGCGGCTGGTCGACACCCCCTCGGCCCGCACCATCGCCCGGACCGCTCAAGGCCACGTGGTCCATGACGGACCGTTCGCCGAGACCAAGGAGCAGCTGGCCGGCTTCTACCTGGTCGAGGCGCCGGACATGGCCGCCGCCGAGGCCTGGGCCCGGAAGATCCCGCAGATCCCGGGCGGCAAGGTCGAGGTCCGGGCGATCGTGCACGAGGTCGCCTGAGGCCAGCCGACCGGGCCCGCCGAAAAACTTGCGGGCGAATGTCGAGTCCGGCCAGGCTGACCCGTCTCTGATCCGAGACCGGACGGCGCCCCTGCCGATCCCGGCCGTCGAGGAGGACCGATCCATGCAATACGCCCTGCTGATCTATGAGGACGAGGCCGCCTATCGCGACGAGAACGGCCGCGCCTGGCGGGAGATCATCGCCCAGCACCAGGCCTTCGCCGCCGAGCTGGTCGAGAAGGGCCTGCTCCGGGGCGGGGCGGGTCTGAAGACCACCGACGCCGCCACCACCGTGCGCCGGGCCGGCGGCCAGTGCGGCCTGCACGACGGTCCGTTCGCCGAGAGCAAGGAGCAGCTGGGCGGCTTCTACCTGATCGAGGCCGTCGACCTGGACGAAGCCCTGGCCTGGGCTCGCAAGCTGCCGCTGGCGGGCGACGGCTCGGTCGAGGTCCGGCCGGTGATCGACGGGACCACCTGACCGCCATGGCGAGGAGCCTTCTCGACCAGGCGGCGCGGGCGCACGGCGGGCGGGTGATCGCCGCCCTGGCCGCCAGGTTCCGCGACCTGGACCTGGCCGAGGAGGCCTTCGCCGAGGCCTGCCTGAAGGCGGCCCAGGCCTGGCCGAACGACGGGGAACCCCGCGACCCCGCCGCCTGGCTCTACAGCGTCGCCCAGCGGCGGGCGCTGGACATGCTGCGGCGGCGCGGCGTGCGGACCCGGCTGGTTCCCGATCCGCCGTCGCCGCCGCCCAGCGCGGAGGAGGTCATGATCGACGACGCCCGCCTGATCCCGGATGAGCGGCTGCGGCTGATCTTCGTCTGCTGTCACCCGGCCGTGGCCCCCGACGCCCGCGCGGCCCTGACCCTGCGGCTGGTCTGCGGCCTGAGCACCCAGGAGATCGCCCGCGCCTTCCTGGTGGCCGAGCCGACCCTGGCCCAGAGGCTGGTGCGGGCCAAGCGCAAGATCGCCGAGGCGGGCGTCGCCTTCGAGGTTCCCGGCCCCGAGGCCTGGCCCGAGCGGATCGGGGCGGTGCTGTCGACCCTGGAGATCGCCTACGCCAAGGCGCACGAGGACGCGGCCGGGGCGGGGCAGCACGCCGGTTACGCCAAGGAGATGCTGGACCTGACCGCCGTGCTGGCCGAGCTGCTACCCGACGAGCCCGAGTGCCTGGCCTTCGCCGCCCTGGTCCGCTACGCCGAAGCTCGCCGCCCGGCGCGGCTGGACGACGACGGGGCGATGACGCCGCTGTCCGAGCAGGACCCGGCCCTGTGGCGGCGACCGCTGATCCTCGAGGCCGAGCGGCTGCTGCGCGCCGCCGCCAGTCGTCGCCAGCCGGGGCCAAGGCAGCTGCAGGCGGCGATCCACGCGGCCTGGTGCGCGCGCGCCAGCCTGGGCGAGCCCGCGCCCTGGCCGACCGTGCTGGCCCTCTATGACGCCCTGCTGACCTGGCGCGACGACGCGGTGGTGCGGCTCAACCGCGCCGTGGCGGTGGCCGAGGTGGCGGGGCCGGCCCAGGCCCTGGCCGAGGTGGACTGGTTGGACTCCGTCGCCTTCCGCGACTTCGGCCCGTTCCACGCCGTGCGCGCCGACCTGCTGGCCCGGCTGGGCCGCGGCGTGGAGGCGCTGGCGGCCTATGATCGGGCCCTGGCGCTGGATCCGGCGCCGGCCGAACGGCTGTGGCTGGAGCGGAGGCGGGGACAGGCGGCGGCTTCCCCCCCCTTAAAACCGCCCATCCCGGCGAATGCCGGGACCCAGATCCCGTAGCGGAGGGGATGATTGGAAGAGCGCCGAGCCAATGGAATGCACTACACCGCTATTCCATCTGGGTCCCGGCATTCGCCGGGATGAGCGGATCAAGAGGTGGGATTGCCACCTGAGTAACTCCAGTTAACACTCCCCGCATGGATGGGACGTCAGAGACCCACGCGCCGTTTCGCGACGCCCGCTACGCGCCCCGGGCGCTGGAGGTCGAGCGGCGCGGCGACGTCCTGATCCTGCGCAACCCCACCCCCTATTCGACCACCGTCCAGACCGTGACCGCGCCGCTGGTCCGCTGGGCGTCCCAGGCCCCGCATCGCGTCTGGCTGGCCGAGCGGCCCGACGCGGCGGGGGGCGAGGGCGCGGCCGGGTGGCGGACGGCGACCTATGCGGAGGCGGCCGGTCAGGTCGCCCGCCTGGCCGGCGGCCTTGCGAAGCTGGGCCTGTCGCGCGGCGAGCCCCTGCTGGTCCTGGCGCGCAACGGGATCGACAACGCCCTGATCGGCTATGCGGCCATGAGCCTGGGCGCGCCGATCGCGCCGGTCTCGCCGCAGTACGGCCAGAAGGGCGCGGACCTTTCCCGCCTGGCCTTCGCGATCGAGCGGCTGAAGCCGGCGGCGGTCTATGTCGACGACGCCGAAGCCTTCGCCGACGCCCTGGCCGCGCCGTTCCTGGCCGGCCTGCCGGTGATCGCCAGCCGCAACGCCCGCGACGGCGACCTGACCTTCGAGTCCCTCCAGGACTCGGATCCCCAACCCCCCGTCTGCCGGCCCGACGACGTGGCCAAGCTGTTGCTGACCTCGGGCTCGACCGGCCGGCCCAAGGCGGTGATCTGCACCCACGCCAACATCGCCCTGAACGCCGCCCAGATCGCCGCCTGCTATGAGGATCCCGACCCGCCGGTTCTGGTCAATTCCGCGCCCTGGAGCCACAGCCTGGGCGCCAACGCCATCCTGCACATGGTGCTGCACCGGGGCGGGAGTCTTTATATCGACGCCGGCCAGCCGCTGGCTGGCAGGTTCGACGAGACGGTGCGCAATCTGCGCGATGTGGCGACCACCTATCACAACATGGTCCCGGCCGGCTGGGGCCTGCTGGTCGGCGAGCTGGAGCGCGATCCGGCCCTGGCGGCGAAGTTCTTCGAGAAAGTGCGGGTGCTGCAGTACGGCGGGGCGTCGATGGCCCAGTCGATCCTCGACCGCGTCGAGGCGGTGGCCCTGCGGACGATCGGCTGCCGGGTGACCTTCGCCGCCGGCTACGGGGCCACCGAGACCGGCCCGACCGCCTGCAACATCCACTGGCTGAACGCCCGCTCCGGCATGATCGGCCTGCCCACCCCCGGCACGGCGGTCAAGCTGGTCCCGGCCCCCGACGGCCCGCCCGACAAGTTCGAGATCCGCGTGAAGGGGCCGCAGGTCTCGCCGGGCTACCTCGACATGCCCGAGGCCTCGGCGGCGGCGTTCGACGAGGACGGCTTCTATCGCCTGGGCGACGCGGCGAGGCTGGCCGACCGGCTGGACCCCTCGGCCGGACTGGTGTTCGACGGGCGGCTGGTCGAGAACTTCAAGCTGGCCAACGGCACGTTCGTGGTGGCCGGCGCCCTGCGGGTGGCGGCGATCTCGGCGATCGCCGGGGCGGTGTCGGACGCGGTGGTCTGCGGCGAGGGACGCGAGGGCGTCGGGCTGATGCTGTTCCTCGACCCCAAGGCGGCCGCGCGGATCGGCGAGCCCGAGGCGGTGCGGGCGGCGATCCGGGCCGGGCTGGAACGGCTGAACGGCCTGGCCAAGGGCGGCGGCAAGGTGATCCGCGCCCTGATCCTGGACGGCGCGCCCGATGCGGCCAGCGGCGAACTGACCGACAAGGGCTACATCAACCAGGCCCTGGCCCGCGAACGGCGGCCGGCGGAACTGGCGCGGCTGTTCGCCGAAGAGCCCGACGACGGGGTGATGGTGCTGTCTTGAAGGAGAACGGATGAACGGCGCCGACGCCCTGATCACCACCCTGGCCGACAACGGCGTCACCGCCTGCTTCGCCAATCCCGGCACCAGCGAGATGCAGTTCGTCGCGGCCCTGGACCGCGAGCCGCGGATGCGCAGCGTGCTGTGCCTGTTCGAGGGCGTGGCGACCGGCGCCGCCGACGGCTACGGGCGGATGACCGGGACGCCGGCCTGCACCCTGCTGCACCTGGGCCCCGGCTACGCCAACGGCGCGGCCAACCTGCACAACGCCCGGCGGGCCTTTACCCCGATCGTCAACGTCATCGGCGACCATGCCGTCGATCATCGCCGCTACGACGCGCCGCTGAACTCCGACATCGCCGCCCTGGCCGCGCCCAATTCGCTGTGGGTCAAGTCGGCCGACAGCGCCGACGCGGTCGGGCCTCTGGCCGCGGAGGCGGTGGCCGCCAGCCTTGGCGCGCCGGGCGGGAACGCCTGCCTGATCCTGCCGGCCGACAGCGCCTGGGACGAGACCGCCGTCGCGGGACCGGTGGCGGAGCGTCCCCGCTTCCGCGCGCCGGACCCGGCCGTGGTCGCGACGGCGGCCAAGGCCCTGAAGGCCGCGGCCAGGCCCGTCCTGCTGCTGGGAAGCGGCGCGTGCGGCGAGGCGGCCGTCGCCGCCGCCGGGCGGATCGCCGCGACCGGCGTGCGCGTCCTGACCGACACCTTCACCGCCCGCCAGGCGCGCGGCGAGGGCCGGTTCCGGCCCGACAAGCTGCCCTATTTCGGCGAGCAGGCCCTGAAGGACCTGGAGGGCGTCGACCTGATGGTCCTGGTCGCCACCGCCGAGCCCGTGGCCTTCTTCGCCTATCCCGACCGGCCCAGCGTGCTGGTTCCCGACGGCTGCGCGACCCTGGCGCTCTGCGACCGGGGCGCCGACGCGGCGGCGGCGCTGGACGCCCTGGCGGACCTTCTGGATGCGCCGGTGGACGGACCGGTCGAGCCCCATGCGCCGCCCCCGGCCCCCGCCGGCAAGCTGGACGCCTGGGCCATGGGCGCGGCGATCGCCCGCCACATGCCGGCCGGAGGGATCATCTCCGACGACGCGGTGACCGCCGGCCTGCCGATCTTCACCCAGACCCGCAACGCCCGGGCCCACGACTGGCTGTCCCTGACCGGCGGGGCGATCGGCCAGGGGATCCCGCTGGCCATCGGCGCGGCCGTCGCCTGTCCGGACCGCAAGGTGCTGAGCCTGAACGGCGACGGGGCGGGCATGTACACGGTCCAGGGCCTGTGGACGATCGCCCGCGAGAAGCTGGACGTCACCGTGGTGGTGTTCGCTAACCACGCCTACCGCATCCTCGGCATCGAGATGGGCCGCACCGGCGGCGGCGAGCCGGGTCCGGCGGCCTCGCGCCTGCTGGATCTTTCCGATCCGCGGATCGACTGGGTCTCGGTGGCGGGTGGGCTGGGCCTGTCCGCCGAGCGGGTCGAGACCGCCGAGGCGTTCGACGCGGCGATGGCGCGGGCGATGCGCGAGCCGGGACCGCGGTTCATCGAAGCGGCGATGCGGTAAGGATCGCTCCAAGCGTTGTCATCCCGGAAGCCTCGCAGAGGCTGTCCGGGACCCAGGGAACTGGGCTGGCGCTTTGCAGTTCACCTGGGTCCCGGACGAGCGCTGCGCGCTTTCCGGGATGACAACTGTTGGGGAATAGGCTGAATCTGAGATCAACCCGGCAACCTCAACACCGCCCTGAGTCCCCCCAACGGCGACCGCTGCAGCGTCAGCTCTCCGCCCAGGCCCCGCGCCATGTCGCGCGCGATCGCCAGCCCCAGCCCCACGCCCTTCTCGTTCTGGTTCCGCGACTCGTCCAGGCGGTTGAACGGGCGGAAGGCCTCCTCGTGGCGGTCCTCGGGGATGCCGGGGCCGTCGTCGTCGACGAAGATCCACACCCCGCCGGCCGGAGCGGCGGTGGACGAGACCCGCACGGTCTCGCCGTGGGCGGCGGCGTTGTCGATCAGGTTGGCCAAGGCCCGCTTGAAGGCGTTGGGTCGCAGGATCGCCGTCAGGTCGTCGCCGATCGACAGCTCGACCTTGGCGCCCGCGCGGGCCGCGCCCTCGCACACGCCCTCGATCAGGGGGCGCAGCAGGACCTGGCGGGCCTCCTCGCCCCCTTCGCCGCGGGCGAAGGCCAGGTACTCGTCGATCATGTGCTCCATTTCGGACAGGTCCCGCGCCATGGCCTCCAGCTGCGGGCTGGGCTCGGCCAGGGCGATCTCCAGCTTCAGGCGGGTCAGGGGGGTGCGCAGGTCGTGGCTGACGCTGGCCAGCAGGGCCGTGCGCTGCTCGATATGGCGCTGGATGCGGGCCTTCATGGCCAGGAAGGCCGTGGCCGCCTTGCGCACCTCGCGCGCGCCATGCGGCTTGAACGCGGCCTGGTCGATGCCGCGCCCGAAGGCGTCGGCGGCGTCGGCCAGCCGCTCGATGGCTCGCACCTGATTGCGGATGAACAGGATGGCCACGGCGGTCAGCAGCAGGGTCGCCACCACCATCCACAGGATGAAGATGTGGCCCTGGGTGGCGAAGGCCCGGTCGCGCGGGGCGATGATCCGCAGCACCCCTTCCTTGACCTGCACGCGGATGTCGACGTGTCCGGGATAGCGGGTGGTGTCGAACCAGAACGGATCGTCCAGCCGGTCATCCAGCGCCGTCCGCAGCGAGCGGTCCAGCGAGGCGAACAGCGACGGCCTCTGGCCGGTCGGCAGCTTGCGGCCCTTCTGCAGGGCGATCGACAGCGACATCGATTCCTCGGCCCGCTCGGCCATCTTGTCCAGCGCCCGGGGCGAGGGGTCGTCCTTGTAGGTCTGGACCGCCCAGGCGACGTCGCCGGCCAGGCCCTCGGACAGGCGGCTGGTGACGGTCTCCCAGTGGGCGTCGAAGAACGCCCAGGTGACGGCGATCTGCATCACCGCCACCGGCAGGACGATGATCAGCAGGCTGCGGCCGAACAGCGAGGTCGGCAGCCACCGCTTGATCTGGCGCGGGATGTAGAGCCGGGCGCGGAGGCGGAACACTAGGTCCTCCCCCGATGATCCGCGAAAGCCTCACCACATCTAACGTCCGTCATTCCGGGCCTTGTGCCCGGAACCCCTCTGTCCGCCGCAGGTGCGGGAGGGGCGGTTCGCTGGCGAACCGCTTGCGTCTCACGTGCAAGCTGAACCAGGGGTTCCGGGCACAAGGCCCGGAATGACGGCTGAAATATTGGGAGGAGCCTTCCACATCCGGAATTCGGAGAAGGCCTTGAAACAAGAATCATCATCAGTCCGGCGCCAGCCGATAGCCGATGCCGCGCACGGTCTGCAGATATCGCGGATTCTTCGGATCCGGCTCGATCTTGCGGCGCAGGCGGGTGACCTGGACGTCGACGGCGCGGCCGGTGGCGTCGACGGTGTCGCGCGCCAGCTCCAGACGGTCGACCGGGGCGTGGGCCGCGCGGGCCAGGCGGCGCAGCAGGGCGACCTCGGCCTCGGTCAGGCGGATCGGCTCGCCGTCTCGGGTCAGCTCGCCGCGCTCGGGCTCGAAGGCGCAATCGCCCAGGCTGAGCGCGCGCGGACCCGACGGCTTGGGCGCGGACCGGCGCAGGATCGACTCGATGCGCAGCAGCAGTTCGCGCGGCTCGAAGGGCTTGGCCAGGTAGTCGTCGGCCCCGTGGGTCAGGCCCTCGATCCGGTCCCGGGTCTGGTCGCGGGCCGTCAGCATCAGGATCGGGGTCTGGCCGGCCTCGCCGCCCCGGGCGCGCAGTCGCTTGGTGAACGAAAAGCCGTCCTCGCCCGGCATCATCACGTCCAGCACCAGCAGGTCGAAGTCCATCGACCCGGTCAGCCGGTCGGCGTGGGCGGCGTCGGCCGCGGCGCTGACCCGGAAGCCGGCGCGGGTCAGGAATTCCTTGAGCAGGGTGCGGATGCGGTCGTCGTCGTCGATGACCAGCAGGTGGCGGTCCCCGCGTTCCTCTGGAGTCATAGCCCGTCCCGACGATTGAGGCCGACGCCCTGGCGCGGTCCGGCCAGGGCCGCCAGGATCCGGCGCGTTCCCGCCACCCCGTCCAGGCCGCCGGTGCGATAGGCGCGGCCCAGCAGGGTGCGCAGGCGCTCGGCCACCCGGTATTCGAAGGCGATCCCCTCGGGGGTCAGCTCGGCCGGCCGGCGACGGGCGTCCAGGTCGCCGGCCGCCTTCCGGGCCAGGTTCAGCCGCTGCAGGTCCGCCAGGGTCTTGCTGGCCGCCTGCTTGGACAGGCTGGTCAGCTTCGACAGGTCCTGGACGCCGATACCGGGGCGGCGGCGCAGCAGGAAGGCGGCGCGCCAGTGGGAACGGCCCAGGCCCGGCCCCTCGCCCTCCAGGGCCGCGTCGACCGCCGCCCACAGGCCCGCCTCGGCCAGCAGCAGCAGCTCCAGCCCGCCGTCCAGCTGCTCCTCGCCGAGGATCAGGCGGGGGTCGGTCGAGCCGGGAGACATGCCTCCCATCGCGCCCCCCGGCGGTCCCGATGAAAGCGGCCCGGCCATCAGCTTGCGTCCATTTTATTTGACCTTCCGCGGCTCGGAGCGTCTAAGAACCGGGTTCCAAATAAGGAGGTCTTTGACCGATGTCTCTCGTTCCCTTCGATGATCGCGATGGTTGGATCTGGCTGGATGGCCAGTTCGTCGCCTGGCGGGACGCGAAGGTGCACGTATTGACGCACGGCCTGCATTACGCCTCGTCGGTGTTCGAGGGCGAGCGGATGTATGGCGGCGAGATCTTCAAGCTGACCGAGCATACCGAGCGCCTGTTCAAATCGGCCGAAATCCTCGATTTCAAGATCCCCTACACGGTGGAGCAGATCGACGAGGCGTGCAAGGCGACCGCGGCCAAGAACGGCCTGACCGACTGCTATGTCCGGCCGATCGCCTGGCGCGGCAGCGAGATGATCGGCGTCTCGGCCCAGCAGACCAGGATCCACGTGGCCATCGCCGTGTGGGAATGGCCCAGCTATTTCGACCCGGCGACCAAGGCCAAGGGCATCCGCCTGACCTGGGCCAAGTACGACCGCCCGGCCCCGAACACCATCCCGACCGCCGCCAAGGCCGCCGGGCTCTACATGATCTGCACCATCTCCAAGCACGCCGCCGAAAAGGACGGCTATGCCGACGCGATGATGGTCGACTATCGCGGCTACATCGCCGAGGCGACCGGCGCCAACGTGTTCTTCGTCAAGGACGGCGTGCTGCACACCCCGACCCCCGACTGCATCCTGAACGGCATCACCCGCCAGACGGTGATCCAGATCGCGCGCCAACGCGGGATCGAGGTGGTCGAACGCCACATCGACAAGTCGGAACTGGCCACCTTCACCGAGTGCTTCATCGTCGGCACGGCCGCCGAGGTCACCCCGGTGTCGGAAATCGGCGAGTTCCGGTTCACCCCGGGCGCGCTGTCGCTGTCGCTGATGGACGAATACGCCCGCCTGGTGCGGCGGGAGCTGGTGGCGGCCTAAGGCCGGCTTCGAGCGTTGGATTGAAGATCCCGGAGGGCCTTGGCGCTCCGGGATTTTTTTATGGGCGACCGCGTCAGATCAGCCAGGCCAGGGGCCGCGGATAGGCCTCGCCCTTCAGCAGATAGACCAGGCCCAGGATGCAGCGCACGGCGAAGAACACGCCGATCGCCGCCATGATCGCGCCGCCGACGATCAGCATCGGAATGCCGATCAGCAGCACCGCCAGCGCCAGGCCCACCAGGAACAGGGCCAGGCCGATCAGGAACCACCAGATCGACAGCCAGAAGGTGCGGATCGCGAAGGTGTAGTGGCTGGCGTTGATCGGCCCGGCCGTCTCGCGATTGAGATAGGCGACGATCAGCCCGGCCAGGACGGTCAGGCCGTTGGTGAAGCCCAGCAGGTACAGGGCGTAGACCACGATCGGCAGGACCTTGTCCTCATCGACGCGGTCGGGGGCGGTGGGGGCGGCGTCGCTCATCAGATCATCCAGTTGCGCGGCGTGGGATAGGCCTGGTTCTTCAACAGCCAGGACAGGCCAAGGATGCATCGCACCGCGACCCAGATGCCGACCGCCGGCAGGATCACGAAGCCGACGCCGATCGGCGTCAGCACCAGGCCGATCACGCTGAACAGCAGCGACAGCCAGAAGGTGCGGATCTGGAAGACGTAGTGGCTCTGTATCCACTCCGGCGCGGCCCCTTTGCCGACATAGGCCAGGATCACCCCGACCACGGCGGTCATGCCGGCCGAGAGCAGGGCGGCCAGATAGAGGGCGTAGACCACCACGGGCATGGTCTTGTCGTCCTGCAGGGCAGGGGGGACGGCGGGATCGGGGGCGGCTTGGTTCATGGAACGATGGTCGCGAAAAACGACGGCGGATGCAAATGAAGGTGCTGTTAGGTGGAGCGCTTCCTTCTCCCCTTGCGGGAGAAGGTGTCGGCGCAGCCGACGGATGAGGGGGCGAAGGTGGGATCAGCCGTGTACGGCTGAGGTGGTGCGACCCCTCACCCGACCCGCTTCGCGGGCCACCCTCTCCCGCAGGGGGAGAGGGATGACCTCATGTCGACGGCAGCAGGTCGTCCGGCAGGGCGTGCGGGTCCAGGCCCTGGCCGCGTCCCAGCCAGGGCAGGGCCGCGGCGAGCAGGATCAGCAGGAAGGCCAGGCGGGCGGCGATGGCGATCGCCATGCCGGCCATGTGCGGACTGAAGGCCAGCAGCAGCATGACCACCGTGCCGAAGGCCAGCAGGCCCATCACCCAGGTCAGGGCCTCGCGCGCGGCCATAACGCCGGCCAGTTCGAAGCGGGCGCCCCCTTTCTCGCTGGAGGGCGCCAGGTCCGAGGCCACAGCCGCCACGGCGCGGACGAACAGCGAGAAGCTCGCCAGCCGGTCGTCGAAACGGCCGGGGCCGACATAGCTCTGGGCGGTCAGGATCGTCTTGCGGCGGCCGAACGCCAGGGTCAGCACTCGGCGGCGCCCGCCGGAGCGCGGCCGGGCCAGGCGGAACGAGGTCAGGGCGGCCAGCGGAAAGCGCGACTCGCGCCGGCCCCGGCGCTCGACCAGCTCCGCGCCCTCCAGCGTCCAGACCGTCTCGGGCTGGAAGGGGGAGAGGCGGGCGCTGTGCGAGAGCTCGCTCATGACCGGCGGCTCACCCCCGGACGGCGGTGATTTCCACCCCGGCCGCGGCGGCGTGGGGGGCCAGGGCCAGGGGCTTTTCGACCCGCACCCGGGCGCGGGTCACGCGGCCGTCGGCGAAGCTGGCCTGGGCCAGGCGTTCGGCGAAGGTCTCGACCAGGTCGATATGGCCCTCGGCGGCGATGGCTTGTGCGGCCTGCAGGATGGTCTCGTAGTTCACCGTGTCGCCCAGGGCCTCGCAGTGGCTGGCGGCCACGTCCAGCTCGACGTCGATGACCAGGGGCTGCTGGCGGCCGTGCTCGTGGTCGTAGACCCCGATCCAGGCGTCGACCTTCAGGCCGCGCACGAACACCTTGGTGACGATCACCCGGGCCGGCGTGGGGCGCGGGGCGTCGTTGGGAGCATTGGTCAGGGGTTGGGCGGCCACGGCGACTCTCAGGAACCGATGATGTCCGGCGTGCGCCAGCCCAGATGCTGACCCGCGTCGACCGCGATCATCTGGCCCGTGACCGCCGTGGCGTCAATGAGGTAGCGCAGGGCCGCGGCGATGTCGTCCAGCGAAACGGCCCGTTCCAGCGGCGTGCCGGCGGCCTCGCGCTCGAACTCGCCGGGCGCCTGATGCGTCGAGGCCAGGGTCGGGCCGGGGCCGATGGCGTTGACGCGGATGCGCGGCGCCAGGTCCTGGGCCATCGTCCGGGTGACCCACCACAGCCCGGCCTTGGACAGGCTGTAGCTGAAGAACTGCGGATTGGGCCGGAGCACGCGCTGGTCGACGATGTTGACGATCTGGCCCGAGCGGCCGTCGGGCAGGGCGCCGGCGAAGGCCTGGGCCAGCACGACCGGGGCCCGCAGGTTGGCGTCCAGATGGGCGTCCCAGCTCTGGCGGGTCGCGGTGGCCAGGCGGTCGTCCTCGAAAGTCGAGGCGCTGTTGATCAGCAGGGTGACGGGGCCCAGCGCCTGGTTGGCGCGAGCGACCAGGCTGGCGGCCTGGTCCTCGTCCGCCAGCTCGGCGTCGAGGACGGCGGCGCGGCGGCCCAGGGCCGTGATCTCGTCGGCGACGGCCAGGACGTCGCCCTTGGCCGTGCGGTAATGGACGGCGACATCAAAGCCGCACCGCGCGGCCTCGAGCGCCAGGGCGCGGCCGATCCGGCGGCCGGCGCCGGTGACCAGGGCCGCGCCGCGCGTGGTCACGGTCTTAGTCGAAACGGCCGAACTCGAACTTGTTGAGGCCGAGGATGACCGCCAGGAAAATGGCGATGACGCCGATCGCGAGCATGAGCGTGGGTCCGTTGTCGGATTGAAATGTGATCCGGGCTTTAGCGGGGGCCGGGGCTCCCTGCAAGGCCGATGCCCGGGATGACAGGAGAAGGAGCACATCCTAGGTTCCCTCCATGCTCTGGCGTCGCCGTGTCGAACCCTTCACCCGTCCCCTCGTCTATGCCTGGTTCCGCGCCAGGCGGGGCCTGACCCTGGGGGTGCGCGGCGTGGTCACCGACGCCGAGGGACGGGTGCTGCTGATCGAGCACACCTATGTTCCCGGCTGGCACCTGCCGGGCGGCGGGGTCGAGCGCGGCGAAACGGCGGAGACGGCGGTGATCCGCGAGTTGCAGGAGGAGGCCGGCGTGCGCGTGCTGGACCGGCCGACCCTGGTGTCGGTCCACAGCAACGAGCCGCGCCATCCGGGCGACCATGTGCTGGTCTACCGCGTCCACGCCTGGGAGCCCTGCGCGGCCAGCGCCCAGGGCGAGATCCACCGGGTGGGCTGGTTCGCGCCCGACGCCCTGCCGGACGAGGTCACGCCGGGCAATCGGCGGCGGATCGCCGAGGTCTTCCAGGCCGCCGATCGCGATCCCATGTGGTGAGGCGAGGACGGGCGAGCGATCAGGCCTTCCCCAGTGATCAATGATCATTAAAATGGATGTTTGAACGAGGGCCGTCGTCCTTCCGGACGTGAACCGCCCCAGCCCGGAGGAGCACGGCATGCGCGACTACCTGAAGTTCTACATCGACGGTCAGTGGGTCGAGCCTAAAGGCTCCAAGACCGTGGACGTGATCAATCCGGCCACCGAGGCCGTCGCCGGCCGGGTGACCCTGGGCACGGCCGAGGATGTCGATCTCGCCGTCCGCGCCGCCCGCAAGGCGTTCGCCAGCTATTCCCGGACCAGCCGCGAGGAGCGGGTCGATCTGCTCGAGCGGATCATCGCCGAGTACCAGAAGCGCTTCGAGGACATGGCCAAGGCCATCACCGAGGAGATGGGCGCCCCGTCGTGGCTGGCCCAGCGCGCCCAGGCGGCCATGGGCATCGCCCACGTCCAGACCGCCCTCCAGGTGCTCAAGGACTACAAGTTCGAGGAAGACCGCGGCACGACCCGGCTGGTCAAGGAGCCGATCGGGGTCTGCGCCTTCATTACCCCGTGGAACTGGCCGATCAACCAGATCGCCTGCAAGGTCGCGCCCGCCCTGGCCACCGGCTGCACCATGGTGCTCAAGCCCTCGGAAGTGGCCCCGTTCTCGGCCTGGATCTGGACCGAGATCCTGGCCGCCGCCGGCGTGCCGGCCGGGGTCTACAACCTGGTCAACGGCGACGGACCGACGGTGGGCGCGGCGCTGAGCTCGCACCCCGAGGTCGACATGGTGTCGTTCACCGGCTCGACCCGGGCCGGGATCGAGGTGGCCCGCAACGCCGCCCCGACCGTCAAGCGCGTGCACCAGGAACTGGGCGGCAAGAGCCCCAACATCATCCTCGACGACGCCGACTTCCAGAAGGCGGTCGGCGGCGGCGTGGCCTCGGTGATGATGAACTCGGGCCAGTCGTGCAACGCCCCGACCCGGATGCTGGTGCCCAGCAAGCGCATGGATGAGGTGATCGCCATCGCCAAGGCCGCGGCCGAGGCCCACACGGTCGGCGACCCGAACGGCAATTCCAAGCTGGGTCCGGTGGTTTCCGAAGTGCAGTGGAACAAGATCCAGGGCCTGATCCAGAAGGGCGTCGACGAGGGCGCGACCCTGGTGGCCGGCGGTCCGGGCAAGCCGGAAGGGCTGGAGACCGGCTACTACGTCAAGCCGACCGTCTTCGCCAATGTCACCTCGGACATGACCATCGCCAAGGAAGAGATCTTCGGCCCGGTGCTGGCGATCCTCGGCTATGACGGCGTCGACCAGGCGGTCGAGATCGGCAACGACACCGAATACGGTCTGGCCGCCTATGTCTCGGGCAATGACCAGGACCAGGTGCGCGTCGTGGCCTCGAAGCTGCGGGCCGGCCAGGTGATCCTGAACGGCGCCGGCCCCGACCTGATGGCCCCGTTCGGCGGCTACAAGATGAGCGGCAACGGCCGCGAGTGGGGCGACCACGCGTTCGGCGAGTTCCTCGAGACCAAGGCCGTGCTGGGCTATTCGGCCAAGCAGGCGGCGGAATAGGGCCAAGTTCCGCATCTTGCCGTCGCGAGGGTCTTTCGGTCGATCGGCGATGGCGGGTCCCGAACCCTTCTCCCCTTGCGGGAGAAGGTGGCCTCGCGGAGCGAGGTCGGATGAGGGGTTGAAGGTCGGTCCAGCTGCGAACGGCGGATAGGGCGGTGCGACCCCTCATCCGTCGGCTTCGCCGACACCTTCTCCCGCAAGGGGAGAAGGTCTATTCCCCGTCCGCCCCCTCCACATACGCCGCCCAGCTCAACGCCCCGCGATCCATCACGATCGTCTTGTCCGAATAGCCCATGGCCATCAGCCCCGCCGGCTTGGCGGGGATGGCCGAGGCGCCGCGCGGCCAGCCGTCGCGGATCTCGACCACGGCCACCTCGACCTTGCCGGCCGGGCGGGCGGTGAAGCTGAGGGTGACGCCGTTGGGGTCGGGGGCGTGGTAGCTGAGGCTGGTCCATTCGCCGGCCTGGGTGGGCAGGGCGATCGGCCGGCCGTTCAGGCGCGGTTCGCGCAGGGCGATGCTGGGTCGCAGGCGCAGGGTCAGGACCTCGGCGCCGGCGGTCGGCATGGCGCGAACCAGCAGGCGGTCGCCGGCCCGGTCGATCGACAGCACCGGCCGCTCGACTGGCAGGACGGCGGTTGGGGCCATCCACACCGGGGCGCGGTAGAGCGGCGGATAGGCCTGGCGCACGGGCCTGGCGTCGTTGTCCGACAGCACCACCCGCGACCAGGGATCCAGGCGTGGCTGGGGCGAGACCCGCCAGGCCGTGCCGGTCGACAGGTCGGCCAGGTGGCTGGCCTCGGCCAGCTGCGGCCGGCCCGGCCCGCCTTCGCCCAGGCCGGCATAGGCCAGCAGCCCCACGCCCGCCGCCACGGCGACGCCCGCGAAGACCGGGGCCCCGCGATAGGCGGCGAAGTCGAAGGCCAGGGGCAGCAGGGCCGGGGCGGCCAGGATGGCGAAGGCCGCCAGGACGGCCGGCTCCTGCAGGCCCACCCCGGCGAAGGTCCAGGCCCCCCAGGCGCCCAGCTGGGCGACGACGGCGATGGCGATCAGGGCGACGGCCAGGGTCAGCACCCAGGCGACGCGGCGGTCGCGGGTCCCGCCCACGGCCATGACCAGGGCGGCCGCCAGGCTGGCGGCCAGCAGCGGCCAGGCCAGCATCACCGAGCCGCCCGGCAGCAGGGCCTGCACCGTGACCGCCAGGCCCAGCACGACCAGCAGCGCCCCAAGCCAGGCGCCGAACACGCCAACGCCCTTGCCCAGGCTCAGCCAGGCCAGGACGACGACCGCCACCCCCAGGCCCAGGCCAACCGGATCGAAACCGCCGACCAGACTGCAGGCGCCCCCGGCCGCCAGGCCGACCAGGCTGATCCAGATCCGGCCGCCGCCCCGCGCCTGCAGGATCAGGATGGTCAGGCACGCTCCGATCAGCAGGACGCCGGCCCCCAGCAGCAGCAGGTTGAATTGGCCCAGCATCGCGTAGTAGCGCTGCTGGTCGCCGATCCCGATCAGCCGGCCGGCCAGGTGCAGGGCCAGGACCGCGCCGGCCCCCAGCAGCAGGAAGCCGGCGATTCCGCGCAGGATCTCGACGAAGGTCACGGCCTTGCCGCGCAGGGCGCGGAAACCGGTGAACAGGATCAGCACCCCGGCCAACGCCAGGATCGCCCAGCCGACCTCCACCGGATAGGCCACCAGGCCCCGGGCCAGGACGTCGGAATAGATCAGGTCCGGCGACTTCGAAGGCAGGGTCGCGCCCATGGCCAGGGCCCGGACGGCGGGCAGGGCCTGGTCGCCCAGGTTCTGCAGGCTGCCCTGGTTCAGGTGCTCGGGCGTGGCCAACGGCGTGTGATAGGCCAGCTGGTCGTCGATGAAGGCGAAGTTCAGCCCCGGCAGGCCCTTGCGTAGGGCGTGGGTGAAGTCGGTGTCGTTGGGCATCCGCGCATAGACGGCGGCGGCCAGCGAGTTGGCGGTCGGCTGCCGGGCGCTCCCGGCGTAGAGGCGGATCAGGTCGCCGCTGTCGGGACCGGTCTGGAACATGGCCGCCCGGCCGGCGTCGCCCCGAGCCTCCATGTTGACCACCACGCCGACATGCTCGCGCAGCGGGTCGCGGGCGAAGAAGGCCTCGGCGCCCAGCAGGCCCGGCTCCTCGCCGTCGGTGAACAGGAAGATCACGTCGCGGGCCGGAGTCGGGCCGGCCTTCAGGGCGCGGGCGATCTCCAGGGCGGCGGCGACGCCGGCCGAGTCGTCGGCCGCGCCGGGCGAGTTGGGGACGGTGTCGTAGTGGCTCATCACCAGCACCGCCGGGGCGTCGCGATCGGCGCCGGGCAGGGTGGCCACGATGTTCTGCACCGCGCCGACGGCCACCGAACGGGGCGACCCCTGGGCCGCCTCGCGCACGCCCTCGCCGGGCCGCACCAGCACCTCCAGCCCCAGGCCGTTGACCCGCGAGAGCAGGTGGTCGCGGACCCGGACGATCTCGGCCGAGCCGATCGGATGGGGTTTGCGGCCGATGGCCCGGACGTCGGCCATGGCGCGCCCGGCCGAGAACTGGTCGGCCGGGGCGTTGGCGGGCAGGGGCGGCGGCGTGCGCAGCGCCAGGTTGGCGATCGCCAGGCCCAGCAACAGACAGACCCAGACGCCGAGCAGCCGGACGGTCTTCATGCGATGCCTCCCGCGGCGAATCCCCCAACCGCAGGGTGGGGCGGTTCGGGATTCGAGGAAAGCGTGGTTAAGGACCAATCGGGCCAAACGAAAAGGCGACCCGGTCGCCCGGATCGCCCTTCAGGTCTCGCGTCCCGTCTCCGCCCATCCCGGCCCTGGCCGGCACGGGCGGAGTCCAGGCCTAGTACTTGGCCCGCAGGGTCAGGCCGTAGGTGCGCGGCGCGCCCAGGAACGCGTTGTAGGTGATGGTGTCCGCCGCCGGGTTGTAGACCTTGTTGGTGGCGCTCAGCCCCGACGAGCCCTGCAGGGTGCCGTTGAAGGCCACCTGGGCGTACTTCTCGTCGAGCAGGTTCTGGCCCCATAGCTCGATGGTCCACTTGTCGTCCGCCGCGCCCAGACCGAGGCGGGCGTTGACCACGGTGTAGGCCTTCTGGACCTTGGGCGGGAACAGGTCGGAACCGGTGTTGTACTTCGAAGAGTACTTCGTACCGATGTTGAAGCGGGCCTTCAGGTCGCCGCCGACCGGGCGCTCATAGCTGAGCGAGCCCGAAGCGGACCATTTCGGAGCCAGCGACATCTGGTTGCCCGGCAGCAGGGCCAGGGCGTTGGTCGGGTCGTTGGCGACCGGCTGGTCGCCGTACTTGGTGTCGGCGTAGCTCAGGCCGCTCTGGATCGACAGGCCGCGCACCGGGGTGAACCACAGGAAGTCGACGTCGACGCCCTTGGAGGTCACTTCCTCGACCGAGCGCACCGCGAACGAGGTGCCCAGGAAGGTGTTCAGCTGGAAGTCGCTGAACTTCTGGTAGAAGCCCGTGACGTTGAACAGGATCGTGCGGTTGAACAGGGTGTTCTTCAGGCCGACTTCGTAGCTGTCGACGAATTCGGCCGGGAACGAGGTGTCCAGGATCGGCACGACGCCGGGCGCGCCCGAGGGCAGGCCGTTGGACGACTGGGTGCGGTCCAGGTTGAAGCCGCCGCCCTTGTAGCCGCGGGCGTACGAGGCGTAGCTGAACACTTCCGGCGAGAAGCGGTACGACGCCTTGATGGTGCCGCTCCATTCCTTGTCCGAGCGCTTCTGGTTGGTGCCGCGGCCGTTGAACAGCGGGTTGGCCCAGGGCAGGCAGAGGTTGCCGATCACCGTGCCGGCGTTGGCCGCGCCGACGATGCCGGCGATGCGGGCCTGGCCGGCCGGCGACAGGGCGGTGCCGCAGGCCACGCCGCCGTCGCTGGTGGTCTGGTAGGTGTCCAGGTCCTTCTTGTCGATCGAGTAGCGGAGGCCGGCGGTGATGTCGAAGGCGTCGGTCACGTGCCAGGTGTTGTTGGTGAAGCCGGCGACCGTGGTGGCGCGCTGCTTGTACTGGTCACGCAGGCCCTGGCCGCCGACGAAGCTGGTGTTGGGCGCGCGGTTCAGAAGCAGGGCGATGAAGTTGGCGACGCCGGCCGGGTTGGCGGCGGAGCGCGACAGCAGGCGGCCCAGATACTGCTCGTAGTCGTTGCCATAGAGGAAGTTGGCCTTGTTATCGAGCCGCTCGTCCGCCAGGAACGCGCCGACCAGCCAGTCGAACTTGTCGGTCTGGCCCGCCAGGCGGATTTCCTGGCTGAAGGTGGTGAACTCGCTGTAGTTGGTGCCGTCCTTGTTGCGATAGGCGATGTCGGCGGTGGTGAAGTCCGAGTCCTGGCCGTTGTCGGTGCGCCAGTTGCGGATGGCCGAGATCGAGGTGATCTGGCCGAAGTCGGTGTCGATCACGCCCTGCAGCGACACGCCCTTGTCCTCGATCGACGACGGCGCGCCGCGGTTCGAATAGGCGACGCGGGCATAGGGATCGGCGGTGGTGGCCAGGGCCGGGCCGCCGTTCAGCAGGCCCAGGATGCCGGCGGTCGGGCCGGTGCGGATCTGCAAGGCGCCGCAGCAGTTCTCGTCGCGCTTGCTGTAGTCGGCGATCAGGCGGAAGGTGGCCTTGTCGTCCGGGATGAACAGCAGTTGGCCGCGGACGGTGTAGAAGCCCTGGTCGGCGTCCTCGTCGCGGTCGCTGGGGCCCTTGCCGGTGACCACGTCGTTATAGCCGTCGCGCTCGCGGGCGGCGACGTACAGGCGGGCGGCCAAGGTCTCGCTGCCGAACAGCGGCCCCGTCACCGAGGCGGCCAGGCCGTGGGCGTTGTAGTTGCCGATCGTCGCCTCGGCTTCGGCGCCGAAGCCGAATTCCGGCTCCTTGGTGACGATGTTGATGACGCCGGCCGAGGTGCTCTTGCCGAACAGCGTGCCTTGCGGCCCCTTCAGGACCTCGATGCGCTCCATCTGGCCCAGGTCGCCGAATCCGACGCCGTTGCGGGGGCGATAGACGCCGTCGATCACGACGCCGACCGAGCTTTCCAGGCCGGGGTTGTCGCCGACCGTCCCGACGCCGCGGATGCGGGCGGTGGTCGAGGCTTCCGACGAGGTCGAGGTCACGGTCAGGCCGGGGGTCAGGATCGTCAGGTCCTTGATGTCCTTGACGCCGGTGTCCTGCAGCAGCTTGGCGCCGACTGCGGTGACCACCACCGGCACGTCCTGCAGGTTCTGCTCGCGCTTCTGGGCGGTGACGACGATGCTGTCGACGGTTGGGATTTCGGTGTCCTGGGCGGCGGTTTGGGCCTGAGCCGCCAGAGGGGTCAGACCGGCGAGCACGACGGCGGACGCCGTGCCGCAAAGCACCTGAGTAAAGCGCATTTCCTACCTCGGTTCGTTTTATGGCTCGAGCGCTTGCACCGCCCCAGCCTTTTGATTTGGTCGTGACCCGAACGACTGTTCGAATTGACACGCAAGGGTTACGGTCCCGCTGGTGTCTCGGCAAGGAGAAACCTTATGGATTAACGGTTCGAGAACGGCTGTTGCTCGGATGCGACAGCGTTCGGCGAACATCCCCAACCTTCCGTTGGCCTCGAAGCGATCGCGCGCGGCCAGATGGCCGCTTGCGCCGGCGCGACCGGCGGCTCATGTCGGGGACATGCCCATTTCCGCCGCCTATCGCCCCGATCCGGTCTTCATGCGCCTGGGTCCGGAGTTCGCCGATCCGGTCGCGCCCGCGCCCTTCCCGGAGACGACCCTGCGGTTCCGCAACCACCGCGCGGCCGCGACGGTGGGCCTGGAGGCGCTGAGCGACGCCGAATGGCTGGCGCACTTCGCGCGCTTCTCGCCCCTGCCGGACAACCAGCCCGGACCGCTGGCCATGCGCTATCACGGCCATCAGTTCCGCAGCTACAACCCGGACCTCGGCGACGGGCGCGGCTTCCTGTTCGCCCAGCTTCGGGAAGCCGGAAGCGGGCGCCTGCTCGACCTGGCCACCAAGGGCTCGGGCCAGACGCCGTGGTCGCGGGCCGGCGACGGCCGGCTGACCCTGAAGGGCGGGGTGCGCGAGATCCTGGCGGCCACGATGCTGGAGGCCCTGGGCGTTCCGACCTCCCGCGCCTTCTCCCTGGTCGAGACCGGCGAGGCCCTGGTGCGCGGCGACGAGCCCAGCCCCACCCGCTCGGCCGTGCTGACCCGCCTCTCGCACAGCCACATCCGGTTCGGGACCTTCCAGCGCCAGGCCTTCCTGGAGCGGCCCGACAACATCACCAGGCTGGTCGACCATGCGGTCGAGACCTACTTTCCCGACGTCGCGGACCAGCCGGACCGGCCCAGGGTGCTGCTGGAGCAGGCGGTGGCCGCCAGCGCCCGCCTGCTGGCCCGCTGGATGGCGGCCGGCTTCGTGCACGGGGTGCTCAACACCGACAACATGGTCGTGACGGGCGAGAGCTTCGACTACGGCCCCTGGCGGTTCCTGCCGCGCAACGATCCGAACTTCACCGCCGCCTATTTCGACCATTCGGGCCTCTACAGCTTCGGCCGCCAGCCCGAGACGGTGTTCTGGAACCTGCAGCAGCTGGCCGGCTGCCTGGCCCTGGTCACGGACGACGCCGGCCTGATCGCCGCCCTGAACACCTTCTCCGACCTCTACCGGAACGCCCTGCGCGCGGCGATGCTGGGCCGCCTGGGCCTGAAGAGCCGCTCGGCCGAGGACGACCTGGCCCTGGTCCAGGCCGCGTTCGTGGCCCTGGCCGCGGGGAGCGCGGCCGACGGCGAATCACTGCGCTGGGAGCCGTTCTTCTTCGACTGGTTCGGCGGCGAGGCGTCAGAGGCCCGCGCCCTGGCCGGTCCGCGCGCCGCCCTGTACGGACAGGCGGCGTTCCTCGACTTCCGCCGCCAGCTGCCGGCCTTCGAGCCCGACCGGCCCGAGCGGCTGGAAAGCCCGGTTTTCAAGGCGTTGGAGCCGGAAGAGATGCTGATCGACGAGGTCGAGGCTCTGTGGGCGCCGATCGCGGAGGCCGACGACTGGTCCCCGCTCGAGGAAAAACTGGCCCGAATTGAGGCCGCTCGCGTCGCCTATGCGTTGGGAGACTGACATACGGGTGAGACATATCTGCCGCATGCTGAGCTTTTCCGACCTGGACCCACGGTTCGCAGGAACAAACGTCAAGCTTCAGCCTTATCTGGGTTGGAACTCGCCTTCCGAACGAACTGGCCTGTGGAGAATTTCGCATGCGTTTCTTCCAACCCGTGATGCTGGTCTGCGCGGTCGCCATGTCGTTCATCGGCGCCCTGGGCTTGCCGGGCTGCGCCCGGGCCATCGGCGAATGCCTGAGCGACAAGCACGAGATGGCCTGATCCCCTTCGGTTAGGCCAAGTCGGAGCGGATGCGCTCATTGGCGCGCATGATGTCGCGCCATCCTCTTTAAAGCCCTTCACCCCAACCACGGCGCCGACGCCATCCGCTTGGCCAGGAACGCGATCAGCACCTCCACCCGCGCCGGCCGGATCGTGCTGGGCGGGGTGACCAGATGCATGGCGATCGGCGGCGGGGCCCAGTCGGGCAGGGCCTCTTCCAGCAGGCCGCTCTTGACGTCCTCCCAGCACAGGAAGTCCGGTTGCATGGCCAGGCCCAGGCCGGCCAGCAGCGAGGGCCGCAGGATGTCGGCGTTGTTGACGCGCAGGGGCGAGGGCACGCTGACCGCGTATTGTCCGTGCTCGGCGTGCTCGAACCGCCAGGCGTCCCTGGACCGGCCGCCGGTGTAGAACAGGCCGCGATGGGCGGTCAGGTCCTTGGGGTGGCCGGGCCGCCCATGCCGGTCGAAGTAGCCGGGCGACCCCACCAGCATCACCCGCACGGGGCACAGGCGCCGGGCCAGCAGGCTGGAATCCTCGAGCGCCGAGATCCGCAGGGCCAGGTCGAAGCCCTCCTCGACGATGTCGACCAGCTGGTCCGACAGCGACAGCTCGACCGAGACCTCCGGATAGAGGGCGAAGAATTCCGGCAGGGCGGGTCCCAGGTGGGCGATCCCGAACGACATCGGCGCGGCCACCCGCACCAGGCCGCGCGGCGCGGCCGACTGGGCCGAGGCCTCGGCCTCCAGCGCCTCGCCCTCCTGCAGGAGGTGGCTGGCCCGGTGCAGCGAGGCCTTGCCGGCCTCGGTCAGGGACAGCCGCCGGGACGTGCGATGAAAAAGCGCCGCCCCCAGCCGGTCTTCCAGCCGGGAAACGGCCTTGGAGACCGTGGCCTTGGACAGGTTCAACTGCCGCGCGGCGCCGACGAACGAGCCGGTCTCGGCCACCTTGGCGAACACCGCCCAGGCCTCGAAGTCGGGGAGCTTCATTGGTGCGATTTCCGAAACGGTTTGTTTCGATCATTTCCATTTCAGATCGCAAGGCAAGAGGCCATCTTCTCCTCAACAGAGACGGCCCCACCCCTCCTTCCTCGGGGCCTCGGTCTCCAGGAGACAGACGATGATCGACGTCAGAACCTTCGACAGCCTGGGCGGCGCCAACCACGGTTGGCTGGACGCCAAGCATCACTTCTCGTTCGCCGACTACCATGACCCTTCGCGCGTCCACCACGGCGCCCTGCGGGTCTGGAACGACGACACCATCGCGGCCGGCACGGGCTTCCCGCCCCACCCGCACGCCGACATGGAAATCATCACCTATGTCCGCGAAGGCGCGATCACCCACCAGGACAGCCTGGGCAACAAGGGGCGCACCGAGGCGGGCGACGTCCAGGTGATGAGCGCCGGCACCGGCATCCGCCACTCGGAATACAATCTGGAAAGCACCGCGACCAAGATCTTCCAGATCTGGATCATCCCGAACAAGCGCGGCGAAGGTCCCGCCTGGGGCGCCAAGCCTTTCCCCAAGGGCGACCGCAGCGGCAAGTTCGTGGCCCTGGCCAGCGGCTTCGAGGGCGACACCGACGCCCTGCCGATCCGCACCGACGCCCGGGTCCTGGGCGCGACGCTGAAGGCCGGCGAGACCACGGAGTACGCGATCGGCGCCGACCGCAAGGGCTATCTGGTGCCCTCGACCGGCAAGGTCGAGGTCAACGGCGTGGCTTTGAACACCCGCGACGGCGCGGCCATTCAAGACGAGGCCGTGATCCGCGTGAAAGCGTTGGAAGACGCCGAACTGGTGCTCGTCGACGCCGCCTAGCCGATCCATCCCTGGGGACGGGCGCTTGCACCCGTCCCCAGCCTGACCCCAAACCCAGACCATCAAGGAGGCCGCCATGGCCAAGGTTCTTGTCCTCTACTATTCCGCCTACGGCCACATCGAGGCGATGGCCAACGCCGTGGCCGAAGGCGCCCGCGCCGCCGGCGCGACCGTCGACGTCAAGCGCGTGCCGGAACTGGTGCCGCAGGAGATCGCGGTGAAGTCGCACTACAAGCTGGACCAGGCCGCGCCGGTCGCCACGATCGCCGAGCTGGAAAACTACGACGCCATCATCGTCGGCGTCGGCACCCGCTTTGGACGCATGGCCTCGCAGATGGCCAACTTCCTCGACCAAGCCGGAGGCCTGTGGGCCCGCGGCGCGCTGAACGGCAAGGTTGGCGGGGCCTTCACCTCCTCGGCCACCCAGCACGGCGGCAACGAGACCACCCTGTTCTCGATCATCACCAACCTGCTGCATTTCGGCATGACCATCGTCGGCCTGCCCTACAGCCACCAGGGCCAGATGACCCTGGAGGAGATCACCGGCGGCGCGCCCTACGGCGCCACCACCATCGCCGGCGGCGACGGCAGCCGCCAGCCCAGCGAGCTGGAGCTGGCCGGCGCCCGTCACCAGGGCGAGCTGGTCGCCCGGACGGCGGCCAAGCTGTTCGGCTAGCGCGGGGCGCCTTGCGCGCCTCGAACTCTCCCCAGACCCGCGCCGCGGCCGGCCGGTTGGCTCCTCCCCGTGGAGCCAGCCGGCTTTCCGCATGGGCGGCGCTCGCGCCGCGCTAACCAAAGGCCATGCGAAAGCGCTACCTGAGGCGGTGTTTTTCTGCCTTCATGCTGGAAACGGCTCGGGCGCCGCGGGGTGCGAACGGGCCTGGTCGCGGGGAGTGTGGACATGTCGCTGCTCGACTGGCTGCTCAATCCAACGGGGCTGACGCCCCACGGCTTCTGCCTGAGCTGGGCGCCGGGGCTGGTGGCCCTGCACGCCGGATCCGACGTGGTCATCGGCCTGGCCTACCTGTCGATCCCCTTGGCCATAGCCGCCTTCGTCAAGATGCGGCCCGACATCAAGTACAGCTGGGTGGCCTATCTGTTCGTGGCCTTCATCCTGGCCTGCGGGACGACTCACCTGATGGCTATCCTCACCCTCTGGGTCCCCGCCTACGGGATCGAGGGGGTGATCAAGCTGGTCACCGCGATCCTGTCTATCGCCACGGCGGCCCTGCTGTGGCCGCTGCTGCCCAAGATCGCCGCCCTGCCGTCCGCCGCCGAGCTGGAACGCCGGGTCGAGGAGCGCACGGCCGAGCTGGCGCGGGTGGTCGAGGAGCAGCAGGTCACCCTGGCCCAGCGCGACCTGCTGCTGCGCGAGGTCTATCACCGGGTGAAGAACAACCTCCAGATGGTCGACGGCCTGCTGGTCATGCAGTCGCGCCAGATCACCGATCCCGACGCCCGCAAGGCGCTGCGTGGCCTGCGCGACCGGATCTTCGCCCTGGGACTGGTGCACCAGCAGCTGATGAGCTCCAGCGACCTGAAGACCTTCGACATCGCCCCCTTCCTCAGCGAACTGTCCGGCAACATCGTCGACGGCGGGGCCGGCGGCGGGGTGGCCCTGTCGGTCGAGGCCATCCCGCTGGACGTCGACCTGGATTTCGCCATTCCGCTGGGGCTGCTGGTCAACGAGCTGGTCACCAATTCGCTCAAGCACGCCTTCCCGGACGGCGGGGGCGAGATCGAGGTCAATCTCAGCCGGGCCGACGGCGGCGACCTGCTGCTGGTCGTGGCCGACAACGGCAAGGGCTACGACGGCGAGCCGCCCAGGCCGGGCGGCCCGAAAGTCGCGTTGGGCTCGACGATCATCAAGGGACTGGTCGCGCAGATGGAGGGAACGATCATGGTCGAAAGCAAGCCGGGCCTGACCCGCAGCGAGATTCGCGTCGCGGCGCCCCAGACGGTTCCACCGGCGCTTCCCATGGCGGGGCCGATGGCCGGGCAGGTGGCCGCATGAACGCCCTGACCCTTCGGAAATCCACGGTGCTGGTCGTCGATGACGAATTCCTGATCGCCGAGGGCCTGTGCCTGCAGGTCGAGGACATGGACATGGCCGTCTGCGGCACGGCCACCAACGCCGACGAGGCCGTGGCCCTGGCCATGATGCACCGGCCGGAGGTGGTGCTGATGGACATGCGGCTGCGCGGCGAGAAGGACGGCGTCGACGCCGCCCTGGCCATCCACGCGGAGGTCGGCTCGAAGGTGATCTTCATCACCGGTTCGCGCGAGCAGTCGACCATCGCCCGGATCTACGAGGACCATCCCGCCGGCGTGCTGTTCAAGCCCGTGTCGGACCGCCAGCTGCGCATGGCGATCGCCACGGCGCTGGAGGAATGACGATCACGGCGCCCGGCGTTCGGACGGACGCTGCGAGGGTCACCCCGTCCGCGTCATCTTGAAGATGCCCTGGGCGTTCGAGCTGTCGAACCGCAGGTCCAGCCTTTCCGTCCCGTCGGCGTCCACGAACCGGTCGCGCGAGATGAACTCGTGGAACGAGCCGGGCACGGTCAGGGTCACCTCGCTCCCGGCGGCTTTGGCGTCGGCGACGAACACCCGCTCGACCGGCTGGGCCTTGAAGGCGGTCTGGCGCACACGGCCCGAGGCCGAGACCTCGACGGCGTCCTTGACCGGCCGGCCCAGCGCCTTCTGGCCCTCGGCCACGGCTTCGACGTCGATCACCCGGTCGGTGGCGTGGTTGAAGGCCTGGCCCTCGGTGGCGATCCAGGCGGCCTCGGCCGACTCGGCCAGCAAGGCCCTGTAGTGCTCCAGCCGCAGGGCGCCGTGGGTGCGCGCGAAGGCGGCGATGACCTGGGGCAGGGCGGCGCGGGCCGCGTCCAGGTCGCAGCTTCCCTCGCTGGCGAAGGCGGCCAGGGCGCGCTGGGCCTCAACGCCCAGGGCGTCGGCGGTGGAGTCGAACACCGCGTGGGCGATCACCTGGAACGCCGGCGAAAAGCGCTCGACATGCAGCTCGCTGACGAAGAACTGCGGGATCGCCTCGGGCCGGTCCAGGTGGGCGTAGGCCCGGCCGGTCATCTTCAGCCGGTCCAGCGGATAGAGGTCGGCCACGGCGTAGCCCAGCGGCTCGAGGATCCGCGCGAAGGCCAGGTGGCCGCCGGGCAGGGCGCCGGTCGGGCCGTCACCGAAATGGATCGTGCGCAGGGCGCCGTGGTCGAACAGCACCTTGTGGCCCGCCGCCCGGCGTTCGGACACATAGGCCGCGCCCAGCGGCACGCGGCCCATGATGTCGTGGAACAACGCCGCGTTCAGCGCCATGGCGAAGACCGCGCGCGAGACCGGGCCGTCGGCCTCGGCCACCAGGGGCGGGGCGATGTCCAGCACGTCGAGGATCGCGGCGGCGGCCTTCTGGCCGACGACCGAGGCGACGAGGGTGGAAAGGTGGCTCATGGGGTGGTCCAGTGATGGGCTTGAGCGATTGAAACCGTTGTCATCCCGGGAGCCTCGCAGAGGCTGTCGGGGACCCAGGGGACTGGGCTGAGGCCTTGCGGTTCACCTGGGTCCCCGACAAGCGCTGCGCGCTTTCGGGGATGACAACGGTGGTGGAAAACAAGGGACTTACACGTCGAACGTGACCCCCTGGGCCAGGGGCAGGGTGGTCCCGTAGTTCACGGTGTTGGTGGCGCGGCGCATGTAGGCCTTCCAGCTGTCGGAACCCGCTTCGCGGCCGCCGCCGGTCTCTTTCTCGCCGCCGAACGCCCCGCCGATCTCGGCGCCCGAGGGACCGATATTGACGTTGGCGATGCCGCAGTCGCTGCCCTCGGCCGACACGAACAGCTCGGCCTCGCGGACATTGAGCGTGAAGATCGACGACGACAGGCCCTGGGCCACGTCGTTCTGGGCGGCGATGGCCTCGGCCAGCTCGGCGTAGCGCATCACGTAGAGGATGGGCGCGAAGGTCTCGTATTTGACGATGCCGGCCTGGTGGTCGATCTCGACCAGGGCCGGGGCGACATAGTAGGCGTCCGGCCCGGCGACCTCGACGCGGTCGCCGCCCACCACCCGGCCGCCGGCGGCCCGGGCCGCCTCCAGCGCCGACCGCATGGCCTCGAACGCGGCCTCGTCGATCAGCGGGCCGACCAGCACGCCGGCCGCGCGCGGGTCGCCGACCGGCACGCTGGGATAGGCGCTCTTCAGCCGCCCGACGAAGGCGTCGTAGACGCTGTCGTGCACGAACAGCCGCCGCAGGGTGGTGCAGCGCTGGCCGGCCGTGCCCATGGCCGCGAAGGCGACGCCGCGCAGGGCCAGGTCGAGGTCCGCCGACGGGGCGACGATGGCGGCGTTGTTGCCGCCCAGCTCCAGCAGGGCGCGGGCGAAGCGGGCGGCCAGCTTCGGGCCAACCTGCCGGCCCATGGCCGTCGAGCCGGTGGCCGAGACCAGCGGGACCTTCGGGTGGTCGACCAGGGCCTCGCCCACCGCGCGGCCGCCGATCAGCAGGGTCGACAGGCCGGCCGGGGCGTCCGGGCCGAAGCGGGCGGCGGCGCGCTCGAACAGGGCCTGGACCGCCAGGGCGACCAGCGGGGTCTTCTCGGACGGCTTCCACACGACGCTGTCGCCACAGACGAAGGCCAGGGCCGCGTTCCACGACCAGACGGCGACCGGGAAGTTGAAGGCGCTGATCACGCCCACCACGCCCAGCGGGTGCCAGGTCTCCATCATCCGGTGCGACGGCCGCTCGGTGGCCAGGGTCAGGCCGAACAGCTGGCGCGACAGGCCCACGGCGTAGTCGCAGATGTCGATCATCTCCTGCACCTCGCCCAGGCCCTCGGAGACCACCTTGCCGGCCTCCAGGGTGACCAGGGCGGCCAGGTCGGTCTTGGCGGCGCGCAGCTCCTCGCCCAGCAGGCGCACCAGCTCGCCACGGCGCGGGGCGGGGACCTTGCGCCAGGCGAGGTAGGCCTCGTGGGCGGCGTCGATGGCGGCGACGGCCTGGTCGGGGGTGTGTTCGGACAGCTGGGCCACCACCTCGCCGGTGACCGGCGAGCGCGCGGCCAGGGTCCCGCCGTCGAGGGCGGCGGTCACGCCGAGGCGCTGCAGGATGGCGCGGGCTTCGGCGATGGCGGAGGGCAGGGTGGTCATGGGCAGTCCTGGAACTCTTTTTCGATCCGCTCATCCCGGCGAATGCCGGGACCCAGATCCTTTAGCGGTGTGTCGGGTTGGATTGGCTCAGAGTTCGAGGAACCCGCCTCAAAGCCATTCCATCTGAGTCCCGGCATTCGCCGGGATGAGCGGTGGTAAGGGGAATGCTCATGATTTCAAAGCCGATCCCAGCCGAACCGCAGCCGACCCCGTCCCGAACACCGCCGCCACCGCCGCGCTGTAGTCCTGGATCAGCCGGGGCGTGAACCGGTCGTAGGCGTCCTGGAAGGCCCGGCCCAGGCCGTGCTCGCCGCTGAAGCTGGCGCCGAAGCCGTCGACAGCCAGGGTCAGCACCGCCTCGCGCAGGGCCGCGCGGCGGTCCTTGTCGGCGGGGCCGACCAGGTTGAAGTGCACCCCGCCGTCGGCCACGTGGCCGAAGTCGCACAGGGCGTAGTCGGGGAAGTCGGCCTCCAGCATCAGCACGGCCTCGCGGCGGAAGCGGGCCAGGTCGCGGCGGCGGAAGCTCAGGTCGAAGCCCACCACCGGCCCGCTGGCCCGCAGGCCCTCCGACAGCGCATGGCGCAGGGCCCACATCCTTTCCACAGGGCCGAACAGCGCGTCGACCAGCAGGCCGTCGTCGCGCTCCAGCAGCTCGGCCGCGATCTGCTGCAACACCTCGTCCAGCGAGGCCTCGCCCTCGCGCGGGGCCCAGGTCCGGGTCAGCTCGACCAGGACGGCGTAGTCCGGCATGCCGCCGGCGAACGGGTTGCTCAGCGACGGCACGTGGTCGATGGCCCGGGTCATGGCGGCCTTCGACAGGCCCTCGAAGGCGGTCAGGGTCGATCCTGCCTCGACCTCGAAGGCCTGCAGCAGCGGCAGGACCGCGTCGATGTCGCGGGGGACCAGCAGGGCGGCGGCCGTCTGGCGCGGGCGCTGGTGAACCTCGACGGTGACTTGCGTGATGATCCCGAACGCCCCGCAGCCGCCGACGAACAGCTGGCGCAGGGCGACGGCGGCGTTGTCCTTGCGCAGGCCGTGCGACAGGGTCAGGGTCGTGCCCGCCGCGTCGGCCAGCACCACCTCCAGCCCCAGGACGTGGCGGCGCATGTCGCCGTAGCGCAGGAACCGCGCCCCGCCGGTGTTGGTGGCCGCCATGCCGCCCAGGGTGGGATCGGCGCCCAGGTCGATGGGCAGGAACAGGCCGTGCGGCTCTAGCGCCGCGTTCAGGGCCGACAGCCGCACGCCCGCGCCGACGGTCGCCGTGCGGTCGGCCGCGTCGATCTCCAGCGGGGCGGTCAGGCGGTCCAGCGACAGCACGATCTGCGTCCCGCTGGCGTCCGGCGTCGAGCCCTCGGCCAGGCCAGTATTGGCGCCTTGCGGCGTGAAGGTCAGGCCGTGGCGCACGCAGTAGCCGACGACGGCCGAGACCTGGGCCGTCGTGGCCGGGCGGACGACCGCCGCGGCCGATCCGCCGGCGTAGCGGGCCGGGGTCTCGTAGGCGGCGCGCCCGGCCGGGTCGAGGATCAGGCCGCCGGGGCCGACCAGGGCGGCCAGGGCGTCTTGGTGAACTTGGTCCAGCACGGGCGGGGCAAACTCCAGGGGCGGCCATCATCTTCGCCGTTCCGTCGAATCCTAGTGGCAAGATCGTCGGTTTGACGGCAGGATTTCGGCGAAACGCCGAGTTGAGCCTTCATAATGCCGTTAGACGCCATCGACGAAAAGCTGATCGCCGCCCTGCGGGAGAACGGCCGGGCCTCGACCGCCGACCTGGCCCGGCGAGTCGGCCGTTCGCGCACCACGGTGCAGAGCCGGATCGAGCGGCTGGAGCGCGACGGGGTGATCGTCGGCTACGCCGCCCGCCTGGCGCCGGACCACGCCCACGGGGCGGTGCGGGTGCACGTGATGATCAAGATCGGCCCCAAGGAGGCCCGCGCCGTCGAGGCGGCCCTGCGCGCCATCCCGCAGGTGCGGCTGCTGCACTCGGTCAGCGGCGACTACGACATGATCGCCATCGCCGCCACCGCCACGGTCGCCGAGATGGACCAGGTGCTGGACCGGATCGGCCACGTGGCCGGGGTGGAGCGCACGACCTCGTCGATCATCCTGTCGACCAAGTTCGACCGCTGATCCCGCCGGTTCGAACGGATCTAGTCGGACCGCAGCCGCGCGTGAACGTCCCGGTAGGCCGCGGCGATCAGGGCGTTCAGCGCGACGGCGTCGACCGGCCGGCCCCAGCGGATCTTCACGTGCCGCATGCGCTTGCCCGCGCCCTCCAGCAGGCCGGAGGGATCGTCCAGCGCGGCCCCGTGGAAGAAGCCAAGGTTCACATGGGCGCTGAGCGCGTCGACATAGGCGAACGCCGCGTCGCCCGCGCACGCGGTGGGATGTCCGTCGTGCAGCCGTTCGCGCACATCGGGCCCGCAGGCGCGCAGGCTGTCGAACCACGGCTGGGCTAGGCGCCGCAGGTCGTGCTCGGGCGCGGCGAACCAGGCGTCGACCCCGGGGTCCCTCCGCACGGCGCCGGCAAGTCGGAAGAGGTCCGTCATCCGACCAGAATGCCAGCGCCGCCCGGGCTTGTCGAAACCCCGGCGACGCCTCCGCCCGCCAAGCCGTCTCCGGCCCGACGCGCGGAGATCTTCGCCGCCGTCAGGCCGCGCCGACGGCCCGGCGGACGGTCCGGGCGGCCTCGACCATGTTGGCCAGGGCGGCCTTCGTCTCGGGCCATTTGCGGGTCTTCAGGCCGCAGTCGGGGTTGACCCACAGCTGGCCGGCCGACAGCTGGGCCTGGGCCGCCTTCAGCAGGTCGGTCATCGCCTCGACCGACGGCACGCGCGGCGAGTGGATGTCGTAGACTCCGGGGCCGATCTGCGCCGGATAGGCATAGGCTTCGAAGGCGTCCAGCAACTCCATCTTCGAGCGGGCGGTCTCGATGGAGATGACGTCGGCGTCCATCGCCCCGATGGCGGCGATGATGTCGTTGAACTCCGAATAGCACATGTGGGTGTGGATCTGGGTGTGGTCGGCCACGCTCGAGGCCGCCAGGCGGAAGCACTCGACCGCCCAGTCCAGATAGGCCGCCCAGTCGCCCCGGCGCAGGGGCAGGCCTTCGCGCAGCGCCGCCTCGTCGATCTGGATCACCTTGGCGCCGGCCGCCTCCAGATCGACCACCTCGTCGCGAACGGCCAGGGCGATCTGGCGGCAGGCCAGCGAGCGCGGAATGTCGTCGCGCACGAACGACCAGTTGAGGATGGTCACCGGTCCGGTCAGCATGCCCTTCATCGGCCTGTCGGTCAGAGACTGGGCGTAGGCCCACCAGTCCACGGTCATCGGGGCCGGCCGCGAGACGTCGCCGAACAGGATCGGCGGGCGCACGCAGCGCGAGCCGTAGGACTGCACCCAGCCGTGCCGAGTGAAGGCGAAGCCCGCCAGCTGCTCGCCGAAATACTGCACCATGTCGTTGCGCTCGAACTCGCCGTGCACCAGCACGTCCAGGCCGACTTCCTCCTGCCAGGCCACGGCGCGGGCGGTCTCGGCGCGCAGGAAGGCGGCGTAGTCGGCGTCGCTCAACTGGCCCTTGCCATGGGCCGAGCGCGCCTGGCGCACCGCCTCGGTCTGCGGGAACGAACCGATGGTGGTGGTGGGGAAGGCCGGCAGGTCGAGGCGCGGGATCTGCACCGCCTGCCGACGGCCGAACGGCGAGCGGCGGCGGGCCATGGCCGGGGTCGTGGCGGCCAGCCGCGCGGCCACCGCCGGGTCGTGAATCCGAGGCGAGGCGCGCCGAGCCGCCGCCGCCGCGGCGCTGGCGGCCAGTTGGGGCGCGACCCTGGCCCGGCCCTCGTTCAGCGCCGTGGCCAGGACCACCAGTTCCTCGATCTTCTGGACGCCGAAGGCCAGCCACTGGCGGATTTCCGGATCGATCGCCGTCTCCAGGTCCAGGTCGATCGGCGCATGCAGCAGCGAGCAGGACGGGGCCAGGACCACCCGGTCGCCGCCGCGGCGGGAAACGATCGGCTCCAGGCGATCGAGCAGGGCTGGCAGGTCGGCTCGCCAGACATTGCGGCCGTCGACCACGCCCAGCGACAACACCAGGCTTTCGCGCGCGTTCCCCAGGACGGCCTCGAGCTCCTCCGGCGCGCGGGCCAGGTCGATATGGACGCCGTCGACCGGCAGGTTGACCGCCGTGGCCAGGTTGTCGCCGTAGCCGCCGAAATAGCTGGTCAGCATCAGGCGCAGGCCGGGCGTGGCGTGGGCCAGGGCGCCGTAGGCGCGGCGCAGTTCGGCGCGCTCGAAGTCGGTCAGGTTCAGCGCCAGGCAGGGCTCGTCGACCTGCACCCAGTCGGCGCCGGCCTGCTGGAGCTTGGCCAGGACCTCGGCATAGACCGGGACAAGGGCGGGCAGCAGCGACAGCGGCGAGAAGCCCTCGTCCCTGGTCTTGGCCAGCTTGAGGAAGGTGACCGGGCCCAGCAGCACCGGGCGGGTGTGGACGCCCAGCGCCCTCGCCTCAAGAAACTCGTCGACGGGTTTGGTGGAGGACAGGGCGAAGGCCTGGTCGCGCGACACCTCCGGGGCCAGGTAGTGGTAGTTGGTGTCGAACCACTTGGTCATCTCCAGGGCCGGCAGGCCGTGGCCTTGGCCATGGGCGTGACCATGGGCGCAGGCGTCCTCCGCGGCGGCGCCCTGCGTCCCGCGGGCCATGGCGAAGTAGGCGGCGGTGTCGATCGGGCCGCCCGTCCAGCCGTAGATCGCCGGGATGGCGCCGACCATCACGCTGGTGTCCAGCACGTGGTCGTACAGCGAGAAGTCGTTGCTGGGCACATGGGTCACGCCCAGGGCGGCCTGACGGGTCCAGGCCGCGGCGCGCAGGGCCGCGGCCGTGGCCAACAGTGCCTGGGCGTCGGTCTTGCCGGCCCAATGGTCCTCGAGCGCGAACTTCAGTTCGCGGCGCGGGCCGATGCGGGGAAAGCCCAGGGTGGCGACGGTGACGGTCATCTTCAAAAAGCCTCTGCCGGTATGAGGGCGGAGGCTGATCGGGGACGCGCGCGGCCGCGCGCACGGCACAGGGTCCGGTCACGCCTTTGCATGCGACCAGACCGGGCACCCCGCCGGAGGACGTTATCTGTCGGGGCAGGTCTCCTGGCTCACGGGTCAGCGCCCCTGTCCTGGCCTTCCCGACACGCCACCGATCCAGCTTCGGCGCGTCAGTGACACGTATTGGACAGCGGCTCGCCGCTCACAGTTGCGGGGGCAGCGCCGGATTCGGGGTTTCACGCCCTCACCGACTTCCCTCTTAGCTCCGGGCGCGCGAACGCCCGCAGACCACGACCCGCCTAGAAGGCCCGCGTTCCCGTCCGGCGTCAAGATGGATATAAGGATATCTTTATATGACTTCGGGAACGGGCGGCGGCCCTAACAAAATGTCGCACCTGTCCATCCTTAAACCTCGGGGAAACGATGCTTGGCCTAAGGCTTTGCTTCGGTTTGGGGGCTTCCTGTGTGAGTGGGGGAAGCGGGGAGGGCGTCTTGCGGAAACCAAAGGATCTCGACGCCGCCGTCCTGGGCGCGCGCAAGCCTTGGCTGGGCTACGCCAATCTCCGCCTCGAAGCCGCGGTCTTCCTGCTGGTGGCCGTGTCGTTCGCCGCCGTGCTGGGCAAGAGCGCCATCACCAGCCAGACGCTGGTTCTGTCGCCGGAGGCGGGACGGTTCGTGGCTTACAGCTATTCCGACTCGGAGGGCGGCGGTCGCTCGATCGTGTCCGTCGATCCGCGCAGGCCCCTGTCCTGGTCGTGCGACATCCGCCAGGGCGCGGCCTATCCCTATTGCGGCTACGGCCTGCAGCTGGACCTGGGGCGCGAGGACAAGGGCCTGGACTTGTCGCGCTTCCAGACCGTCACCTTGCGCTTTTCGTACCGGGGGGCGAGCGACCACCTGAGGCTCGCCCTCAAGGCCTCGCCGGACCCCGCCGTGCGGGGCAGGCTGAAGGGCGAGCTGGCGCCCCTGGCCGTCGAGATCCCGGTGGTCCAGGGCCGCAACGAGGTCCGCCTGCCGCTGAGCCAGCTGGCCACCGAGGAATGGTGGGCGGCCAGCCGCGGTCTTTCGGCGGATGAGGCCGCGCCCAACCTCAAGGCGATCCATTCGGTCGCCATCGCCACCAGCAATCCGGAGCCGGGCCGGATCACGGTGTCGGTCGACGGCCTGACGTTCGAGGGCTCGTACCTGTCGACCGAGGCCTTCTACCTGGTGATCCTGGGCGTCTGGCTGGTGCTGTCGGCGGGCTTCCTGGTTCTGCGCTTCCTGCGCATTCGTCGCGACTACGAGGCGCGCCAGCGCCGCCAGACGGAGGAGGCCCGGCTGCTGGCCGACGCCCACGCCGCCGCCGAGGCCGCCAGCAGCGCCAAGTCGCGGTTCCTGGGCAATATGAGCCACGAGCTGCGCACGCCGCTCAACGCCATCATCGGCTACGCCTACTGGCTGGAACGCACCGCCCTGGACGCCAGGCAACGGGCGGCGGTCAAGACGGTGCAGGCCAGCGGCGAACACCTGCTGGCCGTGATCAGCGACATCCTGGACGTGGCCAAGATCGAGGCCGGCAAGTTCGAGCTGCTGGCCGCGCCCTTCGACCTGCACGACTGCGTGACGGGTGTGGGCGAGATGTTCCGGCTGCCGGCGCGGGACAAGGGCCTGGACTTTGCCGTCAGCCTCGACCCGGACGTGCCGCGCCGGATCGCGGCGGACGAAAAGCGGGTCCGGCAAGTCCTGATCAACCTGATCGGCAATGCGATCAAGTTCACGGCCGACGGCGGGGTCCGCCTGCGGGTCAGCGTGGTCGGCCCCGTGGGGGAAACGGCCCGCCTGCGCTTCCTCGTCGATGATACCGGTGTCGGCATCAAGCCGAGCCAGCTGGAAAGCATTTTCCGCCCCTTCGAGCAGGTGGGGGACACGACCGGGCGTCACGAAGGCACGGGCCTGGGCCTGAGCATCAGCCAGCAGATCGTGGCGTTGATGCAGGGCGAGATCCGCGTCGAGAGCACCCCGGGCCAGGGCAGCCGCTTCACGGTCGAGATGGCGTTTCCGGTCGTCGAACCCGAAGCCGAGGCGGACCCGCCGGCGACGCCGCGGCTGCGGCGTTCGAGGTCGGCATAGGGGCCTTCTCCCAGGACGGCCCTCATCCGGGAAGGCGTGCAGCATTCGTCCGAACCAGGTGAGCCGCACCGCGCAAGGCGACCATCGGTCGCCGGATTGACTTGCCTATAACCTGTGTGCCATACAGTGTATGTCACACACCAAGTGGCGCACACCATGCGACATACACCATGCCAGCGGACGCCGACATTTTTGAAACCCTGCGCCAGGAGCTTCGGCGTGGGACGCTGATCCTGGCGGTCCTGGCCCAGCTTCAGGTCGAACGCTACGGCTACAGCCTGCGCCAGGCCCTGGCCGAGGTGGGGTTGGAGATCGACGAGGGCGCGCTCTATCCGATGCTGCGCCGCCTGGAGAGCCAGGGGCTGCTGACCAGCGAGTGGCGCGAGGAAGACAAGCGCCGCAAGCGCTTCTACCGCCTGTCGCCCGAGGGCGAGGGCGTGCTGGCCCGCCTGTCCGCCGAGTGGCGGGCGATGAACGACACCCTGCAAAACCTGATCCGATGAGGGAGGCCGTGACCATGGACCTGCTCGATCGCTACCTGGCCGCCGTCGCGGCCCTGCTGCCCAAGGCCCAGCGCGAGGACATCGTCGCCGAGCTGCGCGACATCCTGCTGAACCGGCTGGAGGAGAAGGAGGCCGAACTGGGCCGGCCCCTGGACGACAAGGAACGCGAGGCCGTCCTGCGGGCCTTCGGCCATCCCATCGCTGTCGCCGGGCGCTATGGCGCGTCGCGGACGCTGATCGGGCCCGAGCTCTACCCGTTCTACATGTTCGCGGTGAAAGGCCTGCTGGTCCTGGCGGCGGCCGTCACGGCCATTCCCCTGGTCATCTCGATCATCATCGGCGGCGAGGACGCCGCGGGCGGGCTGGCGCGTTTCCTGTCCGGCTTCCTGGCCACGGCCATGACCCTGATCGGCGCCGCGACGATCCTGGCGGCCGGGATCGAGCGGGGCTGGATCCCGGTCGGCGACCTGCTGGACTGGAAGGTCGCCGACCTGCCGAACCTGGGGCGGCCGGCCCGCAAGGCTAAGACCCGCTTCGAGGCCGCGTTCGAACTGGGCATCCTGCTGCTGTTCATCGTCTGGTGGACGGGGCTCGTCCAGGCGCCCTGGTCGCCGGTCGTGGGGCAGCACGGCGTTCTCCTGGCGGGCGCACCGATCTGGACGACGCTGCACCTGCCGATCCTGGCCCTGGCGGTGCTGCAGGCGACCGGGTGCCTGGTGACCCTGGTCCGCCCCGACGCGGTCCGGGCCAGGGCCGTCCTGGAGATCGTCTCCGACCTGGGCGGGGTGGGACTGATCGCCGCCCTGTGGCCGGCCGGGCGGCTGTTCACGGTGGTCCCTTCCGGCGCGGCGGAGACGAAGGCGACCGACATCGCCGGCCTGCAGGCGGCGCTGGACCTCAGCTTCCACATCACCGTGGGCGTGATGGCGGTGGTGTTCCTGAGCAAGCTGGCCGTCGGCGTCTGGCGGCTGGCGCGGGGGGCGCCGGCGACCGCCTAGCGAGGCTGGATCCTACTTCGCGACGGTGTTGACCACCGCCCCGGCGCCGGCGCCCACCACGGCGCCGACGGGGCCCGCGACCACCGCTCCGGCGAGGGCCCCGCTGGCCGCGCGCTGCTCCATGTCGTGTCCGCAAGCCGACAGGCTTAACGCCACCGCAACCCACAGCGGAACCCAGCGCAGAGCAGTCATTATGTCCTCCAGGACAATTACATCTGTCCGCTAGAGTAACGATGGCGTGGGCCTCGGGTTCCGTTGAGAGCGGCGCGGCGGAAGTCTATCCCGAGCGGTGAATATTCACCACGAAGCGGAATTTCGGGACTGTCGCGTTTTTTCGTTAGAATCAAAGAATTAACCACTCCATCTGTCGGACGAGCGGCCAAAATTCAGGCTGCGGCGCCGCGTGCGCTTGCGACTCGTGGCGGGATGCGTCATAAGGCGGTCATAAGCAGGACTTCGGCCACTATCGTGAACCGGCCGAACCTCCGCTTTCAGAGCTGCCCGACAGTGTTTTTTCCGGGTCTTTGAGGGCGTTTTTGTCGGGGGGCGGACCGCCCTCGCCGCGCAGGACACGAGTTTTGAATATCAAGTCGCAGACGTGCGCAGACGCGCGCGCGCTGATCGGCGCCGTATTGGTTGGGTCGGCCACGGGTCTGGCCCTCGGCGGCGTTTACCTTGCGGGGGGCATGGCCCAGGCCGCCAGTCAGCACGCTCGCGTTTCTCGCCTGGCCGACGGCGCCGAGGGGAATTTCTCCGACGCGGCGCTGTATCAGGCCGCGTCGCGGATGGACGCCAGCGCCCTCGCCATCGCCCGTCGCCACGACCCCTACACCGTCGCCGGCGGCGCCCAGCGCGACCGGCAGTCGGCGCTGCTGGTCGAGCGCCTCGAACAGCGCCAGCAGTCCGATTCAAAGCGCCAGCCACTGCTGCTCCGCGCCAGCTTCGGCGGGCCGTTCAATCCGGCCGTCGCGCCCTTCCGCCTGACCAACGCCCTGGAAAGCTCGCGTGAACTCGAGTGCCTTTCCGAGGCGGTCTATTACGAGGCCCGCGGCGAGACCCCGAGCGGCCAGGCGGCCGTGGCTCAAGTGGTTCTAAACCGCGTTCGCCATCCTTCGTTCCCGAAATCGATCTGCGGCGTGGTGTTCCAGGGGGCCTACGCCCACAGCGGCTGCCAGTTCAGCTTCGCCTGCGACGGCTCGATGCGTCGCTCGCGCGAGCCCGGCGCCTGGAGACGCGCCCAGAAGGTCGCCGCCCGCGCGCTTTCGGGCGCCGTGATGAACGAGGTCGGGGCCGCCACCCACTTCCACACCACCGGCGTCGCGCCGGGCTGGGGGCCGCGTCTGCTGCGGGTCGCCCAGGTGGGCATGCACGTGTTCTACCGCTTCGGCGGTCGTTCGGGCGCTCCGGACGCCTTCAGCCGCACGCCGCGCCCGTCGACGGCCGACGAGCTGCCGGTCATCACCCTGGCCAGCCTACCGCCCACCCAGCTGGGCGGGACCACCGCCGACGGCAAGCCCGCGCCGATCCAGCTGGCCAGCGCGGTGGTGGTCTCCTCGCCCGACAAGCCCGCCACCGTCGCCGGCGGCATGGGCGGCCCGCTGGGTCCGGTCTCCGAGCCGGCCTCCGCCCCCGCCATGCACCCGACCAAGGCCTCGTCCCCCGCGGGCGACGCGGTCAAGGCTGCTGGAGGACCGGTCGCGAGCGGAGCTGCTTCCTGACCGCGCCGGGCATGTGGCTGCTGGCGAAGCGCAACTGCCGGGCCCGCTTGCCCACGAAATAGTGCAGGTCCTTGCCGTGGACGGCGCGCCAGATCACTTCGGCGGCGTCCTCCACGGAATAGACCGGCAGGCCATCGCTTCGCAGGACGTCGGCCATGTTCTGGTTCGATCCCGGCGCGCCGGCGTTGAGGATAGGCGTCTCCACGAACCACGGCATCACGCAGGCGACGCTGACGCCGTACGGCTTCCATTCGACATCCAGGGCCTCGGACAGGCCCCGCACCGCGAACTTGGTGGCGGAATAGATCGCCAGGCCGGGCGAGCCGTACAGGCCCGCGCAGGACGAGATGTTGATCAGCCGCGAGCCCCGCGTGGCCTTCAGCCAGGGCAGGGCGGCGCGGGCCCCGTTGATCACGCCCCTGACGTTGATGTCCAGCTGCAGGTCGACCTCGGCGTCCTCGTGGCTGTCGAACGGCCCGAACCGGGCCACCCCGGCGTTGTTGAGCAGCACGTCCAGGCGACCGTCGGTCAGCTTGACGAAGTCGGCCAGGGACGCGGTCCAGGCGGCGCGGTCGCGGACGTCCAGCTGGAAGGCGGCGCCGTTGTCGGGGCCGATCACGGCGAGGGCGGCCTTCAGGCCCGCCGCATTGATGTCGGACAGGCCGACGAACCAGCCCTCGGCGACGAAGCGCTTGGCGCTGGCCAGGCCGATGCCGCTGGCGGCCCCGGTGATGAAGACGGCCTTGCGGCTCCCTGCCGAACCCATCACACCCCTCCCGTTCTTGTTGGTTATCGCCGATCAGAAACCCGGGAGGGAGGCTCGGTCAAGGGTTTGGGGCGCGGGGCCCCTCCGACAGGGCCGGAGGGGCTCCGCGCGCGCCTTAGTCCGTCTGGTCGTCGATCTCGGCGTCCGGGCCGTTCTTCTTGATCGATTCGATGGCGTTCTTGGCCGAGGCCTTCGAGGCGTAGCCCTCGGTCCAGAAGATGGTCTCGCTGTTGTAGACGAAGTAGGCGACGAACTCGCCGGCCTTGTTCTTCTTGATCTGGAACTTGTGAGCCATGGGCGCTCCTTGAGACTCTCTGTTGTGTCGACGAGCCGACCCGGCAACCTCGCTCCGGCGAAGATTGGCGTCAATCGCCCAAGACTTCCTCCGGCCTTTGGAAGACATATCTTTTACAAACCTTCACGGACGAGCCGCCCATGACCCCCGACCAACGCCTCGACCAGCTGTCGCGCGACCTGCTGGCCACGCCCTATGGCGATCTGACGGCGGTTCAGAAGAGCGTCATCGACCTGATCGCCGCCGAGGCTCCGACGGGGCTCAACAAGGCGCTTCTGGTGGACGACCGAACCTTCTGGGACCGGCTGGCCGACCGCGTCGCGGCGATCGGCGGCTCCTGGGCCTTCATCGGCGGCTTCTGCGCCTGCCTGGCGCTGTGGATCGCGCTGAACGTCGGGCTGAAGCCCTTCCACCTGTCGTTCGATCCCTATCCGTTCATCTTCCTCAACCTGATCCTGTCGACCGTGGCCGCGATCCAGGCGCCGGTGATCATGATGAGCCAGAACCGCCAGGCCACGAAGGACCGACTGAACGCCGAGCACGACTATGTGGTCAACCTGCGCGCCGAGCTGGAGATCATGCGCCTGCACGACAAGCTGGACGCCCTGCGCGAGACCGAGATGGTTCAGATCCTGCGCTGCAACACCGAGACGCTGGAGATCCTCAAGGCCCAGGTGGCGCGGATGGCGGCGGAGCGGGGCTAGGCGGGGGAGCAGTCGCGGACCGGGCTGATTTATCCGGGCTCCCCGCGACAAGTCGTTCGACCTCGGCGATGACCTCCGCCGCCAGGGCGATGGGCACGCCCCAATAGTCGAAGATGCCGCCGTCCTTCCGGTTCTGCCCGCAGGTGACGAACAGACCGGTCCCGAACCGCTGCTTCAGCCGGCTGGCCAGCCAGCCGACAAAGCCGCTATTGTCCGCGCCAGCCGGAAAATGGACGCGGAACAGGCCAAAGCGCTCTTCGGTCGGGTCGTCGCAGGGCACGAGCTGGCTCCAGACCATGTCGTCGCGAACCAGAGCCAGGGCGTCGGCGCGGACCGCCTTTGGGAATTCGGCCAACGGAAACTCCAGGAAGGCGTAGCCGCCCTCATAGGTCTGCAGCCGTGCCTGGGAGGTCACGGCGAGCAGGCGACGTTCGGTTTGTTCGTGGGTTTCGTGCGAGATGCTGACCATCATCGGCTCCGGTGACTTCAAGATAGCCTAGCTTGGCCGTCAGGACGGGCCAGGGCTCGTCTCAAGCGCGGGGCGTATCGACCGCGCCGTCCGCCGCAGCGCCTGGGGCGGCTGCCCGAACGCCCGCAGGAAGGCTCGGCGCATGCGTTCCGGGTCGCCGAAGCCGGTCTCCAGGGCCACGTCTTCGACCTGCAGGGGCTGGCTGTCGAGCAGGGCGCGGGCGGCCTCGACGCGCAGGCGCTCGACCGCCTTGGCCGGGGTGGTCCCCGTCTCGACGGCGAACAGCCGGGCGAAGTTGCGCGGGCTCATCGCCGCCTGCTGGGCCAGCTGGTCGACGGTCAGGGGCAGGGCCAGGTTCTCGCGCGCCCAGGCCAGCAGGTCGTCGAACCGTCCGCCCTGCATCTCCAGCAAGGCCGAGAACTGCGACTGGCCGCCTGGGCGGCGATGATAGACCACCAACTGCTGGGCGACGCCGCGGGCGATGTCTTCGCCCAGGTCCGCGCCGATCATCGCCAGGGCCATGTCGATGCCGGCGGTGATGCCGGCCGAGCTCCATAGCGGCCCGTCCTGGACGAAGATCCGGTCGGGCTCCAGCCGCACGGCCGGATAGCGCCGCTGGAAGTCCTTCGAGCGCCGCCAGTGCGTCGTCGCCCGTCGGCCGTCCAGCAGGCCGGCCGCGGCCAGGACATAGGTCCCCGAACAGACGCTGGCCGTGCGGCGGGCGGTGTGGAACGTCGCGCGGGCGAAGGCCAGGGTCGCCTCGCAGATCGCCGGGGACCGCGTGCCCTCGCCGCCGGAGACGATCAGGGTGTCCAGCGGCGGCGCGTCGTCGAAGGTCTCCGCATACATCGCCGCCCCGGACGAGCTGGCCACTCTCCCTGGCGCGCGGGCCAGGACATGCAGGCGATAGGCGCCGGGCGCGAACCGGTCGGCGATCTCGAACGCCGCGATCGGCCCCGCCGCGTCCAGCAACTGGAAGTCCGGGAAGATCAGAAAACCGATGTCGCGGACCATGGCGCTGTCTTTCGGTTTGGCGGATTTCGAGGGAACTATGTCATTTGTGCCGGACGCTAGGCGAGCGATGCTCCGGCGTCAACAGGAGGGCTCCCATGCCGAAACCACCGCCGTTCCACATCGTCTTCGCCCTGTTTCCCGATGTCACCCACCTGGACTTCACCGGTCCGCACCAGATCCTCAGCCGCCTGCCCGGCGCCCAGGTGGTGATCGCCAGCGAGGCGGGCGGCGAGATCGAGGCCGAGGGCTTGGTGTTCAGCCGGGTGGCGCGGCTGGCCGACATCGAGCGCTGCGACCTGCTGTGCGTGCCCGGCGGCTTCGGCGTGACCCAGGCGATGGCCGATGAAGCCTTTCTGGCCCAGCTGCGACGGCTGGCGGCCGGCGCGCGCTACGTGACCTCGGTCTGCACGGGCTCGCTGCTGCTGGGCGCGGCCGGGTTGCTGCAGGGCAAGCGTGCGGCCTGTCACTGGGCCTGGCGCGACCAGCTGGCGTTGTTCGGCGCGACGCCCGACCCGGCCCGGGTGGCGCGCGACGGCAATGTCTTCACCGGCGGCGGCGTGACGGCCGGCATCGACTTCGCCCTGACCGTCGTGGCCGAGATCGCCGGCGACGAGACCGCCCAGGCCATCCAGCTGGCGGTGGAATACGCCCCCGACCCGCCGTTCCACGCCGGCCGCCCCGAGACCGCTCCGCCGGCCGTGCTGGAGCGCGTCCAGGGGATCTACGGCCGCGGCATGGACGAGCGCTGGGCGGCGGCGCGCAAGGCGGGCGCGGCGCTGGCGCGGGGCGCCTAGAGGTTGCGGAACGACCGGCCCACGGTCATGCTCGATCCATGGCGGGGACCAGCGAGCGGAAATCCGAGAAGGGCGACGTCGCGCGCTTCGTCGCAGTGCTGGCCGGCGTGTTCGCGGCGGCGCTGCTGATCGCCAACTGGCAAGGGATCGCGCTGATCGTCGCGATCCTGACCGCCGAACATCGTCCGGCGCTGCTGAAGGACGCCGAGTGGGACGTGCCCGCCTCGGCCGCGCGCTTCCATCACCGGTTCCCCGCCGGGACGCCGGAACGCGATCTGACGGCCTGGCTGGAGAAGAACCGCTTCGCCGTGGACGCGCGCGCCAGGACGGCCGACAGGCAGGTCAACGGCCTGCCCTGCAACGAGGCTGTCAAGGTGGACTGGTCGGTCGACGCGGCGGGCCGGCTGACCCGGGTCGACGCCGTCGTGTCGCAAACCGCCTGCCTTTAGCGGGGGCTTGGGCCTCCCGGCCGGACCGCCCAGACTTGATCCGGACACGAACCTGCCCCACAAAGCTCTCAAGCGGAGAGATCGTGAATGCGTCGGATCAAGTCGTTTCTCGTCGGGCTGACCGCCGCCGCTGGTCTGGCGGCTGGCCTGGCGGCCGTTTCGCCCGCCTCGGCCCAGGACGTGCCGTTCACCTACGGCGTCTGGCGCAATCCCAAGAACAGCGTCCATGTCGAGATCAAGCCCTGTGGCGGCGGCCGCGCCTGCGGCGTCGTGGTCTGGGCCAATGACGAGGCCAAGGCCGACGCCAAGAAGGGCGGCACGCCCGAGCTGGTCGGCCTGCAGCTGCTGCGCGATTTCCAGCTGCAGAAGAACGGCAGCTGGAAGGGCAAGGTGTTCGTGCCCGACCTCAACATGAACTTCAACGGCACGGCCGACTTCCCCGACGCCACCACCATGAAGGCCAAGGGCTGCCTGATCGGCGGCTTCCTGTGCAAGTCGCAGACCTGGCGGCGGGTGGACATGGCGGCGCGGACGACGCCGTCGAGCTAGGGCCTGTTCTGGTTCCTGTTGTCATCCCGGAAAGCGCGCAGCGCTTGTCCGGGACCCAGGTGAACCGCAAGCCTCTGCGAGGCTTCCGGGATGACAACGGATTTGGATTTTGAGCGCTCCCCGCTCTTGAACTGATAGACCCTAGGCCGGATCCAGCTCCGGATAGCGCCGGAAGATCCCCTCGGTGCTGAAGGGGATCCGGCGGGGCGACGTCAGGTAGGCGGCGATGTTCGGCCGCTTCGCCACCGCGTCGCGCACGGCGATCACCCGGCCCAGCCCGGGCTCCAGGCGCTTCATCGCGCGGGGAAAGGCGTAGCGCAGGCCCTCCACCGCCTGGAACAGCGACAGGTCGGCATAGGTCAGGGCCTGGCCCGTCAGCCATCCGCCCCCATTTCTGATCTTTGGCGGCGCCCGCGCCAGCACCGTCTCGAACCAGCCCAGGTACTTCTTCATCCGCCCGGTGCGGAACTCCTTGGCCCGGCGGGCGGCCTCGTCCTTCTGGTCCTCGTAATAGAGGCCCATGCCCACCGGATGGTGGACGTCGTGGGCCTCGGCCACCAGGTCGGCGATCGTCAGCTGCAGCTGGTTGACCCACAGCCGCCCGCCCTCGTCGCGCGGCGCGAGGCCGTGGCGCAGGCCCAGGTGCAGCAGGATGTTGGCCGTCTGGCCGATCAGCAGGTCGCCGTCGACCAGGTAGGGCGGAGCGAAGGGCGGATGGTCGTGGCCCGTCATGTCGGCCATCAGGGCGTCTTGGCCGCCGCCGGCGTCGGGATCGCCGCGCCCCACGTCGACATAGGCCGCGCCGGCCTCCTCCAGCGCCAGGCGCACGAACTCGCCGCGTCCCTGGATCGTGGGCCAGTAATGCAGTTGGTAGGTCATGCGGGGGAGAACAGGCGGGCGGGCGAAAGGATGCGTGGGCCCTGTCCGATCTACCCCACCCGCACGCTCGTCATCGAGACCGCCGCGAACACCGCGTCGGTGAAGAACGACACCGGCTCGCCCGGCGTCTGGGCGCCCAGAACGTAGAGCAGAGGCAGGTAGTGCTCGGCGCTGTTGATCGCCGCGTCGGCATCGGGTCCCAGGCTCCGCCAGTCGATCAGCGGGTCGTGGTCCCCGGCCGCGATCAGGGCCTTGGCCCGATCGTTGAAGCGCGGGGCCCAGTCGGGAGTCTCGCCGGTGCGGAAGTTGACGGCCCGCAGGTTGTGGACGATGTCGCCGCTGCCGACGATCAGCACGCCCTCGTCGCGCAGGGCGGCCAGGCGCTTGCCGGCCTCGTAGTGCCATCGGTCGGGGCGGCCGCGGTCCAGGGAGAGCTGCACCACCGGCACGTCGGCATGAGGATACATCGGCCGCAGCACGCCCCACGCCCCGTGGTCCAGGCCCCGGGTCGGGTGCTGGACGACCGGATCGGGCGACAGCAGCTGCGCCACCCGGTTGGCCAGGGCCGGATCGCCGGGGGCGTCGTAGCGCACGTCGAACAGGGCCTGGGGAAAGCCGCCGAAGTCATGGATGGTCTCGGGGCGCTCGGCCGCGCTGACCGCGCTGGCGCCGCGCGTCTCCCAGTGAGCGCTGACCATCAGCACGGCCTTCGGACGCGGCAGCTCGGCCCCCAGCGCCGCCCAGGCGCGGCTCCAGGCGTTGTCCTCGATGGCGTTCATCGGCGAGCCGTGGCCGAGGAACAGGACGGGCAGGCGGGCGGGCATCGAGAGCGGCTCCAATCTGATACTTTCATGGTTACAGATAAGCCTGCGCCGACGTGATGCAATATCGGCGTCGACCGCTGGCCCGCTCGTCGTCGATCGGTTAGCTGTCGGATCGAGCGAACTTGGAGGTTCCCATGTCGATCGCCGCGGAGACGCGCCTGGCGACCTACGGCACTCTCGCGCCCGGCAGACCCAACCACCACCAGCTCGCCGCCCTCAGCGGCCAATGGAGCCGGGGGAGGGTGCGCGGCAAGCTCGTCGAGGCCGGCTGGGGGGCGTCGCTGGGCTATCCCGGGCTGGTCCTGGACCAGGATGGCGCGGAACTGGACGTCCAGCTGTTCCAGTCCGACGACCTGCCGGAACACTGGTCTCGCCTGGACGCCTTCGAGGGCGATGGCTACCGGCGCGTGATCGCCTCGGTTCTGACGGCCGACGGCGAGATCGACGCGTGCATCTACGTCCTCGCGGAGACCAGGGCCTGATCGGATCTGTCGCCATTGGGCGACAGTCCGGCGTTCGCGTCGTCTGGTCTCGCTGATGCGCGCGGCGCGTGCTTTCCCCTCGGGCCGGGCTTTGTTAAGGCGGATGGATCGTGAACGCTTCCGCCCTCCCTCCCCAGTCGCCGCAAGCCGCCGAGGCCATGCCGGTCGCGGATGCGCCGGCCGGACGGCGTCCCTCCCGGATCGCCACGCGCGGCGGCGCGCTGGACCTGCTGCGGCTGCTCGCCTCGCTGCTGATCGTCATCTACCATTTCGGGGCCGAGGGCCCGATGCGCATCGAGCGTTTCGGCCAGGTGTTCTCGCGCGGCTTCCTGGCCACGGATTTCTTCCTGATGCTGTCGGGCTACGTGCTGGGCCGGGCCTATGGCGCCTCGACCTTGACCGGACGGATCAGTCACGGCCGCTTCTGGGTGCGCCGGGTGGGCCGGGTCTGGCCGGGACACCTGATCGTGCTGGCCATGATGGCCGTGCTGGTGCTGGTGCTGAACGCCCTGGGCACCGACGCCCACAAGCCTTCGCGCTTCGCCTGGGACCAGCTTCCGGTCCAGGCCCTGCTGGTCCACGCCTGGGGCTTCAACAGCGACGGCTGGAACCTGCCCAGCTGGTCGCTGTCGGCCCTGATCGTCTGCTACGCGGTGTTTCCCTGGCTGTGGCGCGCCGTCGACAAGGTGCGGCGTCCGTGGGTCCTGCCGCTGATCGGCGCCCTGGCCTTCGCCGCCTGCGAGGTGGTGGCGCGGATCGTGTTCGACCATGCCCTGTCGGACCTGCAGTTCCGCTTCGGCGTCGTGCGGGCCTTGCCGCTGTTCATCCTGGGCGTCTGCCTGGCGCGGGCGGTCGAGATGGACTGGCCGTCGGAGAAGGCCGCCAAGGCCCTGCTGGCCGGCGGCGTCCTGCTGCTGGCGCTCATGCAGCCGCTGGACCGCTACGCCCTGCCCGACGAGGTGATCTTCGACGTGCCCTGCCTGGCCGCCATCGCCGCCATCGTGCTGGGCGCGGGCCGGCTGCCGGTGCGCCATCCCAGGGCCTGGATCGAGGAGGGGGCCAAGCTGTCGTTCGCCCTGTTCATCACCCACATCTTCGTGGGCGTGATCTATTGGAGCGCGGTGCACAAGCTGATCGAGACCGTGCCGATCGGCATCGGCTGGCAGTGGCTGATGTGGCTGGCCTCGTTCCCGATCGCCATGGGCGCGGCGTGGCTGTTCCACACCTATATTGACCAGCCGCTGCAGGACCGCCTGGCGCCGTGGCTGCGGGGCAGGCGGTAGGCTCCGCGCCGCGTCAGTCCTGTCCCTTGCCCTCGCCGCGGCGCTTTTCCAGCACGCTGGCCAGGCCTTGCAGGATGGGGGCGTGGAGCGCGGGATTGTCGGGCGCGCGGTGCAGCAGCTTGATCGAGGCGACATGCACCTTGACCCCGGCCAGGGCCGAAGGGGTCAGACCGTCGGCCTCGTCGAGTAGGTCGCACAGCGAGCGTGCGGCGACCTGGACGGCCTTGTTGCGCTCGGCGCCGCTGAGGCTGACGATGTCGCTGGACCGGGCGTACAGCGCCTCGATCCGGGCCGCGTCATCCAGGTCCGAAGCGAGCAAGCCGTCCAGCGCGGCGATATAGGCGTCGATGCCGGTCAGCGACGGCTCGCGCAGGGTCTCCATCGTGGCGTCGGCGCGCTTGAGCGCCTCGGCCACGTACATGCCGCCCTTCTCGGTCATCAACTGACCCAGGCGCGATTTCATGCGACTCTTTTTGACTTCGCTCATGCGATCGACCTCATCGGCTTGATGAGGGCGTCCAGCTCGTCCTGGGACATGTTCTGCCCCCCGACCTCGCCCAGTTCGATGGACTTGTCGTCGCGGCGCCGGCCGTCCGGGAACTCCACGGGCGGGCCCTGGTTGCGCCAGCGACGGTCGGGCCCGGCATAGGCTTCGCATTCGATGAACAGCCGGTCGCCCTTGGCGACCCAGAGGATGCGCTCCAGCATGACGGCCGGGGACACCGGCTTGGCGATGATGAAATTGGCGCCGCAGTCACGGGCCTTCTCGACCTGGTCGCGGCGGGTGTGGGAGGTGACGACGATCACGGGCGTGTGGCGATGGGCCTCGTCAGCCTCGCGGCGCAGCCATCGCGTCAGGTCGTAGCCGTCCAGGGTCGGCAGGGTGTCGTTGGTCAGGATCAGGTCGAAGGCCTGGTATCTCAGCTCGTCCTGGGCTTCCGGGCCGGTGGCCTTGCGCACGACATTCCGCAGCCCGAAGCTGGTCAGCACGCCGACGATGATGTCGAGCGACTGTGGATTGTCGTCGACGATCAACGCCCGAGCCTTGTCGAGATTGATGTACTGACTTGGCTGCAAGGCCCGCCACGCTCCCGTTGTCCCGCAACGCGACGGGCGCCTCAACCTATGCCTGAACGCGGTTAAGAAAGCGCTGCCGCAACGGGGCCTGGGGCGCCGTGTCGCGGCGCCCGCGGTCGGTCAGTCGAAGGCCTTCGTGCTCAGGGCGTCGGACTGCTGGGCGCTTAGGCGGCGAACGATGCGGATCAGGACCAGGCAAAGCGCGATCCACAGGGTGTCGCTGACCAGGTCCAGGCCCGAGGTGAACAGCGCCGTGCCGACCGCCTTGGCGCGCAGCTGCAGGCGGAAGCTGGCGTTGTCGAGCGTCGAGGTGACGATCCACAGGCCCCACCACCAGCGCAGGATCGGCGGCGTGTCCTGCGCGCGCCAGGACGACGGCGAAAGGCTGACGCACCAGGCGTCGTTCAGGGCCTGGAACGGCTTGTAGAGGTTGGCGAAGGGCACGAAGTACCAGCCGATCGACCAGGGCGGCGACACGTTCAGGTCGCTGGCCAGGGTGTGGCTGTTCATGGTGACGCGGTAGATCCATTTCAGCGTCAGGAAGCTGCTGACCAGCATGGTCGTCACCAGGCCAAGACCGGTCAGGGCGGAGACCAGGTCGGCCGTTTCCATGCCGGGCAGGGTTTCGGACATCGACACCGGCGTATCGGACGGGAAGCGCGACAGGCCGCTAAGCTGGAGAACGTCGGCGATGATGTTGAGGGCCGACGCGGCCAGCCGCACGTACAGCCACAGCACGACCACGCGGCCCAGCGCGCGCGGATCGCGCGCGACATACGTCTTTGTCTTCGCCATGCCCGCCCCTAAAGCCCCGCCTTGCGTCTAGCGACGTTCGGGCGATCCGACAACGGGCGCGCTGGGTTCAGACCGCGTCCAGGCCGATGTCCATGACCAGAGCCGAGTGGGTCAGGGCGCCGACGCTGATCACCTCGACCCCGGTCTCGGCGATGGCCCGTACGGTCGTCAGGTTGACGCCGCCCGAGGCCTCCAGAACGGCCCGGCCCTTGGCCAGGGCGACGGCGGTCTTCAGGTCGTCGAGGCTGAAATTGTCGAGCATGACCACGTCGGGGCCGTGCTTCAGCGCGTCCTCCAGCTGGTCGAGCCCATCGACCTCCACCTCGACCTTGACCAGGTGGCCGGCGAAGGCGCGGGCCCGGCGGACGGCCTCGCCCACCCCGCCGCAAGCGGCGACGTGGTTGTCCTTGATCAGGATGGCGTCGTCCAGGCCGAAGCGGTGGTTGATCCCGCCGCCGCAGCGCACGGCGTACTTCTCCAGGGCCCGCAGGCCGGGCGTGGTCTTGCGGGTGTCGACGATGGTCGCCCCCGTGCCCTCGACCAGGCGGACATAGGCGCGGGTCAGGGTGGCGATGCCCGACAGCTTGCCCAGCAGGTTCAGCCCCGTGCGCTCGGCGGCCAGAACGGCGCGGGCGTCGCCCTCGGCCCGGGCCAGGATCGCGCCGGGCGCTGCGTCGGCGCCGTCGGGGGTGACGACCTCGAACGACGCCGTGGGGTCCAGGGCGGCCAGGGCCAGGCGGGCGCAGGACAGGCCGGCCACCCGGCCGTCCTGGCGCGCGGCCCAGACCACCGACAGCCTCGCGTCGGGGTCGATGCAGGCCTGGGCGGTGATGTCGCCGGCCCGGCCCAGGTCCTCGGCCAGGGCCATGTCGATGATCGGGCGGACCAGCAGGTCGGGCAGGGGGGAAAGCAAGGTCAAAACAGGTCCGACAGAGGAATGTGAAAGTCCGGTGCGAAAAGCGGCGAGACGCTGGCGTCGCCGTCGAAGGCCTCGGTCGAGGTCCATGTCCCGTCCGGCCGCGGGGCACGGAAGATGGTCACGCGACGCGCCTTGGGTTCGACCACCCAGTATTCCGGCACGCCGGCCAGGGCGTAAAGACGGCTCTTCTCGTTGAGATCGTAGCGACGGGTCGCGATCGAGACCTCGACCGCCAGCACGGCTTGCTCGGCCTGGGCGAATTTTTCGGAAGCGCCGGCGTTGATGACGAGCACGTCGGGCAGGGGGGCGTTGTGAGGGTCGATGCGCAAGGTGGAGCCCGCGAGCACCTTGAACTCTTGAACCGCCAGGACGGCCTGCGTGGCGTTCTTGATGGCGACGCCGACATTGATGCTGACTTCGCCATGATCCGCTGAGGCCGGCGCCATCTGGATGATCTTCCCCTCGATCAGTTCGAAGCGCCCCGCGACACCCTCGAAGACTCCGGCTTCTTCCATCCGTTCGAACTGGTCGAAGTCGAACAGGAAATCCCGGCGCCCCAGCTCATCGACCCATGGCGCGTCGAAGTCCCAAGCGAAGTCGCCGCGCTCCTCGAAGCCTGGGTTCGTCGCCGTCATGGTCACGTCTCCGTTCCCGTTATGTGCCGCTATTCCGCGGCATAGCGCAAGCCGGCTTCGGGGGGAGGCAAGGTGACGAAGGTCCGCTCCGGCAGGGCCGTGGCGGGGAAGTCGGCGCGGAAGTGGCCCCCCCGGCTTTCCCGGCGGGCCAGGGCGGCGCGGGCGATCAGCTGGGCGGCGACCAGGGTAGGGGCGGGACCGTGGGCCGCCTCCAGGGCGTCCAGCACCGCGACCAGGCGGGCCAGGCCGTCGGCGTCGCGGATCACCCCGGCGTCGCGGCTCATGGCCTGGCGAAGGGTCTGGAGGGCGGCGTCCGGCAGGTCGGGGGCGGGCTGGGCGGCCAGCGGTTCGCCGCCCGGCGTCAGGTCGCGAGCGGCCCGGCCGGCCCGGGCCCCGAACACCGCCGCTTCCAGAAGGCTGTTGGAGGCCAGGCGGTTGGCGCCGTGCACGCCCGTGCTGGCGCACTCCCCAGCGGCCAGCAGGCCGTCCAGGCTGGTGCGGCCGTCCAGGTCGGTGGCCACGCCGCCCATGTGGTAGTGCACGGCCGGGGTCACCGGGATCGGCTGGACGCGCGGGTCGATCCCGGCGCTCGCGCAGGCGGCGAACACGGCCGGGAACTCCTGTGGGAAGTGGGCGCCGACGGCCGCCGTGGCGTCGAGGAAGGCGCCGCGCCCCGCCGCGCGCTCGGCGTGGATGGCCCGGGCCACCACGTCGCGCGGGGCCAGTTCCCGGGCCGGGTGGTAGTCGGCCATGAAGGCGCGGCCGTCTGCATTGCGCAGGATCGCCCCCTCGCCGCGCAGGGCCTCGGTGGCCAGGGGGGCGGGGTCGCGGCCGATGTCGATGGCCGTGGGGTGGAACTGCACGAACTCCGGATCGGCGATCTCGGCGCCGGCCAGGGCGGCCAGGCCCAGGCCTTCGCCGCGCACCTCGGCGGGCGTGGTGGTCACGGCGTAGAGACCGCCCACCCCGCCCGTGGCCAGGATCACCGCGGGGGCGAGAATCTCGATCAGGACGCCGTCGATCTCGGCGATCAGCCCGACCACGCGGCCGGTCGCGTCCTGGAGCAGCCGTCGGGCGCGGGCGTGCTCGCGGATCTCGATGGTCGGCGCGGCGCGGACGGCGGCGATGACCGCGGCCATGATCGCCGCCCCGGCCCCGTCGCCGCCGACCCGGGCGACCCGGGCCTTGGCGTGGGCGGCTTCCAGGCTGAGCACGAAACCGCCGTCGGTCTTGCGGTCGAAGGGGGCGCCCAGCGCGGCCAAGGCGCGGACAGCGGCGGGGCCTTCGGTGGTCAGCAACTCGACCGCCGCCGGGTCGCACAGGCCCGCGCCGGCCGCGCGGGTGTCGGCGGCGTGCAGGGCCGGGGCGTCCTCGTCCGACAGGGCCGCGGCCATGCCGCCCTGGGCCCAGGCGCTGGAGCAGCCGGTGGCCAAGGGCGTGGGCGACAGCACCAGGGCCTTGCCGCCGGCTTGCGTCGCGGCAAGAGCGGCGGTCAGCCCCGCCAGGCCCGCCCCGAGGATCACGGGGCCGTCGAAGGTGATGCGGTCGGTCATGCGTTTGCCGCCCTATTCAGAAGCGCCAGGACATACGACGTATGGAAGGACAGCCCTCGCAGCTCTTTGCGTGGCGTCAAACCCCTTGAATACTGATCCCAGACGCCCCCGAGTTTGCTGCAGGTCCGATTTGAAATTCGACGAGGCTTTTCGCTGCCATCGGCGATGAGAAACAGATGGTCGTCGTGCAACTCGGTGACGGTGAACCAAACATCTAAATCGCCCTTCTTCGCCGACCAGGTTTGCAATCTTTCACCGACTTTCGCGTCGGCGCGCACAAGAGCCCAGGCGTTCTCTCTTGTGATGGCAACCATCAGATCAGCTCCACATCCACGTGGTGCTGGGCCTTCACCAGGTCGTACCGCGCCGGAACCAGCGGCGGCGGCAAGTCGATCATCCGCTGAACGGCCAGTCGGGCGCGCAGGGCGACGGCCGGGTCTACCGTCACCTCGTACTGGTCGTGGACCAGGGCGTCGTGGATGTTCCGCAGGCTGATCCGCTTCATGTGCGGGCACAGGTTGCAGGGGCCGATGAACTGGGTGCCCGGGCTTTCGGCCTGGACGTTGGAGGCCATCGAGCATTCGGTGATCAGCACCACCTGCTTGGGCTTCCTCAGCGCCACATAGTCGTTCATCGCCGCAGTCGAGCCGGCGAAGTCGGCGGCCTCCAGGATCTCGGCCGGACACTCGGGGTGGGCCAGGATCTCGGCTTCGGGCCAGGCGAAGCGCATGTCGGCGATGTCCTGGGCGGTGAAGCGCTCGTGCACCTCGCAGCGGCCGGCCCAGGCGATGATCTTCACCGCCGTCTGGCGGGCGACGTTGCGGGCCAGGAACTCGTCGGGGATCAGGATCACCTTGTCGACGCCCCATTCGCGCGCGGCCCACTCCACCACCTGCACGGCGTTGGCGCTGGTGCAGCAGATGTCGGTCTCGGCCTTCACATCGGCGGTGGTGTTGACATAGGTGACCACCGGCACGCCCGGGTGGCGCTGCTTGATCAGCCGCACGTCGGCGCCGGTGATCGAGGAGGCCAGGCTGCAGCCGGCCCGCAGGTCGGGGATCAGCACGCGCTTGTCGGGGGCCAGCACCTTGCTGGTCTCGGCCATGAAGTGCACGCCGGCCTGGACGATCACGGCGGCGTCGCACTTGGCCGCCTCGCGGGCCAGGGCAAGGCTGTCGCCGACGAAGTCGCCGACGCCGTGGAAGATCTCGGGCGTCATGTAGTTATGGGCCAGGATGACGGCGTTCTTCTCGCGCTTCAGCCGGTTGATCTCGGCGATCAGCGGCGCGTGGGTTCGCCATTCCAGAGGCGTCACGTGATGCTTGACCTTGTCCCACATCGCCGCGGTCTGGGCTTCGATGTCGGGCGTGAAGGGCAAGGACCCCAGGGTAGGCGCGAAACCGTCAGCCATGTGAACCTCACTTATGCTCAAACTGAGCATTTCAAGGGCCTCAAAAAACGCCGGAAACGGAGGGTTCCCCGCCTCGGCGTCGCCCCTTATGCTGAAATTGAGCAAAAGGGATGGATCACATATAGACCTTCTGGGACGGCTTGCAAAGAGAGGGCGTGAAAATCCGTGTTCGGCGCGAAAGGGACGAGGGCGAGGCCAGCGCCTCCTACCCCTTCGCCTTGCCGCCCTTCCTCGCCGCCTTGACCGGCACGTGCCGGTCCCAGGCGTCCGCCATCGCCTGGGCCAGGGCGTCCAGGGCGTAGGGCTTGCGCAGCAGGGGCCATGGCGTCTCGTGGGCTCGGACCAGTTCCTGGCCGGTGTAGCCCGAGCTGAGCAGGATCGGCAGTTCCGGCCGCTCGTGCGACAGGGTGACGGCCAGATCCACCCCGCTCTTGCCGCCCGGCATGATCACGTCGGTGATCACCAGGGCCAGGGTCGGGTCGGCGCGGGCGATGGCCAGGGCCTCGTCGGCGTTGGCGGCGCGGCTGACCATGTGGCCCAGCTCGTCGATCATCGCCGCGATCAGGTCGCCGACCTCGGCGTCGTCCTCGACCAGCAGCACGTGCGAGGTGGCGCGGGTGGCCGGCGGCTGGACCGCCAGCACCTCGATCGGCGAGAAGGCCTCGCGCACCGGCAGCATCATGGCCACGGTCGTGCCCGCGCCCAGCTCGGATTCGATGCTGACTTCGCCGCCGCTCTGGCGGACGAAGCCGTAGACCTGCGACAGGCCCAGGCCCGTGCCCTTGCCGACCGGCTTGGTGGTGTAGAAGGGCTCGAAGGCCCGCTCCAGGGTCTGGGCGTCCATGCCCGCGCCGGTGTCGCGCACGGCCACGCGCAGATAGCGGCCGGCGGGCAGCTCGCCCTGGGGCTCCGCCAGGTCGACGCCCTGCGAGGCGACCGTGATCCGGCCGCCGGCCGGGGTGGCGTCGCGGGCGTTGACCACCAGGTTCAGCAGGGCGGCCTCGAACTGGCCGGAGTCGGTCAGGGTGGTGCGGCCGCCGGCCTTCAGGTCCAGGGCCAGATCGACGCCTTCCCCGACCGCGCGGCGCAGCAGGCTCTCGCTCTCGGCGATCATCGCGTCGATCCGGCAGATCTCGGGATTCAGCGGCTGGCGGCGGGCGAAGGCCAGCAGGTGCTGGGTCAACTTCTCGCCGCGCCGGGCCGCCGACTGCGCCGCGTTCAGCATGCGCTCGCGCCGCTTGTCGTCCTCGGGATTGCGCTGCAGCACGTCCAACGCGCCGATGATCACGGTGAGCAGGTTGTTGAAGTCGTGGGCGACCCCGCCGGTCAGCTGGCCGATCGCCTCCAGCTTCTGCGACTGGGTCAGGGCGGCCTGGGCCGCGTCGCGCTCGGCCAGGGCCTCCTGCACCCGATCGGCCAGCAGCTCGTTCAGGCCTGTCAGCTTGGCCTCGGCCTCCTTGGCCTCGGTGACGTCGAAGGCGATGCCGATGAAGCCGATGAACTCGCCGCCCGGTCCCAGGCGCGGCTGCGAAAACGACTTGAGCCAGCGCATCTGGCCGTCGGCCCGGCGGTAGCGGCCTTGCAGGCTGAACGGCTTGCGCGAGGCCTCGCCGGCGATCTGGGCCTTGAGGATGGCCGGCAGGTCGTCGGCGTGCAGGCGCGAGCGCCAGTCCAGCACCAGGGCTTCGTCATAGGTCACGCCCGCGAAGTCGACATAGGCGGCGTTGACGAACACCCGCAGGCCGTCGTCGCCGCTGATCCACATCAGGGCCGGGGCGCTGTCGGCCAGGGCGCGGAAGCGGGCCTCGCTCTCGCGCAGGCTCTCCTCGGCCCGGCGGCGCTGGGTGACCTCGAAATTGACGCCCAGCATGCGCACGGCGCGGCCCGCGTCGTCGCGGATCACCTCGCCGCGGCCATGAATCCAGCGCTCGCCGTCGGGATGGCCGGCCAGCCGGTATTCGACCTCGTAGTGCCCGCCCTTCACCGCGTCGCGCAGCGTGGCCTGGACCCGGGCGCGGTCGTCGGGGTGGATCACCTCGACCAGCCGATCCAGGTCGAGCGGCCCCTCGAGCGGCAGGCCCAGGTTGCGGCGCGCGGTGATCGACAGATCCAGGACGTTGTTGCGGATGTCCCATTCCCACGGGCCGACCCCCGCCGAGGTCTGGGTGACCCGCAGGCGGGATTCGGCCTCGGACTGCCGTCGGCGCGCCTCGGCCAGCTTGAGGATGCTGGCGCGCAGGCCGGCGGCCACGGCGGTGGTGATCAGCGACGAGACCACGAACAGCACCAGGGTGGCGACCTGGCTGCGGTTCATGGCCTCGCCCCGGAAGCCGCCGAGCAGCCAGCCGGCGAAGATCACCCCGGCCGCGATCGGCGCCAGGCCCCACCGCCAGCCGGCATAGAGGGTGACCAGGATCATGGCGGGGAAGAAGGTCTGGGTCGCGCCGACGCCGGCGGTCAGGCCCAGCAGGGCGAGCCTCAGGCCGATCGCCGCCAGGATCGCCGCGGCCGTCACCAGGGCCGCCCGCCAGGCCGGCGGCGGGATCCCCGGGATGAGCCACGCGCTTATCGTGTCCGGCCAAGCGCGCCCACCAGCTTTTGCGTGGGGATCTTCAATCTTCATGGGACTCCAGGCGCATAACGGCTTGCTTGAAGCATGGACACGCTTACCTAGGACACGCAACACGGGAGATCATGATGGCCGCGAACCTGAACACCGGCTTCACCGCGAAACAACGCGCCGACGTCGTGGCCGGCCTCAACAAGGTCCTGGCGGACAGCTATGCGCTGTACCTGAAGACCCACGGCTATCACTGGAACGTGCGCGGGCCCAACTTCCAGGCGTTGCACGTGCTGCTGGAAGGCCAGTACACCGAGCAGTGGACGGCGCTGGACGCCATCGCCGAGCGCATCCGCGCCCTGGGCGAACTGGCCCCGATGGGCTACGGAGCGTTCGGCAACCTGTCCAGCATCAAGGACGGCGACGCCGAGAAGGAGTGGGAGGGCATGTTTCAGGAATTGCTGGCCGACAACGAGACGGTGATCGCCACCCTGCGCGGCGCCTTCGCGGCCGCCGACGACGCCGGCGACGAGGCCACCGCGGACCTCTACACCCAGCGCCTGGCCGCCCACGAGAAGCACGCCTGGATGATCCGCTCCACGCTCGGCGGAAAGTGATCGTCCTGGATCAGACGCGCCCGTGCTAGATCGGAACACGGCTCTCAAGGCCGCCGTGGCGCTCGTCGCCTTCGGCGGCCTTTCCGCGTGCGCCACCGGCCGCCTGCCGGCGGGCGCGGGGCGGACCAAGGCGGTGGCGGTCCTGGCGGGCAGCCTGTCCGACGCTGGCCTGGCCCGCTACGCCGCCGACATGGACCCGGCGATGCTGGCCCTGGCCAGGCGTCACGACCCCCGCCCGCACCAGGACTACTGGGGGCGCGTGAGGGGCTGGGAGCGGCTGGACCTGCACCGGATCCCGCGGCTGGGCGATCGCGAACCGGACTTCGAGGAAGCCCGGGTGATCAACGCCTACAAGGCGGCCGCGCCGCTGGCGATCGAGGCGGCCCGGCCGTTCGTGATCAGCGGCCCCGCCGCCGAACGGGACAAGGCCCTGCACTGCCTGACCCAGGCGGTCTACTTCGAGGCCGGCTTCGAGCCGCTGGCCGGGCAACGGGCGGTGGCCCAGACGGTGCTCAACCGGGTGCGCCACCCCGGCTATCCCAAGTCGATCTGCGGCGTGGTCTACGAGGGCGCGGCGCGCGGCACGGGTTGCCAGTTCAGCTTCACCTGCGACGGCTCACTGCAGCGGACGATCAGCCCGACCGTGTGGGACAACGCCCAGATCATCGCCAAGCGGGCCTTGGCCGGCTTCGTGATGAAGGATGTCGGCACGGCTACTCATTATCACGCCAACTACGTCTATCCGTATTGGGCGCCGACCCTGGTCAAGCTGAAGACCGTGGGGGCGCACGTCTTCTATCGCTGGACCGGGCCGTCCGGCCAGGTGGCGGCGTTCCGCGGTCGCTATTCGGCCCACGAGGACGTCTCGGCCGAGATCATGATGGGCGCTGACCCGCGCACCCTGGAAGCCGCGCCGGCCGACATCCTGGCCCAGACGCAGGCCGAGACCCTCGCGGCGGCCCAGATCATGGGCGTGGCGCCCGCGCCGACCGGCGAGTCCGCCAAGATCGTCGGCCCCGACGGGGTGGTCGAAATCCTGGCGCCGATCGCCGGCGACCCCGCCGGCGCGATGCGCGGCGGACGCCGCCTGCCGACGCCCGAGGAGATCGAGCGGATCAACAAGACGCTGGGCGCGCTGGAGGTGCCGGTGGTCGACACGACGGCAAAGCCAGTCGAAGTCGCTCCGCCGCCCGCGCCGGAACCGCCCAAGCCCAAGCCGAGGGCCCGGCCGCCCAGCCTGGTCAATCCGCTGAACTGAGGGTGTTCAGGATCCTTCTCCCGCAAGGGGGAGAAGGATCACCACAAACCCTACCAGACCCCGATCTTCTCGGCCTCGTGGTGGCTGATGGGGTGGTGGGCCTTCTTGTGGTCTTCCTCGGCCAGGAAGCGCACGGCTTCCAGGGCGGCCATGCAGCCCATGCCGGCGGCGGTGACGGCCTGGCGGTAGATGTCGTCGGTGACGTCGCCCGCCGCGTAGACGCCGGCCACGGCGGTCGAGGTCGTGCCCGGCTTGACGCTCAGATAGCCGCCGGCGTGGGTTTCCAGCTGGTCCTTGAACAGCTCCGACGACGGGGCGTGGCCGATGGCGATGAACACGCCGTCGCAGGGGACGGTCTGGGTCTCGCCGGTCTTGACGTTCTTCAGCCGCACGCCGGTGACGCCCATCGGATTGGTGTCGCCCAGCACCTCGTCGATGGCGCTGTCCCAGATCACCGCGATCTTGGGATGGGCCAGCAGGCGTTCCTGCAGGATCATCTCGGCCCGCAGCTCGTCCTTGCGGTGGACCAGGGTGACCTTGCTGGCGAAGCTGGTCAGGAACAGGGCCTCTTCCACGGCGGTGTTGCCGCCGCCCACCACCACGACCTCCTTGTTGCGATAGAAGAAGCCGTCGCAGGTGGCGCAGGCGCTGACGCCGAAGCCCTGGAACCTGGCCTCGCTCTCCAGGCCCAGCCACTTGGCCTGGGCGCCGGTGGCGATGATCAGGGTCTCGGCGAACCATTCCTGGCCGCTGTCGGTGGTGATGTGGAACGGACGCTTGGAAAGGTCGGCCGACAGCACGATGTCGCTGACGAACTCGGTGCCCACGTGCTCGGCCTGGGCCTTCATCTGGTCCATCAGCCAGGGACCCTGGATGACGTCGGCGAAGCCGGGATAGTTCTCGACGTCGGTGGTGATGGTCAGCTGGCCGCCCGGCTGGATGCCGGCGATCAGCACGGGCTTCAGCAGCGCGCGGGCGGCGTAGATGGCGGCGGTGTAGCCGGCGGGACCCGATCCGATGATCAGGCAGCGGGTGTGGCGGGGTTCGGGAGTCGACATAGGCGCAGATATAGGGCCGATTCCGTTTCGGCGCGACGGGGCGGCGCGGATTCTGGGGGATCGAGGCGATGATCGGGTTCAAGGGAGCGCCGACGGGGATCCTCGTCGGCCTGGCGTTCGCGGGCTTGGCCTGGTTCATCACCGGCATGGCCAGCGCGGCCCTGATCTTCGGCGTGGTGTTCGGCGGCGTGATCTATGCCGTCACGCGATATCGGGTGCTGTACGGCAAGCCGGCCGTCGACGGGGGCGGGGGCTCCAGCGATGGCGACGACGATACGACCTGGAGCCACGACAGCTCCTCTTCCACCTGGATGTCGAGCACTTCGAGCGACCCGACCCCGTCCGACGACGCCTGCGCCGACAGCGGGTCGGACAGCAGCTCGGACGACGGCGGAAGCTGCGACAGCGGCGGCGACAGCGGGGGTGGCGGTGGCGGAGATTGATGGCCGCGGCGATTGACGCCTCGTCCACCAATTCAGGGTTAATATGGGCCAAAGCACCACGAGCCCCCGCCCATGACCGTCCCCTTCATCGAGATCGCCGGCCGTCGGATCGGAGCCGACTATCCGCCCTACGTGATCTGCGAACTGTCGGGCAATCACAACGGCAGCCTGGATCGCGCCCTTGAGATGGTGGACGCCGCCGCCGACACGGGCTGTGACGCCATCAAGCTGCAGACCTACACCGCCGACACCATCACCCTGGATGTCGACCGGCCCGAGTTCAAGATCCATGGGGGCCTGTGGGACGGGCGCAGCCTGCACGAGCTCTACCAGGAGGCCCAGACCCCCTACGAGTGGCACGCGCCGATCTTCGAGCGAGCCAGGAAGCGCGGGGTGACGATCTTCTCCAGCCCGTTCGACGAGACCGCCGTCGACCTGCTGGCGGGCCTGGACGCCCCCGCCTACAAGATCGCCTCGTTCGAGGCCGTCGACCTGCCGCTGATCCGCTATGCCGCCCGCCAGGGCAAGCCGCTGATCATCTCGACCGGCATGGCCAACCTCCAGGAAATGCGCACCGCCCTGGACACCGCCCTGGAAGCCGGCGCGGCGGGCGTGCTGCTGCTGCACTGCGTCTCCAGCTACCCGGCCAGCTTCGAGGACGCCAATGTCCGCACGGTGGTCGACATGGCCCAGCGGTTCGGCTGCCCGATCGGCCTGTCGGACCACACCCCGGGCACGGCGGCTTCGGTGGCGGCGGTGTCGCTGGGGGCCTGCGCAGTGGAGAAGCACTTCACCCTGGCCCGCGCGGACGGTGGCCCCGACGCCGCCTTCAGCCTCGAGCCGGCCGAGTTCCGCGCCCTGTGCGACGACACCCGCAACGCCTGGAAGGCCCTGGGCGGCGTCAACTACGACCTGCTGGGCAGCGAGCGCGGCAACCGCCAGTTCCGCCGCTCGCTCTATGTCACCGCCGACGTCGCGGCCGGCGAGGCCCTGACCCGGGCCAATATCCGCTCGGTCCGCCCAGGCAACGGCCTGCCGCCGGCCGACTACGACGCCGTGCTGGGAAGGCCGGCGGCGCGAGCGCTGAAGCGGGGGGAACCGCTGGCCTGGGACATGGTGGGGTAGGGCCGCTTTCTCCGTCTGGGCGCGAGACTATTCCGGCAGCAGTCCCAGTCGCCTGCCGACGATCCGGTCCAGGACCCGCTTGGGCAGGAGGTCAGCCATCAGCATCTGCATCGGCTGCGGGGTGATCGTGTAGCGGACCCTGGGCTTGGCGGTGGTCAGGGCGGTGTGCACGGCCTCGCCGATCCGCTCGGCGGGCAGGCCCGACTTGCCGATCGACAGCATGTAGGCGCGCAGGCGGTCGAGGGGCGGGCCGTAGACCGTGTCGGCGTAGGCGCTGGTGTCGGTCTCGTCGGCCTTGTCCCAGATCGGCGTGGCCACCGCGCCGGGGGCGATCACCACCACGTCGACGCCGAACGGCAGCAGCTCGCGGCGCAGGGATTCCGACAGGCCCTCCAGCCCGAACTTGCTGGTGCAGTAGGGGGCCATGAAGGGATTGGCGTTGCGGCCGCCGACCGAGCCGATATTGACGATCCGGCCCGGCCTCCCGCCGGCCGGCTGGCGCGCCCCCACCAACGGCGCGAAGGCCTGGGTGGCGATCACCACGCCGGTCAGGTTGACCTCCAGCTGCTTGCGCCACTCGTCGATGGGCAGGTGCAGCAGCGGGCCGGCCACGGCGATGCCGGCGTTGTTGACCAGGCCCGCCAAGGGCCGCCCGTCCAGCGTCGCCTCGACCATGGCGGCCGCCGCGCGCACGGCGACCTCGTCGGTGACGTCGAACAGCAGCGGGGTGACGGCCGGCCCGAACGCCGCCGTCAGCCGCTCGGCGTCGGCGGCCTTGCGCACGCTGCCGAACACGTGGAGCCCGCGCTGCGTCAGCACCTGGGCCACGGCCCAGCCGATGCCGGTGGAGGCGCCGGTGACGACGACGGATCCCTGGGCTTGGCCGTTCATGCTGCTGGCTCCCCTGCTGGCGGGCAGGATGAGCTAGGTGAACGCTGTTATCCAGCCTGTTTCCGCGCGATCAGGTCCAGGAAATGCGCCGCCACGCGCGCCGCTCCGCGTCCGTCGCAGACCGCGGCCGAGGCGGCCGACAGACGGTCGCGCAACGCCGGGTCCCCGAGCAGGCGGGACAGCTGGGCCGCGAAGGCCGCCTCGAAGTCCGGATCGGCGACGTCCAGGGCCAGGACGGCGTCGGCCTCGGCCAGGGCCTGGCTCGCCTCGCGCTGGTTGGCGGCCAGCACCAGCAGCAGGGTCGGCAGGGCCAGGACGCAGCGCTCCCAACTGCTCGAGCCGCCGGCGCCGATGGCGAGGTCCGCCTCCAGGGCCAGGCGGGGCATGTCCTGGCTGTCGACATGCAGGACCAGGCGGGGTTCGGTCTCCGCCAGGGTGGTCAGGCGCGCCAGGCTGGGAGCGCCGGAGCCCAGGACCACGTCCAGCCCGACCTCGTCCGTCCCGCCCCGCCCCAGGCGCGGCAGCATCAGGTCCACGACCCGGCCGGTGATCCCGCCCACGTCGGTCAGGCCCAGCGACACCAGGATGCGCCGCGCCGGCGGGGCGTCGGCGCGGCGCGCCAGGGCCTCCCTGCGCAGGGCGGCGAAAGCGGGGCGGACGGGGGCGTGGTTGGGGCCCAGCAGCAGCTCGGCGTGCGGCGGGACCAGGCCGTCATAGTCCGCCGCCTGGCGGGTCGGACCGGAGTCCAGCACCAGGTCGGCGGCCAGCGGGCGGTCGGCCAGGTCGTCGATGACCAGGGTCGGGCGGCCGGCGGCGATGGCGCGGTGCTCGGGGACGGCGAGGCCGTAATGATCGATGACCACGGCGTCGTGGTTGCGGGCGACGCTCGCCGCGCACTCGACCAGCTCGGCCTGGGTGATGTCGTAGGTCTCGATATGCGAAATCCCGCCGCCGAAGGCGTCGAACACAGCCTTGCCCGCCGGGGTGACGAGGAACTGGCAGATCGCGCCCTCGTCCTCCAGCGCCCGGGCCAGGGTCAGGCTGCGCATCATGTGGCCGCCGCCCACGCTGGGGCCGGCGTCGGGCAGGAAGAGGATGCTGGGGATGCTGGGATAGGGAGTCATGGCCGCCACCTAGCCCCCTTTCGCGCCGTCATTCCCGCCCTTGTGGTGGGAATGACGGTTGAAAATTCCGGGTGAAGATCGCGACCCAAACCGCTCACAGCCGCCTCACGCCCCCGAACGTCGCCAGGTCCGGCCGCTGTTCCAGCAGCCGCCGCACGTCGGCCGAGGTGAAGGCGCGGTTGGCCGGGTAAAGGGCGTCATAGACCGCCGCCGCGAAGGCGTAGTCGGCCGGCCCCTCGACCGCCCAGCGCACCTCGCCCTGGTCGGGTTGGGCCAGAAGGGCCAGGGACGACCAGCGGACGGGCGGTGGCGGCTCCCGCCCATCCCCTGTCCGCAGCCGCAACGCCACGCTTTCGGCCGCCAGGCGGCGCAGGCCGTCGGCGGTGATCACCTCGACCCCCTGGCCGGACGGAAAGGCCGCGCCGGGCGAGCGGTTGGTGGTGTGGTCGGCGCGTTCGGACAGGTGCAGGTCGATCGTGGCGTCGATCAGTTCGGGGTCGACCAGGGGGCTGTCGTCGCCGATCCGCACGACGTGGTCGGCGGGGTGGGCTTCCAGCGTCCCGGCCAGCCGGGCCAGCTCGTCCTGCGGCGGGCCGCGATGGACGGCGATCGCCTCGCGCCGGACCACGGCCTCCAGGGCGTCGTCGGCCGGATCGGTGGTGGTCGAGACCACGATCCGGTCCACGCGCCGGGCTCGCGCCATCCGCTCGATCTGGCGCACGATCAGCGGCGCCCGGGCCAGCGGCATCGACGGCCGGCCCGGCAGGCGCTCGGAGCCCATGCGGGCCTGGAGGACGGCGAGGATCAAGGGTTCAGGGGAGGCGTCAGCGGCGGAACAGTTTGCCGACGACCCAGGAAACACCGAGCGTCAGCGCCATACCCGACAGCGCGATCAGCACCATGTAGATGACCGGATCCATCTTCAGTCCTCCACTCGGTTCAAAACATAATGGGCGACGCCCTGCAGTGCAATGAACCCCGCGATGGCGAAAGAACCGGTGCGCGCAATAGGCGATGCAGCTCGCCTCAGGCGCTTGCTGCGCCCGCTCCGCCCCGCGCGTCCATCCGCGCCACGACCTCGGCCGCCGCCCGGCCGGTCTCGTCGACGGGCGCGTAGGTCCAGCCGTGAAAGGCCCCGCCATAGGGCCGGGCCGCGCCCATGCCCTCCAGTTCCTGGTGGAACAGGCGGAACTTCAGGCTCTGGCCGTCCATCTTCAGCACGAACACCGGCTTGCCCGTCGAGGCGGCCTCGACGGCCATGTTGGTGGAATCCTCGGTGACCAGGATGTAGTCGGCCGCGGCCAGGAAGGCGAAGTAGGGATTGGCGCCCTGGCCGTCCCAGATGATCCCCGGCAGGTGGCGCAGGCGGGCGGTCAGCAAGGCCTTGGCCTGTTCGGGCGTGCGCCGCGAGAAGGTCATCAGCAGGCTGCCGCCCTCCTGCTCCAGCGGCAGCTGGATCTGGTGGGCCATCTCGGCGGCCCGCACGGCCGACAGGTCGAACGCCTTGGACTTGCCGCCCAGCAGCACGGCCACCCGCGGGCGGGGCAGGGCGTCGATCTGGTCCTTGAACTTGGCGTATTCGGCCTCCAGCCGCGCGGTGGTCACCCGATGCGGCGAGCCGGTGATCGGCAGGACGTTGTCGCCGGACAGGCGGTCGTGCTTGGGCGGGATCACCAGGTCGAACATGTGGGCCGGGACCCGCGGGTCCTGGATCTGGACGACGTAGGTCTTGCCGCCCGACCACCGCCGAGCCCGGATCGACAGGGGCAGGGTGGCGCGGCCGGCGGCGATCCACAGGTCGGGCCAGGGCGGCTGGATCTCGCTTTCGGGCGTCAGCCAGCGCCGAGGCAGCCAGTTGGCCCACCAGGGCAGGCGGCCGGTCCGGCCGCTCCAGCCCACCCGCTTGACCACGATCGTCGCGGGGACTTGGCGGGCCACGGCCTCGGCCAGGCCCACGGCCTGGGCCTCGATGCCGGCCCGTCCGTCCGAGATCGCCCAGATCGTGATCGGCGCGCGGGCGGGGACCTCGGGCGCGGGCTCAGCCACGGGCTCTGGCGCTGGCGCGACGGCGGCGGCCTCGACCTCGGCTTCGGGCGGGATTTCGGTCTCCACCGAGCCCGGACGCGACCTCGGCCGGGCGGCCGCGCGGGGCTTGGACGCGGCGTCGGCCTCGGCGGACGCCGGGGCCTTGGGCGGCATGACGGCTCGGGAGGCGGCTTTCGGGGCGCCGTCGCGCGCGACGGCCGCCTTGGCCGGAGCCTTGCGGGCGGTCTTGCGCGCCGGCTTCGGCTCCGTCGCCTCGAGTGTTTTCTTTTCAACCACGTCGGTGATCCCGGCCACAGCAAAGCGACGCGCCGGCCAAGCTTCAGCGGCCGGCGCGTCGTCTGCAATGTCCCTGGAATGGGGCTTAAGCTAGACCCACTCGACCTTGAGGATTTCGTAGGCCTTCACGCCGCCGGGCGTGTTGACCTCGACCACCTCGCCGACTTCCTTGCCGATCATGGCGCGCGACAGCGGCGAGCTCAGCGAGATGCGGCCCGACTTCACGTCGGCCTCGTGCTCGCCGACGATCTGGTAGCGGGCTTCTTCCTCGGTGTCCTCGTCGACGACGCTGACCGTCGCGCCGAACTTCACCTGCTTGCCCGACAGTTTCGAGACGTCGATGACCTGGGCCCGGGCGATCTTGTCCTCGATCTCGGCGATGCGGCCTTCGATCCAGCCCTGGCGTTCCTTGGCGGCGTGATACTCGGCGTTCTCCGACAGGTCGCCATGCGACCGCGCCTCGGAAATCGCGGCGATCACCGCCGGCCGTTCGATAGTCTTCAAACGCTTCAGTTCTTCGTCGAGGGTCTGGTAACCCCCGGCGGTCATCGGCACTTTTTCCATTGCGGATTTTAGCTCGGTTCGCCCAAAGGGAGGAAGACTCCCGGACGTTGGCGCGACGACCGGGGGCTGAGAGGATAGGCGCCGCGTTAGCGATAAGCAAGTACCCGCCCGTAAGGCGAAGCTTGATCCTATTGGCGGCGTGGATCAAGCGCGCTCGCGCGGTCCTTGTTCCACCGAGGGCGCGATGGCTGGGGACCGGCTCGTGGGCCTGTCCCTGTTTCGGCTCAGGCGTAGTCGTAGGGGCCGCCGCGCTCCAGCGCCAGGCGGTAGGCCGGACGGGCGTGGATGCGGTCCAGGAACGCCTTCACGTGCGGGCGCGAGGCCGCCCCGGCCCGCGCGGCGCCGGCTTCCAGCGGGAAGCTCATCATGATGTCGGCGGCGGTGAACTCCGGCCCGGCGAACCATTCGCTCCTGGCCAGTTCGGCCTCCCAGTAGTCGATGTGGCTCTTCAGCTGCGGATCGACGAAGCTGGTCTGGGCCTTGGCGGCGATGGCCTTGACCAGGCCTTTCAGCAGGCCGGGCGCGCGGGCCGGCAGGGCGGTGAACACCAGCTTCAGCAGCAGCGGCGTCATGGCCGAGCCCTCGGCGTAGTGCAGCCAGTAGGTCCAGCGCAGGCGTTCGGATGTCCCGGCGGCGGGGACCAGCCGGCCCTGGCCGTGGGTCTCGACCAGGTATTCGACGATCGCCCCGGTCTCGGCCAGGGTCTTGTCGCCATCGGTAATCACCGGCGACTTGCCCAGCGGATGGACGGCCAGCAGCTCCGGCGGGGCCAGCATGGTCTGGGCGTCGCGCTGGTAGCGCCTGACCTCGTAGGGAACGCCCAGCTCCTCCAGCAGCCACAGCACCCGCTGGCTGCGCGAATTGTTCAGGTGGTGGACGACGATCATGCGTTGGTGCCCCGAGGCTGGAGGGTCATTGGCGGGGCGTACCCGCGCGTCAGTCAAGAGGGCGTCGCGATCAGTGCTGGCCGCTAGAGCCTGTTCATCGGGATCAGATGGAATCATCTGATCCCGATGAACAGGCTCTAGATTCAAACATTTAGAGCGCGTTGGGCGAAACCGCTCACACTTTCGCCCAACGCGCTCTAGGGACCGCATGCCGTCCCGGACGCCGGGAGACGCGCGGACAAGCCCCGCGAGAGGAGCACCGGGCTCAATCGTCGTAGGCGGCGTCGGGTTTCAGGGTGAGGGCCGGAATGAAGGCGGCCCTGGTGCGCGCCTGCTGCACGTTGAACGCGGTCGCACGCCACGCCCCGCGGATCGGGGCGCGGTCGGCGGGTTCCTGCAGCCACCAGATGGCGAGGTTGGCCACGGGATAGGTCACGAAGGGGGCGAAATAGAGGGCCAGCGCGACAGCGGCGTCGACGCCGCACGCCGCCGTCGCAACAACGAGGATGGCCAAGGTCGCGATGAACAACAGGGGAAGAGTCGTCCGAGGCCGGAGAAGCACCATCCAGAAGAGGTCGGCTATGCGCACGATCCATAGCCATCCCATCCAGATCAACGCGACCACCGCGCTCAGCCACAACGCCGGCGCCATGTTGAACAGCCACTCGCGTGGCAGGCGATAGGGCTCACGCCAATTGAAGGCCACGACGACGCCAATCGTCGCCGCCATGATAATTGGCCAGTTATCCAGAGCCAAACGGATCACCGGGTCGCACATCCGCTGGAGCGAAGTCAGACCTGCCGTCCGGGGGGACTTCCTAGACCGCTCGGGGATGGGGCCCTCGTCCCGCTCTTCGCCGGGGAGCGGCTCGCTGGAAGCCTGCGTCTCATCGGCGAAGATCGCGTTCGCGGGGTCGTCCTCCGGTAGACTGGCGAGCAGCTCGACGAGTTCGCGATTGAACTGGGATGGCACGTTGTGGATCACGACGTTGCGGATCGTGCTGGCTTCCAGCGCGAGCACCCCACCCATCCAACGCTTGTGGTGACGTTTGAGATTGGCGTTGCGATGGCGGGCAAGGTTGATCTTCGGACTGCCCTCCGCCGCACGCGGATTTCTGATTTCGTAGACGAAAGCCTGTGGCTGACTAAGGCAGATCGTCTTGACTTCGCCATCCGCGCCTTGGCGGATGTCGGCGACCATGCCCTCGTACCCCAGGCCGAAATCGCCCTGCGCCGGCGTGGTCAAGACATAGGCGTAGGGGTCGTATCCGTTGCGCTTGGGTCGCAGTATGTTTTGGTGAACCCAACCCTGCGCCCGCAGATCCGCGCCATCGAGCAGTAGGTAGAATCCCCTGCTGGCGACGATGGCGGCCGCGAGGACGCATTCGGCGGCGATCGCCGCCGCCACCACCATAAGGTCTTGGATCGACGCATCGTCCTTGCGCACAAGTCGCCAAAGCGCGTCGTAGGGATTGTCGGCGAGCGGCGGACGAATCCACCAAGACGGCGCCAAGAGATGCTCGACGGCCGGCCAGAGCGCATGGGTCACGGCGAAGCCTACGAGATGCAGGGCCGCCGCCACTCCGATGGCCAGGAAAAGCGCCGTAACGGAAGTCAGGGGAAGTTCCGGTCGAACGGCGCCTTCACGCGACGCGCGGAAATTCCAAGTTGCCAGCGCGCTTAGGCCCGGCAGCATCAAGGCCAGGCCCGCGATGAGGCCGACGGTGAAATTCACCGATCAGACGGGCCGACGGGCTGCCTGTTTCCGACGGCGAGAATCGTGAGGCGACCGTTCTGGTCGCGCTCGATCCGCACGGCGCCGGCAATACGACCGCGCTCGGCGGCCAATCGGATAAGTTCGCTGTAGCCGCCCACGCGACGCGCCAGGCGGGCGGCGTTGTTCTGCTCTCGCGTGGTCGTCACGACTGACATGATGATCTCCAACGCCCGAGCTTAAGATGTGGCTCCCTGTCCGTAAACCAAGGGTTTCGATGGGCGGCGTTTTTACGCCCGAACGTGCCTCCGCGTCCCAGGCAGGCGTCGCTGGACCCCGGTCAGGCGGTGCGGCTGAACCATACCGTCGCTCCCGCCACGACCGCTACCACCTGCACGAACACGATCAGCGTCAGCCAGGCGCCGAACGGCTGCTTGCGGGTCTTGTGGCGGAAGATAGGCCGGGCCAGCAGGGCGCCGGGGCTGCCGCCGAGGGCGGCCAGCAGCAGCAGGAGACGCTCGGGAATCCGTGACCGTCCGTCGACGGCGGCCAGCTTGTCCCAGCCGAAGACCAGGAAGGTCAGAAGGTTCAGGACGCCCAGGACCAGGGCGGCCAGGGCGATCACGCGGGCGCGTCCACGAGGTGGAGCGGCGGCGCGTCCAGCGGCCGCAGGTCCGGTTCCACCCAGCCCCGACGGGCCTCCACGCTGAACAGCCGCTCGCGCGACCAGAAGGTCAGCGGCCATGCCTTGTCGCCCATCGGCGTGGCCAGCAGGCGGGCCGAGGCCTCGCCGTCGCCGACGTCCGCCGGCAGGGTGGCGACGAAGGCCCGGATGGCGGCGAGGTAAGCCTGGGTGATGGTCTCGTGATAGCCGTTGTGGTCGTCGTTCACCCCGCCGACCGCGACGTTGTAGGTCCGGATGATGCGCGGCATGTCGCGCTCAAGGTCCCCGTCGCGGGTGCGGACTAGCCGCAGGGTGGCGGTCAGGTGCGCGGCATGGGTCCACTCGGCCTTGGGCAGGCTGTGGTCCAGCAGGCGGCGGACCAGGTCTGCGACTTCCGCGTCGGTGTAGGGGGCGTGGGACATGGCTGTGGCATAGCGTGGCGCGGCGCGGGGCTCAATCGGGCGGTCGAGCGCCGGTCCGTCGTCAGAGCGTCATGCTGTCGTAGACGACCACGCGGGCCCAGAGGTGGCCGCAGTCCTTGACGAATTTCTGGTGGATCGGGTGGACCTGGTAGGCGGCCTGGTCCTCGACGCTGTCGAAGATCATCACCTCCGAGACGTGATAGCTGTTGTCCACGACGTCGCGCTTTTCGGTCGAGGCCGGCGTGCCGACGTACAGCTGGCGGACGACCTCGACCGCCTTCAAGGTCCGCACGCCTTCGATCAGACGGTTCAGGTCTTCCTTGGAGTCCGGGTTCTTCAGCCAGAAGAGGGCGTGGTGGATCACGGGATGGCTCGCCTTCCTGGGCGCGGGCTGGACGGGCGCGGGCTCGATTGGCGCGGCCTGGGCCGAGCCGGCGGCGGTGGTCAGGGCCGCGGACAGGAAGACGCGGCGGTCGAGGGGCGGCATGGTTCCGAGGCTCCAATGAAGGGTTCGGCGCTCGGATCCCAGGCCTATCGCACAGGCGGCGCCGAGACAACCGACGCCCTGGGGATTGTTGGGCTGCGTCCCCGTCACAGCCGCCTGCGTGGATAACCTTGGCGCGGCCCGCGAACGAAAGCCGCCGCGACCAGCCTTTCGGCGGATCGCGGCGGATCTGGTCTTCGACCCCTTGTGTGTCCGGGATCTGTCAGAGTTGTGGTCGCCACGGGCCGGGGCATGGCCCGGCCCGTGGCGGTGAC
>NZ_JBWKPX010000013.1:0-150702 GCF_059418465.1 Caulobacter sp. GW821-FHT09A05
CTCAGGTCCGCCAGCGCCGCGTTCGCGATCGCCCGGATCGGCCGCAGCGGATGATCCCGCCGAACCCGCGCCTCTAGGTCCACATACGAAAACAGCGACCCCGACCGCTCGTCCGACCCACGCATCCGAAACCCTCAAGCCTCGCTTGAGAGAGTGAATCATGCCCAGTCCCGCACCGCTACGGACTTCTTCAACAGCCTGCTAGAGCCTTTTAGCCTCACATGGAATCATGCGAGGCGTCTAAAAATGGCTCTAAATCAAACATTTAGAGCGCGGCAGCCGAAACCGCTCACACTTTCGGCTGCCACGCTCTAGTGAAAGGTCAGCGAGACCAGCCCGAAACCAAATTCGCGCGAATCGTCCGAACGCCCGTCGCACTTGGGCGAAATGCAACGCTCGGTCTCGAAGGTCAGCCACGACGGGCTCTCGTCTTCGAATCCCGGATCCTCGGAAATGTCGAACGTCTGGCGGAAAACTTGGCCGCCGGGACTGACGGCCTGATCCAAGTCAATCTTGCCCAGCGGTCGACCGTTCATGCCTATGACGACGTCGTAGCGGGGGCGCGACTGCATGTAGTGAGGCACGACGGTGATCGTGACTTGTGTCGGCGCTACGCCCGGCTCCAGCCTGAAGCGGGCGGCGCACCGACGGCGTGCAGACCAGACTCCCCAGGGTTCCACTTCATGGAAGCCGCTGAGTCCAAGGGCCCAGGCCTCGGTCACGCTCGCCTCTTGACCTAAGGCGAGCGCCTTCACGCCGAGGGAGAGCCGTTGGAGGGCGTCCAGCAGGTCGGCCCGCTCCCGAAGCCAAGCTGAGTTTTTCAGGTTGGGATCCCAGGCTTGGAGGTGCAGGGCCGTCGCCCGGCTCACCTGGCCTGGCTTAGCTCCCGCAAATGTCTCGATCATTCGGCGATACACTGTCACATAGCTGTCGACCCACCTATCCAGGCTGGCCTCTTCGCGCACTCTGCCGCCCAGCACGATGGCGTCTTCTGGGTCGTATCGGTCGATCTCGGCCAGGAGAGTCCCAACGGTGACGGGCCTGGACAGGACGCGAAGCCCAAAGTTTTCCCGTCGCCAGGCCAGGTAGCGGTCGGTGGTGGCCAGTCCGGCCAGGCCGCGCCCATCGCACACGATCACCGGGCGCAGGCAAGCCATGGCCTCCAGGGCGGAGAGGGCGCTGGTGAAGACCAGGTCGTAGTCGTGCAGCAGCGCCTCAGGGGCGTCGACCAGGCGGCCGGCGGCCGGCCCCACGGCGTCGACCGCCAGGCCCCGCGCCGCGCAGGCCTGGCGGATCGCCCCCAGATGCCCCTGGTTCTTGGCGAAGGCCAGCGCCCGGCGCGGCTTGGGCGGCAGGGGTGGTCCCGGCTGAAAACGTTCGATATCGACGGCGTTGAGCACGACATGGACCCGGGCCGGGTCAACGCCCTCCTCGACGACCAGTCGATCGCGAAAACCATCGCTGATTGCAACGAAGGTCTGGATGTTGGGCAGACGAGGCGGGGCGTCGTGCCAGGCGGTGAAATCGTGGCATACAAAGAGCGTCGGGGTCTCGGGGAACCGCGCCGCCGCCACGGCCGTCTGGATGACGTGATGTCCGTGGATCACGTCTGGCGTCTCGCGGATGCTGTCGATATCGTCGGCGACCGGTATCGACGCCGCTCGCAACTCGTCAGCGATGGGCCCCAGGCGGGGCGAGTAGACCATCGGCCTGTGACCGACGCGAAGCAAGGCCAGCGCTAGATCGCGGGTCACGGTCTCAGTGCCCGAACGGCCCGTCAGCGCCAGATTGGTCAGCAGGACCCGCAGCCCTCTCCCTTTGGGCGACGTCATTTTGGTCTCCGACCGCTAGCGGCGCTCGGCCGCGGCCAATCGCGAAGCCAACGACGTCACGATAGGCGTCATATGGCTCCAGCGCAGCACCTCGATATACAGCCCGGAGGCGACTCGCATCTCTCCATAGCATTCATAGAGCGGCGGCGCGTCCACCGTGGGCGCGAGTTCCGTCAGCGGCCTGGTGTCGTGCAGGCTTTCGATCTCCAGGATATCGCGCCCAGCGGCGGCTACCAGGCACGACACCTCGTCGGCGATATCGGGATGGCGCGCGATCAACGCCAGCTTGTCGGACACCTGCTTTTCGGTCAGGGCGATGCGTATCCGCTCCATGCCGCGGGGCGCCCGCGCCAACGTGCCCTGGACGACAGGATAGTCCAAGACCTCGACCGGACGCCGCAGTTGCTTACCGGCCTCGGCGGCGGCCACGCGCGCCAGCAGGTGGGTGAGGTCGTGGACCGGGTTGTAGTTCTGCCAAGCGTCGGTCACCACCAGCGAGACGCCGCGCGCGACGAAGGCTTGGCGCAACTCGTCCGCCAGAACCCCGAACGACGAACTGTTCCCGCTCAGAATCCAGTCATAGAGCACGCGATCGTAGACCGAGCCGAAGGGCTCGACCGGAACCGCGCCAAGCTCCGTCGCCATGTTTCGGCTGGCTTGGATCCGCGCCTCCGAATAGGCCGACCTCGATCCCTTGGCGATGATGAAGAGAAAGGGCTTGGTCACAACGAACCAGTGTGCAAGCCGCAGCTCGTGCCCTGGATGCGCCACGACAAACGCAATCTTCCCGGACGATTGAATTCCCAAATCCCAACCTGTTCGTTCGTAACGGGAAATATCACCCGCCTAACCTATAACGAGATTGGCAGACCGTCCCCAACCTTCTCAATGCCCGAAAAGCTAGATTTATCTGAAATCTACCTTAGTATGCAAAATTGAGAGCATCAATCAATACGAGCCCTTGTTCTGTGCCGTGCGACGTGGATGTCCAAGGGCCACAAAGGGAGGGAATGCCCCATGGAAGTCTCCATCAAGTCCATCGTCATCGCCATTGCGCTAGTCTCCGTACCCATGATGGCCAACGCCCAGGCGACTCGGACCTGGGTGTCAGGCGTGGGCGATGACGCTAATCCGTGCAGCCGAACGGCGCCTTGCAAGACCTTCGCAGGGGCGATTAGCAAGACCGCCGTCGGCGGCGAGATCAACACTCTGGATCCGGGCGGGTTTGGTGCCGTCACCATCACCAAGTCGATCACCATCGGCACTGACCCCGCGATGGGTGGTATCCTCTCCGCCTCGACCAACGGCGTCGTCATCAACGCCGCGGCGACCGACAACATCACCTTGCGGGGCCTGACGATCGACGGCGTTGGCACCGGCCTGAACGGCGTGCGCATCCTCAACGCCGGCACGGTCAATATCGAGAACTGCTATATCAACGGCCACCGCTCGGCGGCTCCAAACGGCACTGGCGTCAACCTGCTCAACACGGCCAACACGGTCGAATTGAACATCGATCGCTGCACCATCAGCGAGAACGGCCTGGGCAATGACGGGGCCGGTGTGTTGGTCGCGCCGACGGGGGCGGGTTCGGCCAAGGTCTCGATCACCCGCAGCTTGGTGTCCAACAACACCCGCGGCATCCGGGCCGACGCTGGCGGCACCACCGGCAGCATCAACATCGCCATCAACAACACCGTGACCTCCGCCAACACCCTGTCGGGCATGTCGATCCTCTCGGGCGCATCGAATGTCGCAGACATGATGATCACCAACAGCGTGCTGAGCGCCAACACTTCCGGCGTCAACGCGGTCGGGAACACGGCTGTCGCTCGCGTCGGCGCCAGCACCATCTCCGGCAACACCAGCGCCTTGATCGCCTACTCTCCCGGCCAGATCATCTCGTATGGTAATAACTTCGTGAATGGTAACGGCGCCGGTACGGAAGTCTTCACGTCGACGATCGCTCCACACTAGGCGTCAGCATCCGTTCCAGTGTCGAAAGCTCGTCCGCCTCGCGCGAAGGCTTGTCCCAGCGGATGCGGTTGATGCGGGGAAAGCGCATGGCCACGCCGGACTTGTGGCGGGTCGAGCGCTGCAGGCCTTCGAACGCCACCTCGAACACCAGGCCGAACTCCAGGTCGGCGCGCACCGAGCGCACCGGGCCGAAACGCTCGACGGTGTGGTCGCGCACGAACTTGTCGATCTGCTTCAGCTCCTCGTCGGTGAAGCCGAAATAGGCCTTGCCGACCGGGGTGAGGTGGCGCGTACCGGTCTCATCCTCGCGCCAGACCCCGAAGGTGTAGTCGGAATAGAAGCTGGACCGCTTGCCGTGGCCGCGCTGGGCGTACATCAGCACCGCGTCGATCAGGCGGGGATCGCGCTTCCATTTGAACCACGGGCCCTTGGGCCGGCCGGGTTCGTAGACGCTGTCCCAACGCTTGAGCATCAGGCCTTCGGCGATGGCCGGGTCGCCTTCCGGCGGCCGGGCGCGCAGGGCGGCCAGGTCTTCCCAGGAGCCGAACGGCTGGATGGGCGACAGGTCGATCCGGGGACTCCCGGCCCGGGCCACGAAGGCCTCCAGCCGCCGGCGCCGGTCCCTGAACGGCAGGCCGCGCAGGTCGGTCTCGCCGTCCAGCAGCAGGTCGTAGGCGCGGACGCCGGCGGGGAAGGCCTGAAGCTGCTTGGCGTCGACCGTCTTGCGGTTCAGCCGCTGCTGCAGGTCGCCGAAGCTGGCCACGGCGCCGTCGCGCATCACCAGCAGCTCGCCGTCGATCGCCCCCTCGAAGGCCAGGGCCTCGACCACGTCGGGGAAGGTGGCCGAGATGTCGTCGCCGGTGCGGGTGTACAGGCGCCGCGCGCCGTGCTCGCTGACCGCCTGGACGCGGATCCCGTCCCACTTCCACTCGGCGGCGTAGTCGGCCGGGTCGAGCTTGGCGAAGTCGACCGCCTCGTCGATCGCCTGGGCCAGCATCACCGGTCGGAACCGTCCAGGCGCGTCGGGCGAGGGCCGCTCGGAGCGGCCCTCCAGCCAGGCGAACAGGTCGCCATAGGGCGGGGTCATGGCGTGCCAGACCTCCTCGACCTGGCCGATCTCCACCTGGCCGAAATCGGCGCAGGCCTGCTTGGCCAGCCGCGCGGAGACGCCGACCCGCAGGCCGCCGGTCATCAGCTTCAGCAGCGCCCAGCGGCCGTCGGCGTCCAGGGCGTCCAGCCAGCTCTCGATCAGCCGCTGAACCTCGGACCGAGAGGCGGTCCGCAAGGCCTCGACCACCTCCGACAGGTCCGGCTCGCGATTGGCGCCGGGCCGTGCCGGCCAGACCAGGGCGACGGTCTCGGCCAGGTCGCCGACATAGTCGTAGGACCAGGCGAACAGCTGGGCGTCCATCCGGCTCTCCACCGCCTTGCGGATGCAGGCCGGCTTGGCGGCGTTGAACGACAGGGCCCCGGTCAGGGCCGCCAGCACCCAGCCCCGCTCGGGATCGGGCGTATCGCGCAGGAAGTCCTTGATCAGGGTCAGCTTGGCGTTGCGCGAGCCGGTCAGGGACAGCCGGTCGAGAAGGTGGGCGAAGGCGCGCATGGAGAAAGAATGTCGCACCGGAGCCCGGGTTCACAGCGTGCTCGTGATAACCGCCCAGGATCGTCAGGCCGCCGACGATCTGGCGCGGGATTCGCTCGGCGAACCGGCGCGATCGGCTTCGTCTGGATCCGGCAGACGTCGAGCCTGATCGTCGCCCTGCCCGACGAGGCAGGTCACCGCACGCGCGGCCTTGTAACCAAGGGCGCGCGTATCCGATTCCTGTCTTCGTCCCGCCAGAACGGGGGTTATTTCGATCGACCCACGCGGAGAAAACGACCGAAAGCCATGACTGTATAGAGAATAGCAAATCTTCTGCTACGCAAGCATGTATTATCCTGCAAGCTTACGGCAATATGTACTATGGCTCATATCCAAACGTGTCAAAATCTTGCTTGTATATTTGGTATATAGTGAACTTGTCCTCTTCAGTCCATTCGACATCGATATTGTATCCAGAGGTGTCATTTTGACGTTCCATAACATATTTAGGCTTATCTATGCCTATATCTTCGCAAACCTTCCGCATAATGTTATCCATCCCATCCTCAAGATGGAAAATCTTTACGGCATCTGAAACAAACTCGGACTGAAGGCGAAGGTGGTTGTCTGGAAAGAAAGGATCCTTGAAGAATCGCTTCTTCAACTTACCGACCCACACCGGAAAGGGCTCGATTACCTCGGTATACCTGTGATGTCGAGATATAGCTTGGAATCTGTACTCGCTCGCGATCTTGCAGTACGGGTTCCTGCATATTGCAAAACTATACGAGAAATAACCTGGCGGGAAAAGACATGCAGCATCAGCATAAGTAAAATGCTGAGGTGTGTAGCGAAATGCAACTTCGGCATTCGAATTGAACAGATAAAGTTGAGAGAACTTTTCCAGGTATCTTTCAACCGTCGTCCCGCCACATTTTGGTATGTGAACAAATAGGCTCCTTCGCCCTTCAATATCTATATACGGCATTATCTGTCCTAGAAATACGAGACCGTGAGCTCGCGCGCCTCGCCGCGTAGTGCTTGGCGGCGATAGCCAAGCTAACCGAATATAGGAAATTACCAAGGTTGATATCAACAACGCACAATCATCAGTGGCCATCCGGGAGGTGGAACGTGTCGAAACGGGCTGAGCCTCTCGGTTGCCGAGGACGACGCCGTGTCAGGATGGATTCGGCGCATCGCGCCGTTCGGAGGCGTCGTTTCTCCGAGCTACGACAAGCTGGGCATCGGCCAGGCCCGAGACGAGGACGCCGTGGTCCCGGGCGAAGGGAGGCGGCCTACTCCCCCTCCCCCTCCTCCTCGTCATAGCCCACCAGCCGCAGCGCCCGCGCCGGTATGCCCTGCAGCTCGCACCAGCGCTCCAGCGCCTCCTCGCGGCCATGGGTGATCCACACCTCGCCGGGGCGCAGTTCGTCGAGGGTGGCGGTCAGCTCGTCCCAGCCGGCGTGATCGGAGATGATCAGCGGCAGCTCCACGCCCCGCTGGCGAGCCCTGGCCCGCACCCGCATCCAGCCCGAGGCGAAACAGTCGACCGGATCGGGGAACCGCCGCGACCAGCGGTCGGCCAAGGCCGAGGGCGGGGCGATGATGATCGCGCCCTCGAAGTCCTTCTTCACGCCGGTCGTGGCGGGCGCCAGCCGGCCGAGATCGACGCCGTGGCGGCCATAGAGCCGGTTCAGCCGCTCCATTGCCCCATGGACGTGGATGGTCCGGTCCCAGCCGGCCTCGCGCAGCAGGCTGATCACCCGCTGGGCCTTGCCCAGGGCGTAGGCCCCGACGATGTGGCTGCGCTCGGGAAACTGCTCCACCGACTTCAGCAGGGCCGCCACCTCGTCCTTGTCGTCGGGATGGCGGAACACGGGCAGGCCGAAGGTCGCCTCGGTCACGAACACGTCGCAGGGCACGGGTTCGAAGGCCGGGCAGGTGGGATCGCGGCGGCGCTTGTAGTCGCCGGAAACGACGATGGTCATGCCCTTCCAGCGCACCACGGCCTGGGCCGAGCCCAGCACGTGGCCGGCCGGGACCAGCCCGACCTCCACGCCGTTGTGGGTGAAGGTCTGGCCATAGGCGATCGGCTGGCGGCGGCCGGCGAAGTCCTCGCCGTAGCGCTCGGCCATGATCGCCAGGGTCTCGGGGGTGGCGGCGACGACGCCGTGACCGGCCCGGGCGTGGTCGGCGTGGCCATGGGTGATCACCGCCCGGGCCACCGGGCGGACGGGGTCGATGTAGAAGTCTCCGGGCGGGCAGTAGAGCCCGCCGGGCTTCGGACAGATCAGGTCCCGTGGTTTCATCGGCTGGATATGGGAACGCGCACGGCTATAAACCTATCCCCATGACGACAGACAACAGTCCCGGCCAACAGCACCGGTTCATCGCCAACGCCATGAACGAAGGCAGCCCCCAGGCGCGGGCCCTGGGCCTCACGACCCTCGAGATCGGCGACGCGGTCGCCATTCTCAAGGCGCCCTATCGGCCCGAGATCGTCGGCGATCCGGAGACCGGGGTGATCGCCGGCGGGGTGGTCACCACCCTGCTCGACCACGCCAGCGGCCAGGCGGTGCACGCGGCCATGACCGAATGGACCTCGATCGCCACCCTGGACCTGCGCATCGACTACATGCGGCCGGCCCAGCCAGGCCGCGACGTCCTGGCCCGCGCCCATTGCTACAAGCTGACCCGTTCCGTGGCCTTCGTGCGGGCCGTGGCCTACGAGGACGATCCCGACGATCCGGTGGCCGCCGCTCAGGCCGCCTTCATGCTGGATTCCAGCGCCGGCAAGAAGCCCGGCGCCAACCTCAAGCCGCCCCGTTCCAAGACGGAGGGCGCGGCATGAGCGACGCCGACACTCGCCTGAGCGCCGTGCTCGGTTCGATCCCCTACGCCCGGTTCATCGGCATGCGCGCCGAACTGGCCGGCGACGAGATGACCGCCATCCTGCCGTTCTCCGACCATATCATCGGCAACCCGATGCTGCCGGCCATCCACGGGGGCGTGCTGGGGGCCTTCATGGAGATGACCGCCCTGGCCCAGCTGTCGGTGGCCGAGCCCCTGAAGCGCCAGCCGCGCACCATCGACATCTCGATAGAGTACCTGCGCTCGGGCCGTCCGCTGACGACCTTCGCGCGCGCCAGGATCAACAAGGTCGGCCGGCGGATCGCCAATGTCCATGTCGAGGCCTGGCAGGAGCAGCGCGCCGCCCCGATCGCGGCCCTGCGCGGCCATTTCCTGTTGACCTCGGCGGAGGATTGATCCGGATGGAGAACGCCGGTCTTGAAGGTGAAAGTTTTCACTGTAACGGTTTTATTCGATCACATTACACCCCTGTAATGCCGATTATCGCCGTCAACGTTTCTTAAAAACGCTTCATGAAGCAAAGGTAACGGGTGTTCACCATCCCGCGGGCCTATACCCCTGATCACCGGACGCGGACGGCGCGCCGGACCAACAGGGAACCAAGACCATGACCTTCTCGAACAACGCCTTCTCCGGTTTCGCCAGCATCGTCCTGGCCATGCTGCCCCTCGTCGTGATCGCCGGTTCGCTCGTCACGAGCTTCTAGGTGATCGCCGCGTAGCTCCACCGGGTCTGCGACCTCAAGGCCTCAAAGGCATTTCGGGCCGCCCGGTGGAGAAGGGTGCGACGATGCGCCCGGTATTCCATGTCGGCGTCTAGTCCATCGCCGACCGCCCTTGCCACGAGGGCCCTCCCCAGACTTGTGCTTACGACGTGTGGTTGCCATCCACCTTCGCCAGCGGCGCGCCCAGTGCATTGCTCAGCGATAGGCAAGGGCTGTTCATCCAGCCGCTGGCCGGTCGCGGTTGGAAAGCCGCAGTGATCAACATCCTCGCGCCACATTGGGGCCGCCGCCGTCGGGTCACGTAACTCGGCGTGCGAACCCGCGTTCATCAGCGGCGCGGCCGGCTTGACACCTGGGCCATACCAGCGCCCTCTGAGGTGGAGTGGAGAAGTTGATGCACGCAGAAATTAAGGCCTTTGAGGGGCTCTGGCCTGGGGGATATTGGGAAGGCGACCCCGCCGATCCACACACGGTTTCCAGCTATTCCGCCATCGACATGAACGAGGGCTACGCCAGCCAGGCCGCCGTCCGAGCGGAAAAGAGAATCTGCGCGGAAGAGCTGGGTTTTCTCAGCACGTTGCACGTCGTTTATCTGATGTGCATCCGCAATCGGGTTCGTGACAAGGTCGTGCTGGAAATCGGCCCTGGCCGCGGCGCCTGGTCGAAGGCGATCCTGGAAAGCGGCGCCGCGCGGCTGTTCGCGCTCGACGCCCTGTCAGCCGAGCACAATCAATTCTTTCCCTACGTCGATCCTCGGGGGGTTCACGGCGACAAAATCAGCTATCGGCAGGTGTCGGACTTCAATGCGACCCTGCCCGAGGGCGCGCAGGTGGACTTCGTATTCTCGTTCGGCTGCTTCTGCCATATCCGCCGGCCCGGCGTTTCCGAATACATGCGCAACGTCCGGGACCGGATGAAGGTGGGCGCGGAGGGCTTCATCATGATCAGCGACTACGTCAAGATGTTCGCGGCCGCTGGCGGCGTCTTTGACCCGGACAACTTCGTCGAAGGCGGCAATGGCGCTGGCGTTCCGTGGTCCCATCTCGGCACGGACTGGTTCTGCGACCTGCTGGGCGACGTCGGCCTGACCGTTTTGGATCCGGATATCGGCTGCAATCGGCGCGATCCGATCGTGCATTTCAGGCGTTGACCATCGCGAGCGCGAGGCGGCCGGCGCTTGTCCGAAGTCCCGCGCTGGCGTTACACGTTGGCGCCCAGGCGGCGACATCGCCGACACCAGCTATATGATCGACGGGCGCATAGTGTGAGACAGTGGCTGCCATGAAGATCTTCATCTACTCCAACTGCCAGGGTGCGGGTGTCGAAGCCTTCCTGCCGCTCTTGACCAATCGCGAGTTCACCTTTCGTCGGGTAGAAAACTATCGGGTGATCAACGGAGAGATCTCGGTCGACACCTTTCTGGACGACCTGAAGACCTCGGATCTGCTGATCTATCAGCCGGTTGGCTCCAATCACGGCTTTCTGTCGACGACGCCCGGCGAAGACAACATCCGCTCGGCGGTCCGGCAGGGCGCGCAGGCGATCTCCGTCCCGTACGTCTACAATGACGCGCTCTGGCCATGCTTCGTCGAGGGGGAGAGCGTCCGCAACGGCGAGGCCATCGACGTGTTGCTGGAAGCCGGCGCTACGGACGAGGATGTCCAACAGGCCTACGATCGCGGCGAAATGGACTTCCGGTTCGCCGAGCGCATGGCGCTGTCGTTGGACACGCTTCGGCAGCGCGAGGCCGACACCGACGTCAAGATGCACGCCATGGTGGCGGAGCAGCTGCTGTCGACCGAACTGCTGTTCACCCAGAACCACCCCTCGTCGGTCATCTTTCGAGAAATGACCAGCCAGATCTGCCGCCTGCTCTGGGGCGACGCCTTCCAGACGCGCGACATCGGTTTGGTGGACAACAACCTCGCGGCCCTGCCAGGCCGCTATCCGCTCGACCGGTACAGCATCGAACAGCTAGGCGTGACGTTTCAAGCTGCACCCGACGAGGGCGCCGATCATTTCTATCGGGCGATCTTGAAAACCCACTGCGCCAATTGGCGCGCGTCGCAGGCGCAGCTTCGAAAACTGGCCTAAAGCCTTTTAGCCCCACATGGAATCACGTGAGGCGTCTAAAAAGGGCTCTAAATCAAACATTCAGAGCGTAGCAGGCGCCGAAACCGCTCACACTTTCGGTTGCCACGCACCTAGCGGTCGGTTCCAGCCAGGTTAGCCGTCGCGTCTGGGCCCGGGTCGCGTCCACGGGCGTTGGCTGGGGACGTCCGTGGGCCTCGGGGTTCGGCGCCTCGCGACGGCGACCGCGCGCCTCTTTCGGATGAGCAGGCCGCCCTGACGCAAGGTCACGTCTTGCCCCGCCGGTTTCACGCGCCTAACCAACCGCCATGCGCACGCCCGAGAACCTCGCCGAAATCCTGACCCTCGAACCCATCGAGGTGAACCTGTTCCGGGGCGTCAGCTCCAATGACGGCTTTCCCCGCATCTTCGGCGGCCTGGTGATCGCCCAGGCCCTGACCGCGGCCTACAAGACCGTGCCCGACCGCATCTGCCATTCGCTGCACGCCTATTTCATCCGACCCGGCGACGTGAACGCCCCGGTGCTCTACGAGGTCGAGCGGGCCCGCGACGGCGGCACCTTCACCACCCGCCGGGTGGCGGCCATCCAGCACGGCGAGCAGATCTTCAACCTGGCCTGCTCGTTCCAGACGCCGGAAGAGGGCCTGGAGCACCAGACCGGAATGCCCGACGCGCCCGATCCGGAGACCCTGCCGACCGAGGCCGAATATCTGCGCGGGCTGGGCGACGACCTGCATCCCCGCTTCGCGAGGATGGCGGAACATCCCCGGCCCGTGGACCTGCGCTGGGTCGATCCGCAGCATCCGACCCGACCCGTGCCGAAATCCTCGACCAAGCAGGTGTGGATGCGGGCCCGGGCGCCGATCGGCGACGACGTTCGCCTGCAGCAGTGCGCCCTGGCCTACGCCTCGGACATGGCCTTCATGGAAAGCGCCCTGCGTCCGCATGGCCTGATCTGGACCACCCCCGGCCTGCAGGCCGCCAGCCTGGACCACGCCATGTGGTTCCACCATCCATTCGACTTCAACGACTGGATCCTGTTCGCCCAGGACAGCCCGTCGGCCTCGCAGGGCCGCGGTCTGGTGCGCGGCCAGATGTTCACCCGCGATGGCAAGCTGGTGGCCTCGGTGGCCCAGGAATGCCTGATGCGGGTGCGGAAGTAGGCCGGACGCCGCCTGTCGAACTCAGTCGTAGTGACGCTCGGCGTCCTCTCCGCCCTCGACCGGCCCCTCCGGCTCGCCGACCATGACAGGGGGATCGGCCAGGACCAGGCCCTCGGCGATCTTCACCTCGGGCACGGCGGCGCGGGTGAAGGGCAGGTACCAGGTCTGGCCGCCCAGGGCCGGGGTGATCTCCAGCAGGTCGTCGGCGCCGAAGTTCTGGACGCTCTTGATCTTGCCGATCAGGTCGTTGGTGGCCACGTGGCGCACGGTCAGGCCGATCAGGTCGGCCAGGTAGAATTCGTCTTCCTCGGGCTCGGGCAGGGCCGAGCGGGGAACATAGAGGCGCAGGCCGCGCAGGGCGTCGGCGGCCTCCTTGGTGTCGATCCCGACGCAGCGGGCGACGACGCCGTCCTTGGCCACGCGGGCGGTGGTCAGGGTCAGGGCGGGCGAGCCGTCCTGGCGCGTCAGCACCTTGAACCGGGTCAGGGTCAGCGGGTCTTCGGTATAGGTCGCGATGCGCACCTCGCCGCGCACGCCGAAGCCGCCGGCGACGCGGCCGACCAGGATCAGGGTCTGCGGAGCGGGTGAGGTCATGAGCGGGCGCGCAAAAGAAAACGCCGCCGCCAGGCGGGAGCCCGGCGGCGGCGCTTCCGAGGGCCTTAGCCTTCGGTGGTTTCTTCCGAAGCCGGAGCTTCCTCGGCGGCCGGAGCCTCTTCGGCGACGACTTCCGGCTCGGCCGCCGGAGCCGCGGCGGCTTCGGCGGCCGCGGCGGCGGCGGCTTCAGCGGCGGCCTTGGCGTCTTCCTTGGCCTGGGCCTCGGCGGCCGCGCGCTCTTCTTCGCGCTGGGCGCGTTCGGCGATGCGTTCCTGGGCCTTCTTGCCCGGGGCGCCCTTCTGCGGGTTGTTGCCGTGGGCCCAGGTGGTCAGGCCCTCGGCGGCCAGGAAGCGGGCGACGCGGTCGGTCGGCTGAGCGCCCTTCTTGAGCCACTCCTGGATGGACTCGACCTTCAGGGTCACGCGCGCGGCGTCGTCCTTCTTGAGCAGCGGGTTGTAGGTGCCGACCTTCTCGATGAAGCGGCCGTCGCGGGGCGAGTGGCTGTCGGCGACGACGATCGAGTAGTAGGGACGCTTCTTGGCGCCGCCACGGGCGAGACGGATCTTCAGCATAGTCTTAGTCCTTGGTCTAAAGTTCTATTTCTTGAACGGGTTGAAGCCGGGGGGCAGGCCGCCCAGTCCGGACAGGAGGTTGGGCTTGGCGTCGCCGCCGCCCCCGGATCCCGGAAGACCGGGGAGCCCCGGAAGGCCGCCAAGGCCCCCCGCGGAAGTCTGGTCGGGCGCGGCTGTCTTGCCGCCGCCCATGGCCTTCAGCCGGGACATGTCGCCGCCGCCCATCATGGCGGCCATGCGAGCCATGCCCTTGCCGCCGTCCTTGCTCATGGCCTTGAACATGTCGGCCATCTGGCGGTGCTGCTTGAGCAGGCGGTTGACCTCGGCCACGTCGACGCCGGCCCCGGCCGCGATGCGGCGCTTGCGCGAGGCCGCCAGGATGTCGGGCTTCTTGCGCTCCAGCTTGGTCATCGAGCCGATGATTGCCTGCTGGCGGCGGAAGATGCTGTCGTCGATGCCGCTCTCGGCGATCTGCTTCTTGACCTTCTGGACGCCGGGCAGCAGGCCCATGATGCCCTGCATGCCGCCCATCTTCTGCATCTGCGAGAGCTGGGCCGACAGGTCGTTCAGGTCGAACTGGCCCTTGGCCAGCTTCTTGGCCATGCGCTCGGCTTCGGCCACGTCGAGGTCCTGGGCGGCCTTCTCGACCAGGGCGACCACGTCGCCTTGCCCGAGGATCCGGCCGGCCACCCGGCGGGCGTCGAAGACGTCCAGGGCGTCGATCTTCTCGCCGGCGCCGAGGAACTTGATCGGCAGGCCGGTGACGTGGCGCATCGACAGCGCCGCCCCGCCCCGGCCGTCGCCGTCGGCGCGGGTCAGGATCAGGCCGGTCAGCGGCAGGCGCTCGTGGAAGGCCTTGGCCGTGCGCACGGCGTCCTGGCCGGTCAGGCTGTCGGCGACCAGGATGGTCTCGGACGGCGTGGCGATGCGGGCGATTTCCGCCGCCTCGCTCATCATCGCCTCGTCCAGGGTGGTGCGGCCGGCGGTGTCGAGGATCAGGACGTCGTAGCCGCCCAGCTTGGCGGCCAGCATGGCGCGCTTGGCGATGTCGGCGGCGCTCTGGCCGGCGACGATCGGCAGGCTCTCGACCTCGACCTGCTTGGCCAGCATGGCCAGCTGTTCCATGGCGGCCGGACGGCGGGTGTCGAGCGAGGCGACCAGCACCTTCTTGCGCTCGACCTTGTTCAGCCGCAGGGCCAGCTTGCCGGTGGTGGTGGTCTTGCCCGAGCCCTGCAGGCCGGCCATCAGGATCACCGACGGCGGGTTCAGGGCCAGGTTCAGGCCGGTGGGGACCTCGCCGCCCAGCATGTCGACTAGGCCGTCATAGACGATCTTGACCACCTGGTCGGCGGGCTTGACCGAGCGGATGACCGCCTCGCCGGAAGCGCTTTCCTTGGCCTTGCTGATGAAGTCCTTGACCACCGGCAGGGCGACGTCGGCTTCCAGCAGGGCGACGCGGACCTCGCGCAGCGCCTCGTCGATGTCCTTCTCGGACAGCACGCCGCGACCGCCGAGGCGGTCGAAGACCCCTGAAAGTCGCTCTGTAAGGCCGTCGAACATGTCGAACCCTGGTTAAGACTACAGTCCAAACGCGATCAGCCCCCGTGGACGATCACGTCGACGGGGGTCCTCGCCGTCCTCGTCCGGATGGATCCTGGGCTACCAGGCCGGGGTCGTGACGGTGGAGGCGCTGCTGATATAGCGCCGGAAGCGCGCGCTTATGCACGAAAGGGGGCGGGGAGTCAAAAGCCGTGGACTACAGGATGTCCACCCAGACGCGGCCGGCCTTGCGCTTGAAGCCGGCGCGTTCGAGAACCGACCAGCCGATAGGGTCGTGGGCGTAGGTCAGCCGTACGGTGTCGCCAGCAGCGTTGATCGCCCAGGCCCTGTAGAAGGCGGCGAGGCTGCTGAGCGACATCGAAAACAGAGCCGGCAGGTAGAACCAGACACATTTCAGCGTCACCAGCTTTAGGCCCCTGCTGGCGAGATCTCGCTCCACGGCTTCGCGTAGCCCGGCCTTCATGGCGCTAACCCCGCAGTTCCAGCCCGTTGCCTTCAGGATCCGAAAGATAGAGCGAGGTGGCCTTGCCGGTCGAGCCGTAGCGCTCGCCGACGTCGCCGATCGTGACGCCGTGAGCTTCGAGATGCGCCCGGACCGCCTCGACCTCGAAATCGACCACCCGCAGGCACAGGTGGTCCATGTTGTGGCCGTCCTGGCCCGGCGCCGCCCCGCCCATCCGGCCCAGGCGGCCGGCCACGTCGACCAGGTCGATCAGCTGGGCGCCGGCCCGCAGCTGCACCAGGCCGATGGCGTCCTGCCGCCGCTCGACCGCGCAACCCAGCACCTCGACATAGAACCGCTCCAGCCGGGCGGGGTCGCGGGCGCGGATCACCACGTGATCGATGCCGAGCAGGCGCATGACGAAGGTCCTCGGACGGGAATGATCCGTTGAGCTATTCATCGCCCGCGCCGCTGGCAAGGCTGGCCGCCGCGAGGACGACCGGCCCTTTCCGGTGGCCCAGACGGGCCCTCTCAGAGCAGCCAGCCCTCCAGCGACAGGCCGCCGCCCGAGACCAGCACGGCGAAGTCGGAATGGGCGTCGCCGTCCAGGTCGCCCCAGATGACCGAGGCCTGGCCGAACAGGCCCGCCAGCCCGTAGATTCCCAGGTCGACGCCCCCCAGGGCGGCGACCGCGCCCAGCAGGCTGGAATAGGCGCTGACCATCAGTTGGCCGACTCCGCCGGCCGTCCAGGTCGACACCAGCGAGAAGGCCTGGTCGCCGTCCAGGGCGGCGTTGGCGTCCAGGGCGCTGAAGTCGAACAGGTCGCCGCGGCTGTAGTCGGCGACGTAGTCGATCGACAGGCCGCCATTCCCGAACGAGGCGGCGTCGAAAGCGAAGACGTCGGCGCCGCCTCCGCCCAGCAGGATGTCGAAGTCCGTCCCGCCGTTCAGCCGGTCATTGCCCGAGCCGCCCATCAGGACGTCCTTGCCGCCCGCCCCGAACAGGCGGTCGGCCCCGCCTGCGCCGCTCAGCAGGTTGAAGGCGTCGTTGCCCTCGATGAGGTTGGCCGAGCCGTTGCCCGCGCCCAGGGCGGCGTCGCCGATCAGCCTGAGGTTCTCCAGGTTGGTGGAGAGGCTGTAGCTGATCGAGCTCCAGACGGTGTCGACACCGCCGCCGGCCAGCTCGGTCACCGTGTCGCGCCAGCTGTCGACCGCATAGCGATCGTCGCCGGCCCCGCCGGTCATCCTGTCGGCGCCCGTTCCGCCGTCGAGCACGTCGTTTCCAAGCCCGCCGACCAGGATGTCGGCGCCGTCGCGGCCTTCCAGCGTGTCATTGCCGGCGTTGCCGGTCAGGGTGTTGGCCGCGGCGTTGCCGATCAGCCGATCCGAGCCGGAGCCGCCGACGCCGTTCTCGATCGTCGCGCCGTAGGCGATGCCGACATTGTCGGTCAGGCGGCCGACCACAGGATTGGCGGCCAGCAGGGCCATGTTGGCGTTGTAGGTCGCCAGGGCCACCGGGGCGTAGCCCGCCGCCGCGCGGTTGGCGTTGACCTGCTCGAACGACGGGGCGGTGTCGTAGGTCACCCCGCCGATGCTGCTGAGCGAGCCGGGCGTCAGGTCGATGATCTGGTCGGTCGCGTAGCCCGAGGCGTCCAGGGTGTCGATCCCGCCGGCGTCCCAGATGGCCATGACCGGGGCCGGGGTCTTGGTGAAGTCGTCGGAATCGCGGCCGGCGTTGCTGTTGAAGCCGTAGGTGGTGTCGCCCGTGCGGGTGGTCATGTCGGCGCCGTAGATCGCCTGGATGGCGGCGATGTCGTGCACCAGCGGAGTCGAGGCGTAGACCGTGGCCGAGAGATTGAAATCGAAATGGCGCGCCCCGGTCTCGGCGGCGGCGAAGTAGGACATGATGCTGTAGGCGCGGCTGTCCTGGTAGTACTCGGCGTTGGCCGCGTAGGTAATGCTGACCCCGGGGGCGGCGTTGTAGTCGCCGGGATGCTCCAGCCCCAGGGCGTGGCCGCTTTCGTGGGTCAGGGTGTGGATGCCGTAGAGGCCCTCGTCCAGCTGGAAGTTGCTGGGCTGGTTGGCGCTGACCCAGATGTCGCCGGCGATCAGGTCGGCGTTGTCGGGGGTGTAGTCATAGGGCAGGTAGGCGTAGGCCTGGGTGCCCGGCCGGTTGGTGTAGTTGGCGAAGGTGATGTCGGCCTGTTCCGGCGCGGTCTCCACCAGGGTGGGGGCGATCAGGTCGTCCCAACTGGCCATGGCCTCGCGGGCGGCCGCCTTCTGGTCCTCGGTGAACGGGGCGAAGCCAAAATATTCGGGCCGGCCGTACAGCTGGCCGTCTTGCTCGTAGACGTAGGGCTCGGCGAACATGCTTTCGGCGGTGTGGAAGCCGAAGTTCAGCACGCTGACGTCGCCGTCGCGGGGTACGGCGTGCTCGACCTGGCCCGGCGTCCAGCCGGCCCCGCCGCGATTGAGCTGCTCGATCACCTGCTCGATCGTGAACACCGGCTTGTCGCGGATCGTGCCGCCCTGGCCGTCCACCGAGGCGGCGACCGGCTCGACCGAGACCTCCAGCGCCGGCGCGACCGCGTCGGTCGGCCCCTGGAACACCGGGAAGTCGATGTCCCGGTGGAGATCCTGGTCCAGGCTTTCGTCGTGGAGGCGCATCGGTTTTTCCGTTGGCTGGTGTGGAGGGGGTTTCGCGGAATCGGGCCGCGCGAGGTCAGGGCGCCGGCCGTGAGCGCCACGGCAGGATTTCGGCGAGCGCGGCGTTCACGGCCGCGTCGAATCGGGGGCTGGCGCTGGTCCCGAGGGCCGGGAGGGCCGTCGCGCGGGGCGCGGCGCCGAACAGCTCGGACGGCGCGGCCGTGGCCCGGAACACGCGCAGGCTGAAGACCAGCAGCGGCCCGTCCCGGGCCTCGCCCGGCTGGAGGTTGGCGTGGAACAGCAGGACGGCGGTGTCGGCGGCGATCAGGCCGGGATCCCCCGGCGCCAGCAGGACCACCGGGATCGGCGCCTTGTCGGCGGCCAGGGTCCGGACCCGATCGCAAAGCGCGGCCTGGAGCCGGCGGCGATCCGGCGTCCGATCCGGGTCGACCAGGCATTGGACGCCGAGGCGCTTGGCGCCGTCCCAGGCCAGAACCGGCGTCGCGGCCGTGGCCACGCCGCCGAAGATCATGGCCCCGATCGGGGGCAGGGCGCACGCCCATGCCATGAATTGTCGTCTTGGCGACATGGATTTCCCGCAGCCGATCCGTCTTGGGCGTCTTCGGCCCCATGACCTTCGCGAGGAAATTGCCGTTATGCAAGCCCAAGGTGTATTGTGAAGCTTACATATTTCAAGGTGCGCTCAAGCTAGTGGCGACGCGCCGTCAGTCGGCCGGCGAGGTGATGGTCGCGCCCGAGGCCTTCAGGCGATCCAGCACGCCATTGGCCGGCAGCAGGAAGGCCAGGTCGACGACGGCGATGGTCACGCCCGGCCGGTTCAGCGCCTCGCTCAGGGCGTCGGCCGATTGGCCGATCTGCTGCGCCAACAGGGCCGGACCCCCAGGCGCGCGCATCACGCACCGCTGAGCGGCCGAGCTGGAATAGCGGGCGCGCACGCTGGCCAGATCGCCATTGGCCCAGTCGGTTCCGATGTCGGTCGGATGAGCGCCGTTGTATTCCAGTTCGGTCAGGGCGTCGCGCAGGCAGGCCAGGTTGGCGTCGTCCGACAGCTTGCCGGCGCTGGCGAGGATCGGGCCCAGGCGATACTGGCTCATCGCCTTGACCTTGACGCCCTTGGCCTTGGCCATGCGCTCGATGGTGCTGACCGGCTTGGCCTCCGAAAGGCCCGCCGCCTGGCGGAAGTCCGACAGCAGGATGAAGCCGGCCACGGCGGGTTTCCAGTCCTTGTACGGCACGGCCGTGCGGCCGGCCCGCTCGCGGGCGCTGACGAACCGCGCCTTCAGGTCGGGGGGCAGGCGGTCCTCCAGGCTCTTGCTGAACGGGCCGTAGCGCACCCCGCCGCCGCCGGTCAGGAAGAACTTGGTGACTTGCAGCGGGCCGACCGAGGCCTCGGGCGGGACCAGGACGAGGCTGGCCTGGTCCATGGCGCGGTTGAGCCGGGGACTGTCCCACTTCAGCTGGTGCGGCAGGGGCGAGGCCGAGCCGACCACATAGAGCTTGGCGGCGCCTTTCTCGACCAGCCACAGGGCTGGGCCGGGCGGCCGGGCGACCACCTGCAGTTCCTCGACCACGGCGCTGCCGGGGTCCTGGGGGAAGAGCTCGACGGTCTGGGCCGGCGACGCCTGGGCGGGAGCCTGCGGCGGGTTCTGGGCCGAGGCGGGAAAAGCCGCGAGCGCCAGGGCCGCCCCGCCGACCAGCGCCGATATGCCTCGAGCCATGGCGTCCTCATCCTCCCTGGGCGTCAGCCTGGCAGATAGGTATCCGCATGCCGTGGCGAAAGCGCGGCGGGCGGCAGGTCGCGCAGGGTCTGGGCCAGCAGCCGTCCCTCGGCGCCGCGGCTGGAGCCCGCCCGCCAGGCGACGACGATCTCGCGGCTGGAATGGTCGGAGTCCAGCGGCCGGATGGTGACCGGCGCGTTGTGGGCCAGGCCCGCCGCCACCGCCATCGACGGCAGGAACGACACCCCCAGGCCCGAGCCGATCATCTGCACCAGGGTGGGCAGGGAGGTGGCCGCGAAGCTCTCCTCGTCGCCGAGCCCGGCGCCGCGGGGCGGTTCCAGCCCGCACGCTGCCAGGGCGTGGTCGCGCAGGCAGTGGCCGTCCTCGAGCAGGATCATGTCGTCGCCGCGCAGGCTGTCGGGATCGACCCGCTCGAAGGCAGCCATGCGGTGGTTGGCCGGGGCGGCGGCCAGCAGTTCATCGTCCTCGACATGGGCCCAGTCCAGGCCGGCCATGTCGTAGGGCAGGGCGATCAGGGCGGCGTCCAGCGCGCCGGACTTCAGGGCGGCGATCAGCCGGTGGGTCAGGTCCTCGCGCAGGTACAGCTTCAGCTTGGGGAACTGGTCGCGCAGGGCCGGCAGCGCGCGGGGCAGCAGATAGGGGGCGACGGTCGGGATCACCCCCAGGCGGAACCGCCCGGCCAGGGGCTGGCCCGCCCCGCGCGCGGCCTGCACCAGGTCTTCGGCCTGGGCCAGGATCGCCTCGGCCCGGCGCACGGCCTCCTGGCCGGCGGCGGTCAGGATCACGCCGGACCGCGCGCGGTCGACCACCGGCGCGCCCAAGATCTTCTCCAGCTCCTGGATGCCGGCCGACAGGGTCGGCTGTGTCACGTGGCAGGCCTCGGCCGCCCGGCTGAACGAGCCGTGTTCCGACAGGAGCTTCAGATATTGCAGCTGGCGCAGAGTGGGGAGCATGGCCGATAGATAGGTCAGGTCTATCGGATTTCAAAAGACAATCGACGTGATCTTTGCTGCAACCGCGAGAGCCGTCGGCGCCATCGCATAGAGTGGCCCTATCGCCGAGTATGAAACAATCGATTGGCCCTATCGACTTACCTTGCGTACAAGGCTCCTCGCAATTCCTGCAGGAGAACTTCATGTCCTTGATCAACACCCAGATCAAACCCTTCACCGCCCAGGCCTACAAGGGCGGCAAGTTCGTCGAGGTCAGCGACGCCGACCTGAAGGGCAAGTGGTCCGTCGTGTTCTTCTACCCGGCCGACTTCACCTTCGTCTGCCCGACGGAGCTGGAAGACCTGGCCGATAACTACGCCACGTTCCAGCGCCTGGGCGTCGAGATCTACGCGGTGTCGACCGACACCCACTTCTCGCACAAGGCCTGGCACGACACCTCGCCGGCCATCGGCAAGATCCAGTACACCATGGTCGGCGACCCGTCGGGCCAGATCACCAACAACTTCGGCGTCATGCGCGAAGGCGTCGGCCTGGCCGACCGCGGCACCTTCCTGATCGACCCGGAAGGCGTGATCCAGTTCGTGGAAGTCACCGCCGAGGGCATCGGCCGCAACGCGATCGAACTGCTGCGCAAGATCAAGGCCGCCCAGTACGTCGCGTCGCACCCGGGCGAAGTCTGCCCGGCCAAGTGGGAAGAGGGTGAAAAGACCCTCGCCCCGTCGCTCGACCTGGTCGGCAAGATCTAGGCCGTTCCACGACCTGTCGCGACCTCCGGGTCGCGACAGGGCTCGCCGCCGGTTCCGTCAGCCCCTCGGCGGGCCTTGGGGAACCGGCGGCGACGCCCTTCCCTTTCCAGACAATTCCAAATCCGGCGTCGCGTCTCCCCGCGCGCCCACAGTCGGAGCCCGCCATGTTGGACGATGGTCTGAAGACCCAGCTGAAAGCCTATCTGCAGAACCTGCGCCAGCCGATCGAGCTGGTCGCCTCGCTGGGCGAGGGGCAGGGCTCCAAGGACATGCTCGCGCTGCTCGAGGACGTGGCCGGAACCTCCGACAAGGTCAGCCTGAACCTGGCCGGCGACGACGCCCGCAAGCCGTCCTTCGCCATCGCGCGCCAGGATGGAAGCGCCGATGTCCGCTTCGCCGGCCTGCCCCTGGGCCACGAATTCACCTCGCTGGTTCTGGCCCTGCTGCACGTCGGCGGCCACCCGCCGAAGTTCGACGCCGAGGTCCTGGATCAGGTTCGCGCCTTGGAAGGGGAGTTCCGCTTCGAAACCTATTTCTCGCAGAGCTGCCAGAACTGCCCGGACGTGGTCCAGGCGCTGAACACCATGGCCGCCCTGAACCCCAGCATCAGCCACGTCGCCATCGACGGCGCGCTGTTCCAGGCCGAGGTCGAGGAGCGCCAGGTCATGGCCGTGCCGACCATCCTGCTGAACGGCCAGCCGTTCGGCCAGGGCCGCATGAGCCTTGAGCAGATCCTGGCCAAGCTGGACACCGGCGCGGCGGCTCGCGAGGCCGAGAAGATCAAGACCAAGGACGCCTTCGACGTTCTGGTGGTCGGCGGCGGCCCCGCCGGCGCCGCGGCGGCGATCTACGCCGCCCGCAAGGGCATCCGCACCGGCGTGGCGGCCGAGCGCTTCGGCGGCCAGGTGCTGGACACCATGGCCATCGAGAACTTCATCTCGGTGTCGCACACCGAGGGCCCCAAGCTGGCCACGGCCCTGGAGCAGCACGTCAAGGACTACGACGTCGACATCATGAACCTGCAGAAGGCCGTCGGCCTGGTTCCCGCCAAGACGCCGGGCGGCCTGATCGAGGTCAAGCTCGAGAACGGCGCCAGCCTCAGGTCGCGCAGCGTGATCCTGGCCACCGGCGCCCGCTGGCGGAACATCAACGTGCCCGGCGAGGCCGAGTACAAGAACAAGGGCGTGGCCTACTGCCCGCACTGCGACGGTCCGCTGTTCAAGGGCAAGCGCGTGGCGGTGATCGGCGGCGGCAACAGCGGCGTCGAGGCGGCCATCGATCTGGCCGGCATCGTCGCCCACGTGACCTTGATCGAGTTCGACAGCCAGCTGCGCGCCGACGCCGTCCTGCAGCGCAAGCTCGCCAGCCTGCCGAACGTGCGCATCGTCACCTCGGCCCTGACCACCGAAGTGCTGGGCGACGGGAACAAGGTCACCGGCCTGACCTACAAGGACCGCAACCACGACCAGGTCCACCGGGTCGACCTGGAGGGCGTGTTCGTGCAGATCGGCCTGGTGCCCAACACCGAGTGGCTGAAGGACAGCGTGGCCCTGACCCAGCGCGGCGAGATCGAGGTCGACCATCGCGGCGAGACCTCGCTGCCCGGCGTGTTCGCCGCCGGCGACGCGACGACCACGCCCTACAAGCAGATCATCATCGCCATGGGCGAGGGATCGAAGGCGGCGCTGTCGGCCTTCGACTACATGATCCGCCTGGAGCCGGCGGTTCCCGCCGAGCAAGAGGCCGCCTGAGGCCTTTTCGACGGGGCCAAGCGTCCCGATCGGGTCTCCATGAAGCCGCCGTGACCGCCTTTCGAGGCCGTCGCGGCGGCTTTCTCGCGTCGGTTTCGTGTATTTGGCGATGCGTCAATGCGCCTCCCGCCGAGCGCGTGATCTGGACCTCGACAGCAATCTTGACCGCGGGCTATCCTGTTAACGAATGGGCAAATGATTCTGCGCGGCTGAGGGGCCGAATCGGCGCGATGGGCGTCGAGCCGCGGGTCGTTAGAGGGTGGGCAAGATGAGGCTGCTGTCGAAGAGCGATCGCAACACCAAGGGCGGCGTCAAGCCGGTGATGCTGGCCGCCGAGAACGATCGTCCCGAAAGCGACGGAGGCGCCGACCGTCTGGTCGAGGCCACCCAGGCCATCGGCGTCCGCTACGAGACCATCCACGGCGGGCTGGACAGCATCAGCCGCGTGGTCGAGCACCTGCGGGCCATCGAGCCGCTGCTGTCCGAGATCCGCGGTCCGGTCGCCGAGGAGTTCGAGGCCCGTCGCGCCGAGCACGCCGAGCTGATCGCCCTGCGCGCGGCCCACGACCAGGCCGCCCGCCAGCTGGCCGTCGCTCAGGCCGAGGAACGCGACCTGTCGGCCCGCCTGGCGACCGCCGACGCGGCCCTGACCGAATCCGAAGCGCGCCGCCAGTCCCTGGACGTCGCCCTCGAGGACAGCGCGCTGGAGATCGACCGCCTGCGCAACGGCCTGCAGCAGTCCGAACTCAAGGTCGGCGGCCTGGAGGCGGCGCTGCGCGACGCCACCGCCCGCGCCGAACACCTGGCCCAGGACGTCGAGACCCTGCGGATCCAGACCCAGGACATCGACGCCCGCCGCGGCGAGTCCGAAGCCGCCCTGGCCGCCGCCAAGCAACAGTCGGCCCTGCAGGCCGAGGAGCTGGGCACCGTGAAGAAGCGCCTGGAGCAGGCCGGCGCCGACGTCGCCCGCCTGTCGCGCATCGAGACCGAGCTGGAAGCCCAGGTCGCCGCCGAGCGCGCCCGCGTGCTGGCGTCCGAGAACGCCCTGACCACCATCCAGGCCGACAGCGCCCGCACGATCCGCGGCCTGGAAGCCCAGGTGGAGGCGGGCCGCGCCGAGGCCCTGGCCCTGCAGACCCGGCTGGAGACCGCCACCGGCCGGGCCGACAAGCTCGAGGAAATGAACGGCCAGATCTCGGCCCGGCTCAACGAGAGCAGCGCCCAGCAGCAGGCCGTCGAGCGCCGGGCCGGCGACCTCAACGTCGCCCTGGAGCGCGCCCTGGAACGGGTCCGCAACCTCGAGGACGAGGTCGAGGACCTGCGCGGCCGCCACGCCGGCGTCGACACCGCCCGCGCCGCGGCGATCGAGCGCGCCGACCAGCTGGCCAAGACCGTCGCGGCCCACGAAAAGGCGCTCAAGCGGGCCGAGGAACGCGCCGCCCAGCTGCGCACCCGCTTTGAGGCCCTGCAGGCCTCGGAAGACGAGACCCGCCGCGCCCACGACGACAAGATCGCCGAGATGCAGGCCGAGATCGAACGGGTCCGCTCGGAAGCCGCCCTGGCAGAAGGCGCCCTGGAATCGGCCCGGCGCGACCGTTCGCGTCTGCAGATGGCCCTGCTGGGCGCCACCAGCGACGACATGCAGGCCGTCGGCTAGCTCTCCGGGATCGGTTCAGGTCGCGAGAACATCGACCCCGGGCTTCGCGCCCGGGGTTTTTGTTTGGATCTTCCGCCCATGACATGTTCTACCATGACGATCATATGTTGACGGTTCCCCTATAGAGTGCTCACCCTGCGGTGGGCCTGGGGCGATCGACGCGGGCGCGGCCTCGCGCGACTCCCGGCCAAAAGGGCGGAGGGTGCGATGAAGATCTCGAAACCGGGACGGAAGATCGGCTGGCGGGCGCTGGGCGCGGCCCTGGTGTGCCTGGCGGGCGGAGGCGGGCTGTTCGGCGCCCAGGCGATCGACGCCGCCCCCCCGGCCAAACCGGCCTACCTGGCCGCCTTCCCCAATTTCGCGCCCAGGCTGACGCCGCAGATGCCGGGCGACGTCGACATCGCGCTGAAGACCCAGCTGGAGAACGCCAAGAAGTTCTCGGAGGTGCAGCGCGAGTTCGACCTCTATTCCTGGCAGATGTTCCTGGCGCTCAACTGGCCCACCAACAGCCAGGGCCAGGCGGCGCCCAGGCTGACCGACACCCGGTTCGGCCCGCCGCACTGGACGCTGTGGCACAATTCCAGCGCGATCTTCCAGACCGACGGCGCGCGGCCGGCCGCCTGCGGCCTGTCGCCCAAGGCCCGGACCCTGGTGCTGTTCCGCGGCGACCTGGCCAAGCCGGTCAGCAAGGGGCTGGCGCCGTTCTCGGCCCAGGCCACGGCGAACACCGACCCTCGGGCCACCCGCTTCCTGGGCGTGCTGTCGGCGGTGGGCGAGCTGAACGCGGCCAATCTCGGTGACGACATCAACCAGGCCTTTTCCGGCCCGATGCTCGATCAGAACGGCGAGTTCGTCTATTACGAGATCATGATCGACCCCAACGAGGTCGGCTATCTCTGCGACAACAGCCTCTACAACATCAACGGCCAGGTCGCCTTCACCAAGGCCGGCGGCAAGGTGGCCATGCCGATCGGCACGCCCGACAAGGACTGGAGCGGGTCATTCGAGCTGAAGTTCGCCTGGCGGATCCTCAAGCCCGGCAAGGACGACTTCTCGCGCTTCTACACGAGCCCCGCGGTGGTCATGGACCCGGGGCCCGACGGCAAGCCGCTGGAACGCAAGGTGACGGTCGGCCTGGTCGGCATGCACATCGGCCACAAGACCAAGACCTCGCCGCAATGGATCTGGTCCACCTTCGAGCAGATCGACAACCTGGACGTCGATGCGGTGGCCCACCCCAAGTTGAGCCCGTCGTTCGTCGACCCGAACTGCCCGATGTGCGCCGTCAACCAGCTGCCGCAGAAGGTGAAGGGCGTCTATCCGCGCATCCCGACCCAGGCCTGGCGCGGCGTTCCGATCCCCGGCGACAAGGTGGCCCTGAACCGCCAGGCCCAGGCGGTGCTGAAGGCCCAGGGCTCGGTCTGGCAGTACTACCAGTTGATCGACACCCAGTGGCCGACCGACCCGTCGGCGCCGCCCGCGCCGTGGAACGGCGGCCTGCCCAACGCCATCGACAACAAGCCGGGGGGAAACCCCACGCCGGTGTTCCTGACCAACATCACCATGGAAACCTACTTCCAGAAGGGCAACCAGGTCGCCTGCAACGGCGAGGAATTGCCCAGCGGCCAGGACTGCCCGGCCTCGGGCCCCGCCCAGCCGCCGGTCTGGAACTCGGTGCTCAACAACCAGGGCAAGCCGGTCACGCCGGGGATCAACACCCTGACCTTCCAGACCGAAAGCTGCATGGGCTGCCATTCGTCGGCCGGGGTCTGGACGTCCTACGACCCCAAGACCGGCAAGGGAAAACAGTCGGGCCAGCTGACGGCCGACTTCTCCTGGCTGCTCAGCCAGAAGGCCAGCTACGAGAAGTAGGTTGAGGCGAGATCAAAAACGGTTGTCATCCCGGAAAGCGCGGAGCGCTTGTCCGGGACCCAGGTGAACCGCAAGGCTTTCGCCCAGTCCCCTGGGTCCCGGACAGCCTCTGCGAGGCTTCCGGGATGACAACTTTTGGGGCTTCAAGATTCCCTACGGCGCCTTGCCCGTCTCGACATAGGCCTTCAGGCGGTCGAACTGCTCGCCCAGCACCCGGTCGACGACCGGCGCGATCTTGTCGAGCCCGCCGGTCATGTGGCCGCCGGCGTCATAGGTCTGGGTCAGGGTGGTCTTGCCGTCCTTCTCCGCCAGGGACCATCCCAGGTGGCCGGTCGCGCCGGACATCTGCAGCGGCCCGAGGCCTCCGAACAGGCGCAGGCCCTGGCCCGGCTGGGCGTAGACCACGGTCATGTGCAGGACCGAGCCGCCGTTCGGCAGCTTCTCGCAGAAGCAGCCGCCGGCCATCGGGGCCAGGGACAGGTTGGCCGACGACCCCGACCAAGTGTGGTCCTTGTTCCACCACTGCGACGGCTGGGCCAGCGCCGCGTAGACCTTGTCGGCCGGGGCGCTCAGCACCGCCGTGCGCTTGACTTCGAAGCCGTTGGCCTGGGCGTCGACGACCTCGGCGCGAGCGGCGGTGGCGGTGAGCGCGACCGCGGCGGTGATCAGCAACAGGTGTTTCATGGGGTGGCCCCTCCCGGTTGGAGGACCGTCCGTCGAGGGGCGCGCGCCGTCAAGGTCCTCGCCCGTGAGGCGAGACTTGCGAGGGAGAAGCGCCTAGGCCGCCTCGAACCTTAGCGGACCGCCCCAGAAGCTCTCCACCAGGGCGTTCTGCGGGCCCGGCTTGCCCGTGGTCAGGAAACGGCGCGAGCCGCCGGTCCCGGGGTCGAACTCCGGATGGCGGCGCAGGTACAGCTCCAGGGCGTCGGCGGTGGAGGCCGGCTGGTGGATGACCGGCGTCCCCGCCGGCAGGGCGGCGCGGAAGATGTCGGCGATGATCTCGTAATGGGTGCAGCCCAGCACCGCCCGGTCCGGATAGCGGCCGATGCGGGTCTTCAGCGCCTGGACATAGCCCTCGACCGCCTTGGCCAGGTCCACGGCCCCGGCGTCGGCCTCGATCATCGGCACCAGGTCCGGGCAGGCCTGCGAGAACACCGCGATGTCCTGCTTGCGCTTGTCGATCTCGATCTCGTAGACGCGCGAATTCGTCGTGCCCTGGGTGGAGAACACCCCCAGCACGTCCAGCTGCTCGACCTTGTCGCCGCGCCGCTCGGCCTCGTGCTCCCAGGGCAGGCCCGTGGCCGCCTCGATGGTCGGGACGATGATGCCCAGCACGTTGATCGGCCGGCCCAGCGCCTGGCGATAGCCGGGCAGCCAGGTCTGCTGCAGGCGGCGCAGGGCGATGGCCGAGGCGGTGTTGCAGGCCAGGACCACCAGGCTGGCGCCGGTGTCGAACAGGCGCTCGCAACCGGCCCGGGTCAGGTCGACGACTTCCTCGCCCGGCCGGCCGCCATAGGGGGCGTTGGCCTGGTCGGCGAGATAGACGAAGTCCGCCTGGGGCAGACGGTTCACGAGGGCGCGGTGGACCGTGAGGCCGCCCACGCCGGAGTCGAAGACGCCGATGGACATGAATCTGGCTTACCTCGCCGTTGCCGAGCCGTCCACGCGCGGCGTCCCAGATTCTCGTGTGGTTTCCGTGCAGACCCCCGGCTTCGCGCATGAACAGACCTTTGCGAGGCGGGTCCGCACGGGAATCCTGTCGCAAATTTCACGATCGGTGGGACGAATTCCGTCCGAAAGCACTTACTTCTCAGCCGCGCGACACTCTAGGGTTCCGCTTCCATCCTCTGGAGACCCGCCGTGAAGCGTCGTTCCTTCCTCGCCGCCGCCAGCGCGACCGCCCTGATGCCCATGACCGCCAAAGCCGCCACCCCCGCCGCCGCTCCGTCCGGCAATCCCCTGGTCGCCCCCTGGACCGGCCCGCACGGCGGCCTGCCGCCGCTGGACAAGGTCAAGCCCGACCTGTTCGCCTCGGCCTTCGAGACGGCCATGGCCGAGCAGCGGCGGGAGATCTTCGCCCTGACCGCCAAGCGCTCGGCGCCGACCTTCGAGGGGATCATGGCGGCCTACCAGGACTCCGGCCGGACCCTGAACCGGGTCAGCGCGCTGTTCGGGGTGTTCACCTCGACCATGAACGACGCGGCCATGCAGAAGGTCGAGGCCGAGACCACGCCCAAGCTGGCGGCGTTCGGCGACGAGATCGTCCAGAACGAACAGCTGTTCGCCCGCATCAAGGCGGTCTACGACGCCCGCGAGACCTCGAACCTGACGCCCGAGCAGAAGCGCCTGACCTGGGTGATCTACAACTATTTCGCCCGCCAGGGCGCGGCGCTGGACGCGACCAAGAAGGCCCGGCTGGGCCAGATCAACCAGGCCCTGGCCAGCCTCTACACCAAGTTCAGCCAGAACGAGCTGGCCGACGAAGAGGGCTACACTCTGGAGCTCTCCGAGGGCGACCTGGCCGGCCTTCCGGACTCCGTGAAGGCCGGGGCGGCGGCCGCCGCGGAGGAGAAGGGCCTGAAGGGCAAGTGGCTGATCACCAACACCCGCTCGTCCATGGAGCCCTTCTTGGTCTATTCCGACCGTCGCGACCTGCGCGAGAAGGGCTGGCGGCTGTGGGTGTCGCGCGGCGACAACAACGACGCCCACGACAACAAGGCGGTGATCACCGAGATTCTCAAGCTGCGGGCCGAGAAGGCCCAGCTGCTGGGCTTCGAAACCTACGCCCACTGGATCACCGACGACCAGATGGCCAGGACCCCGGACGCGGCCATGGATCTGATGATGCAGGTCTGGAAGCCGGCCGTGGCCCGGGTCCACGAGGAGGTAGCCGACATGCAGAAGGTCGCCGACGCCGAAGGCGCGACCTTCAAGATCGCCCCCTGGGACTATCGTCACTACGCCGAGAAGGTGCGCAAGGCGCGCTACGACCTCGACCAGAACGTGGTCAAGCCCTACCTGCAGCTGGAGAAGCTGCGCGAGGCCATCCACTGGGCGGCCGGCCAGCTCTACGGCTTCACCTTCACCCAGATCACCGACGTGCCGGTCTGCCATCCGGACGTGCGCGTCTGGGAGGTGACCAAGGGCGCCCAGCGCGTGGGCCTGTGGTACTTCGACCCCTATGCCCGGTCCGGCAAGCAGTCGGGCGCCTGGATGAGCGAGTACCGCACCCAGGAGAAGTTCAAGGGCGTGGTCACGCCGATCGTCTCCAACAACTGCAACTTCGTGAAGGGGAAGCCCGGCGAGCCGGTGCTGATCTCGTGGGACGACGCCGTCACCATGTTCCACGAGTTCGGTCACGCCCTGCACGGCCTCAATTCGGACGTGACCTATCCCGCCCTGGCCGGCACCAATGTCGCCCGCGACTTCGTCGAATTCCCCAGCCAGCTGAACGAGCACTGGCTGCCGACCAAGCCGGTGCTGAGCCAGTTCGCCGTCCACTATCAGACCGGCAAGCCGATCCCCGACGAGCTGGTGGCCAAGATCGAGAAGGCCAAGACCTTCAACCAGGGCTTCTCGACGGTCGAGTACCTGGCCTCGGCGATCTACGACATGAAGATCCACCTGGCCGCCAAGGGCCAGGCCATCGACCCGGCCGCGTTCGAAAAGTCGGCCATGGACGAGATCGGCCTGCCGCCGCAGATCGTCATGCGCCACCGCCCCACCCAGTTCGGACACATCTTCGCCGGCGAGGGCTATTCGGCCGGCTACTACGACTACATCTGGGCCGACACCCTGACGGCGGACGCCGCCGAGGCCTTCGAGGAGGCGCCGGGCGGCTTCTACGACAAGGCAGTGGCCAAGCGCCTGCATGACGACATCATGAGCGTGGGCAACACCGTCGACGCGGGCGAAGCCTTCCGCCGGTTCCGCGGCCGCGACGTCAAGATCGGCGCCCTGATGCGCAACCGCGGCTTCCCGGTCCCGTCCACTTGACCCGGGACTGAACACCTAGTGCGTGGCAGTCGAAAGCGTGAGCGTTTTCGGCCGCCACGCTCTAAATGTCTGATCTATAGCCTTTTTTAGACGCCTCACATGATTCCATGTGAGGCTAAAAGACCCTAGGGCGCGTCCGGGCGGCCGCGGCGCCCCGGCGCGAGGGCGACCAGGGAACTGGCGATCGTCCGGCCGTCCGGCGCGATGGGCGTGTTCAGCGCAATCTGGCGGATGCGAGCGGCCTTGTCGGGCTCGCCTTCGTGCTCCAGGAGCATGCTCCGCGCCAGGATTCCCGAGAAGCAGGCCCGGTCCAGGCGGAGCGCCACGTCCACGCGCCGCCGGGCGTTGTCGTACTGGCCTTCGACGGCGTCGAGCACCGCCAGACCGCCATGACTTTCGGCGAAGGTGTCATCGGCCGCCAGGGCGCGCTCGAAGGCCGCGCGGCTGGCGGCGCGGTCGCCCAGAATGTAGCGCGCCCAGCCCGCGACGATCCACGCGCCGGGATGGTCGCCGAAGATCTCCGCGGCCTGGGTCAGGCGCTCGGCGGCGACGGTTTCCTGGTTGCGTATCAGCAAGCCCAGTCCCTGACCCAGGAGAGCGCGGGCATTGTTCGGATCGCCCTTCAGCGCCTGGTCATAATAGGCGAGCGCTTCCTCGACCTTGTTGTCGTTCAGGCATACCGCGCCCAGGCTGGCCAGGCCGTCGGGTTGGGGGCCGGCCCTTTCGCCAAAGTGCCGAGCCAAGTCCAGTTGCTCGGCGTCGATGGCGACCTGGGACACGGCGGCGGCCAGGTCCTGGTCGCCGGGCCGCTGCTCGGCCAGCGCCTTTCCCTGCGCCAAAGCCTCGTCCACTCGTCCCAAGTGATGCAGGGCCCTCACCTGCAACGCCGCCGCGCCGGGCACTCCAGCGGCGACCGCGTGCGGCAGGCTTTCCAAGGCGCCGGCATAGTCGCCCGTCAGCCCCCGCGCCCAGGCCAGGTTGAAACCGATCGCGGGGTTGTCTGGAGCTTCCAGGAACAAGGTCTCGAACAGCGCCGCAGCGGCGGACGGATCACCTCGACTCAGCAAGGCCACGCCGCGCAGGCCCAGCATCGCCGGGGTGAGGGGGGCGAGGCTTTCATGCCGCTCGGTCAGGCGCTCGAGCTCGGCGAGGTTTCCGGCGTCCAGGGCGGCGGCGGCGGCCTCGGCGATCAGACCGAGGTTGTCCTGGTCGTGTTGCAGGAAATCGAGCAGCCCCTGCAGGCGAGATTCCGGCGAGGGCGCGGCGGTCGAAACGCTCATGGACTGAGACCTCAAAATCGCGTCCGCGCGTCAAGCGACGCTGGAGCCGACGGCCAACCTACAGTCATGGCCCAGGAGCGGCAAGAACGCCTCGCCCGAAGAATATTATCTATATATTTCTGATGTTTGCTGCGCCTTTGAGGATTTCCGAAAGAAAGTTCTAAACCGATCCGTCCCGCGTCGGACCCCGTAGATATGGAGGTGGAGTCCGTGGGGCGGCCCTTCCAGTGCAGGGTAGGGGTTGTTCGATGGTCGCGATTGTCACCGGCGCGGGTGTGGGCGTTTCTCGCAGCTCGGCTTGGGTGTTGGGTTCGCGAGGGCAGCTCGGCCAGGCCGCGCTGGGGCGAGGCGGCGAGAACGTCTACGTCAACGCGGCCAACGGCAACCTGGTCATCCAGAAGATCGACGAGACGTTGACGGGACTCGGGCCCGACGACGTCATCGCGCGCACCTACAACAGCCAGGGCAATTTCACCGACGACAACGGTGACAACTGGAGGGTCAGCGCCCAACGGCAGGTCACTGGCCTGACGGGCACGGTCAACACCGCCGGCAGCACGATCAAGCGCGTCGACTGGGACGGCTCGGAGGTCGTCTATGCGTATGACGCCGCGCGCGGGGCCTATGTCTCCAAGGAGGGCGACGGCGCCTACGACACCTTGACGTTCGCCGGTTCGACCTGGACGTGGACCGACGGTTCGAGCCGCCTTGTCGAACTTTATGACAACAACGCCGGCGGCAGGATCACCTCCAGCCGGGACACCGACGGCAACACCCTGACCTTCAGCTATGCGAACGGCCAGCTTTCCCGCGTGACGACGGCCGACGGCTACTACACCGACCTGGTCTATTCGGGGACGCTGCTGACCCAGGTGGTCACCGGCTACAGGCCGGCCGGGAGCACGATCGAGACCTTGACGCGGGTCCGCTACGGCTATGACGCGCAAAACCGCCTGAGCACGGTGACGGTCGACCTGACGCCGGATGATAATTCGGTCACCGACACCAAGACCTATGTCACCACCTACACCTATGACGGGACGAGCAAGCGGGTCGCTTCCATCGGCCAGACCGACGGCTCGCTGCTGCAGATCGCCTATGTGCAGCCCACGGCGGGCGACTATCGCGTCGGAACCCTGACCCAGACGGCGGCGTCCGGCGTCCAGCGCGTGACGACCTTCGGCTACAACACCGCGACGCGGACAACCACGGTCACCGATCCGGGCGGACAGATCACCAGCCTGGTCTACGACGCCAGCGGACAGTTGACCCGTCTGACGGGGCCGCCGGCGGAGGCCGGCGCGACGGCGCAGGTCACCGACTTCGCCTACAACGCCAATGGCGACGTCACGAGCGTGGCGTCGGGAACCAGTTTGGTCGCCTATGAATACGACGCCAATGGCAATCTCACGCTCGAACGCAACCAGGCGGGCGTCACCGTCACGCGTCTCTACGGCGCCAGGAACGAACTGCTCGGAGAAACGCGCTATCTGACCCCCGATCCCGACGGGGCCGGTTCCGGACAGCCGTCTAACCCCCTGACCACGCGCTTCGTCTACGACGTCGAGAACCATCTGAGGTTCCGGCTCGACCCGGACGGCCTGGTCACCGCCTACGGCTACAACGCCGTCGGCCAGCAGACGGTCGTGTTCAGTTTGCCCGGCAGCCAGATGGACATCAGCACCTGGGCCCCGGGCGTCATGCCGACGGAAAGCCAGGTGGCGGACTGGTTTGGTACGGTCGCCGACAAAAGCACCGGCGTACGCACCGACACCGCCTACGACTACCGCGGCAATGTCGCCAGCATCACACGGTACGGCAAGCTGCTGTCCACGGGCGGGTTCGACCTCAGCGACCCGAGCGAGGTTTCGACCACCGTCTTCATCTACGATCAGGCCGGCAATCTGCTGGGCCGCATGACGGCGGACGGCAATGGCGACCCGGAAGGCTCGAACCCTTACGAGACCTTCGTCTATGACGGCCTGGGACGCCTGATCGCCTCGACCGACCTGCGCGGCAAGCGCACCAGCATCGCCTTCCTCGATTCCGCCAGCCAGACGGTCGTCACCCTGGCCGACGGTCTGACGACGGAAACCTCGACCTACAACCTGGCCGGCGAATTGATCAGCCAAGCCACGTCGGGCGCCGTCGCAGGGCAGGGAACCTCAACCACCAGCTTCGTCTACGACAGCCAGGGTCGTCTGCGCGTCAGCATCGATCCCACGGGACTCAAGACCCAGTACCTCTACGACCGCGTCGGCCGCAAGGTGGCCGACATCGCCCCCGACGGGTCCCTGGTCGAGTATGTCTACAACAGCGACGACCGGCTGGTTCGCACGATCCGCTACAAGGCCGCGCTCAGCAGCGGCCAGATCGCGACCCTGACCGACAGCGCCGGCAAACCGACCGCAGTGGAGCTGGCCAGCGTGCGGCCGGTCGCCGACGCGGCGGTCGATCAATGGGAGTGGCGCATCTACGACGCGGCCGGACGCCTGGTCGAGACCATCGACGCGCGGGGGGCCGTCACCGAGTTCAGCTATGACGGGGCCTCTCGGCTGGTCTCGACCTACGGCTACGCCAACCTGCTGACGATCGCGACGCTGAAGTCCAGCCCGCCGACCTCCAAGGTGCTTCCGACGGCGGCTCCTGCCTTCGATCGCCTGACCCGAAACTTCTATACCGGCGCGGACCGGTTGGCGGGAACGCTGGACGGCGAGGGTTTTCTGACCCAGCTGATCTACGACAAGGCCGGACGCCTGATCGAAACCGTCCGGTACGCGACGCCGACGGGCGGCAACCGCGCGACCGACACCTTCGCCCAGCTCCTGGCGACCGTGGTCTCCGGCGCCCAGAGCGCCCAGGACATCCACGAACGCAATATCTATGACGGTCAGGGTCTGCTGCGCGCGACCGTGGACGGCGAAGGCGACGTCACCCGCTACAACTACACCGCCGCCGGCGACGTCAGGGAGGAAATCCGAGGTCAGAAACTGGCGGCCGGGGTGGCGGCGACCTTGGCCAACGTGGTCTCTGCGGCCCCCTCCGGGGCCATCGAAACCACGACCTATCATTGGGGGGGCAAGGGGCTGCTCTACAGCCGAACCAAGGTCCTCACGGGGGGCGGGACGGAGACCACCAGCTATACCTACGACGCTTTGGGCCGGCTGACCTCGACGCTCGTCACTGCGGCCGATGTTTCACGGGGGACCAACCGTCGCTACGACCTGCGCGGACGGCTCGTCAAAGAACTGTCGGGTGTAGGCAGCGCGGCGTTGGCGGCGTTGGGCGAAGCTCCGACCCAGGAGCAGCTCAACGCGATCGACGCACTCTACGCCACGACCTACGCCTATGACGACGCCGATCGACTGATCTCCAAGACCGAGCCGGACGGCGCCGGCGGGGCTGGCGTGCGCACGCTGTACTACTACAACAGGGATGGAGAACTCACTCATACCATCAACCCGCTGGGCGAGGTCGAGGAGCGGCTCTATGACGCCCTTGGCCGGTTGTCGGACGTTATCGTCCACGGCGCGCGGCTTGGGACGTCGACCCTGGCCACCTTGACCGGCGGGCTGCTCACCACCGACGTGGTCTCGGCCGTCACGGCCATTACCAACTCCAGCGTCGATAGCAGGGTCCATACGGACTACAACCTGACCGGCCAGATCAGCCAGACGGTCGGCGCCATGGGCGCGACGACGACCTACGACTACAACGCCTTCGGCCAGCTGACGGCCACCCGGGCGCCCACCGAAGGGACGTCCCTGGTGCTCACCAGCCGCGCCTATGATCGGCGCGGCCTCCTGACGGGTGAAACCCGCGACGCGGGCGTTGGCATCCTGCAGTTGTCGACCTTCCTCAGCCTGGACGCCTTCGGGCGGACGGTGCTGGTCACCGATCCCAACGGCAAGCAGCACTGGACGAGCTATGACCGCGCCGGCCGTACTGTCACCTCGACCGACGGGACGGGGCTGACCACCAGCTACAGCTATGACGGGCGGGGCAATCTCCTGACCCAGACCGACCGCACGGGCAAGACCACGACCTTCGCCTACACGGCCTTCAATCGTCAGGTGAGCATGACCAGCCCCGAAGGGATCATGGTCACCACAATCACCAACGCTCTTGACCAGACGGTGCAGGTCACGGACGGCGCCGGCCGCACGAAGATCTACCAGTACAACGCCGACGGCGATCTTGTCGTCGCCATCAATGGCCTGGGCGGTCAGACCCAGAACCAGTATGACGCCGCCGGTCATCTCATCCAGGTAACCGATCCGAACGGATCGAAGACCAGCTACACCTACGACGCCGTCAATCGTCTCCTGACCCGCACCGAGGACGTCGGCGGCCTGAACCTGCTCACCAAGTACGAGTACAGCGCCCGGGGCCAGCAGGTGAAGGTGACCGACCCGGCGAACCGGGTCACCACGATCACCTACGACAACGCCGGTCGCCAGACCGCGGTCGTGGTCGCCTCCTTGCGCACGGAATATACCTACGACAAGAGAGACCGGGTCCTCACGGTCACAGAAGGGGTCGGGACGTCCGCAGCGCGGGTCACCAAATACACCTACGACAACGCCGACCGGCGGACCAAGACCCAGGTCGATCCCGCTGGACTGAACCTCACCACCGAGTACGCCTACGACAAGAACGGCAACGTCGTCGCCGTGACCGACGCGGCCAAAGGGATCACGCGCTACGTCTACGACGGCGAGAACCGCGTGATCTGGACCGTGGACCCGGTCGGCGCGGTGACCAACACCAGTTATGACGGCGAAGGGCGGGTTCTGGTCACGCGGGCCTATGCCAGCCAGATGGCGGCCTCGACCCTCGCGGCGCTGCCGCTGGCGATCACCGCCGCCAACGTCACCAGCGCCGTCGCGACCACGGCCGCCGATGAGTTCACGGTCAACGTCTACGACGGCGCCGGTCGGCTGCGCTATGTCCTGAACACGGCGCTGCGGCCCACCCGATATGTCTACGACAACGCCGGCAACCTGATCCGTACGGAGGTCTTCCCGGGCTCGATCGCCGCCACCTGGCCGTACACGGTCGGCTATATCGACGGCCAGATCACCAGCACCGGCATGGCCTCGCCCGCGACGCCAGACAAGCGGGTCACCCGCATGGTGTATGACGCGGCGAACCGGCTGATATTCAGCATCGACGCCACGGGAGGCGTTACCGGCTACACGTACAACCAGGCTGGCGACCTGGTGAAAACACGTCGATACGAAACGACCTACATCGGCACCGCCGACCCGAGCCAGGAGACCATGGTCTCCTGGTCCGCGGCTTTGAGCGGAACTCAGATCGATGACGATCGGATCAGCCGCACCCTGTATGACGGCGCCGGGCGGGCGGTCTACCAGGTCGACGCCGAGGGCTATGTCAGCGAGACCCAGTACGACGCCGCCGGTCGAACCACCCGGATCATCCGTTACGCCGACCGCTATGCCGTCGCCGACAGCGACACCAAGGCCAGTCTGGCCGCGCTGATCGGCGCGTTGCCGGCCACCGCGGCTCAGACCGCCTACGCCTACGACACGGCCGGACGTCTGTACGACGTGATGGACGCGCTGGGCCTCCATACCCGGTTCACGCTCGACGCCCTGGGCCAGATCATCGACAGCACGGCGGCCAACGCGACCACCGATGCGGCCACCACCCATCGCGTCTATGACGCCGCCGGCCGGGTGACGAGCGAAACCCGGGGCTACGGTACCACCGACGCCTCCACCACCAAGTACACCTATGACGGTCTCGGTCGCGTGCTGACGCGCACCAATGGCCGCAACTACGTCACCACCTACGCCTATGACGCCGCTGGGCGGGTGAAGACCGAAACCGTTCCGCTGGACACCGGCGTCAACGCCGTCACGACCTACGACTATGACGCCTTTGGCAACCGGGTGAAGGTGACCGACGCGCGCGGCAATGCGGGCTATTTCTATTACAACGCGCTCAACCAGCTGACCCTGCAGATCGATCCGGAAGGCTACGCCACCGAGACCAGCTATGCGGCCGGCGGCGAGGTCGCCAGTGTCAAGCGTTACGCCCTCAGGGCCACGAACATCGGTTCGGTGACTACACGTCCGACGCTGAATCCTAGTGCGGCCGACGCCGTCACGACTATCGGGCTGGACAAGCTCGGCCGGGTGATTTCGACCACCGACGCGATGAACTTCACCGAGAGCTACACGCTCAATGCGTTCGGCGACCGGATCTCGACCACCAACCGCCTGAGCGGCGTCACCACCAGCACCTATGACAAGCGCGGCCTGCTGATCCGCGAGGTCCTACCGGTCGGGTCGACCCGGGCAGATGGTTCGGTGCAATCGACCAACATCGTCAACACCTACGAGTACGACGGTCGCGGCAACCGCACCAAGGCCATCGAGGCCTTCGGCTTGGCCGAGCAGCGCACCACCGTTTTTGCCTATGACAAGCTTGATCGCCTGATCAAGGAGACGGGCGACGCCCTCCAGGTGATGAGCACGGACCTCTTCACCGTCACCAGCGTGACGCCGAGCCAGTCCCTGGTCTACGACAAGCGCGGCAACCTCATCCAGAGCGCCGACGCGGCGGGCAAGCGCACGCTCTATTATTACGACGCGCTCGATCGCAAGATCGGCCAGATCGACGCCTTGGGAACGCTGAGCACCTGGACCTATGACGCGGCCGGCAACGCCGTCTCGGCCAGGATCTACGGCGACGCGGTGGCGCTGCCCGGCACGGCCGGCGGCGCGCCGCCGGCGCCGGTCAACGCGGGCAACTACCGCGAGACCACCTATGCCTACGACAGCAACAATCGCCTGATCTCGACAAGCGTGGCCAATCTGCGGACTGGCCAGTTCGTGTCCGGGGCCTATGCGACCTCGGTCGTTTCGGTGGTCACCCAGACTCAGTACGACGCGATGGGCAATGTCGTGCGGCAGGTCGACGGCCGCGGGGGCGTGATCCTCAGCTACTACGACAAGGTCGGCCACGAGATCGTTCGGATCGATCAAGAAAACTACATGACGTTCTACGACCGCGACGGCGAAGGAAATGTCACACGCGAGGAACGGCTGGCGATCCGCCTGCCCTGGCAGGCCTCGGTGCAAACAAATCCCTATGACCTGAAGTCCCAAGCCCAGCGCGACGTCAACAATAACGACCGCACGACCACCTTCACCTACGACAAGAACGGCCGGCGTCTGAGCGAGACCCGCGCCAACGTCAGGATCGGCAAGGTCGACGCCGGCAACGGAGCCTTGCAGGACACCTACGGGACCAGCACGATCGCCTACAGCTACAACGGGCTGGGACAGGTCACCGGCAAGATCTATGGGACCGGCGAGTTCGTCGCCTATTTCTATGATCTGCAGGGCCGCCAGACCGACGTCCTGGATTCGCCGGTCGTCGACTACGGCGGTGGCGGGACCAGCACCCAGCATCGTGTTTCCACCTTCTACGACGGCTTGAACAACATCGTTCGAACCCGGGAGGGGCGATACGATCCGGCTACCGGCCCCAACCGCATCACCACGTACGCCTACGGCGCGGGCGGGCGCCTGGCCTCGATGACCGACGCGGAAGGCTTCACCCGCAACTACGCCTATGACGTCATGGGGCACGTCGTGCGGGAGAGCTTCGTCCGCCTCAAGGCGAACGGGACGACGGTGACCGACGGCGTGGGCTATCGCTACGACGCCCTGGGCCGGCTGACCATGCAGGCGACCATCACGGTCAACAGCCCGACGAGCATCTCCACCGGCGACCGGACCTGGCTGCGCTACAACGCCTTCGGCGAAGTCACTGGCAAGGGGCTGACGTCCGGCAGCGTGGGGGCGCCGGTCTATCAGGAGACGTTCGACTACGACGCCGGCGGGCGGATGTGGCGCTCCACGACCGGCGACGGCGTCACCCGGCTCCACCTCTATGACGGCGCCGGCGCCCAGACCCTGACCATCAGCTCGGCGGGCCGGGACCTGGCCGGCGCGAACTATACCAACATCGAAGCCGCCCTTGGCGACCTGGAATCCCAGGGCGCGGGCGCGGCGACAGGCAACGCCTTTGTCGCCGGCGTCAGCAACACCATCGCGCCGACCATCACTGTCTATGACAAGCGCGGCCAGAACATCGAGACCCGCGAGACCTTCCGGGAGCTGAACCAGAACGCGGCCAATCCGGCCGTCACCGACACCGCCCTGGTCAGCCACAAGCGGGCCTACAACGCCTTCGGCGAGGTGGTCCGCGAGACCGACGCCCGCGGCAACGTCACCGACTTCGCCTACAACACCATGGGCAAGCTGATCCAGAAGCTGGGCCCGGCCGTCAACACCACGGCCGAAAACGGCGCGATCACCGTCGGTGACCGTCCCATCGATTCCTATTTCTACGATCTCTCCGGGCGCCTGGTCGCGGTGCGCGACGCCAACAACAATGTCACCACCCGCCAGCTGCTCAGCGGCACGGGCTACGACGGCGAAGAGGCCCTGGTGACCGTCGAGACCCATGCCGACTACGGCGTGGTGCGGACAGCCTACGACATCTTCGGCAATGCGCGATCGATCACCAACGAGCTGAACGCCGTCGAGCTGCGCGACTACGACATGATGGGCCGGCTGATCACAGTGACCCATGCCAGCCGGGCGCCCAACACCCCCGGCAACCAGACAGGCGCGGCCGTGGCCCTGGCCGACTACTATAGCTATGACGGGCTGGGCCAGAGGCTCAAGCACTGGAACTCGCAGTTCGGTTCCGGCGTCGCGGAGACCACCGACTACGACCGGCAAGGTCGTGTTTCCCGCACCACCGCCTATGGCGGAGCCAGCACCAGCTATGTCTATACGTTCGACGGAGCCATCACGACTTCGGGCCTGGGCGCTTTTGGCGGCTGGACCAAGACCACCACCCACGTCAGCGGCCTGACCACCGTCGAGACGCTCGACTACTACGGCCATACGACCGCGCGCACCGACCTGGGCGGCCACCAGTTCAACTTTCAGTTCGACAAGGCCGGCCGGGTTGTCCAGCAGGTCAGCACCATCAGCGGCTCGGTCGCCAGCACCCGCACCTACGCCTACTACAACACCGGCAAGCTGGCCCAGGTCTCCGACCAGACCGACAGCGGCGACGACCATGTCACCGCCAAGACGGTCTACGGCTACGACGCCGACGGCAACCGCCTGACCGAGGCCTACACCACCCGCAATTACGGCACGCGGGCCGTCTACAGCTACAGCTACGGCTACGACCAGTGGTACGACAACGCCTACGAGACGGCGGTGTCGTACCAGGCCTACGACTACACCACCTCGCACCAGAACGCCGTCGTCACCTATGACGCCCTGAACCGCATGGTCAGCTTCAGCGACACGGGCGAGGGGGGCGTGGTTCCGGCGACGATCAACTACGAATACGACGCGGTCGGCAACGTGCGCCACATGGCCGCGACCTATTCGAATCTCGACTCCAATGGCGCCGCCACGTCCGCACCGGGGCAAGACTTCTGGTATCGCTACGACAACATGAACCGCTTCGTGACCACGAAGGGGACCTTCACCGGCGCCCGCGGCAGCGGTCAGATCGGTCGCGGGATCACCGGCACGGACATTACCTATGACCTGGCGGGCCAACGGCAGATGGCCACCACCACCCAGATGGTGAGTGTGGCTGTCGAGATCGAGGCGGACCCATACGATGAGGCCGGGCGACCGCTGATCCACCGCCAGAACTTCGGCGCCGACCGCCGCGAAACCTATACCTATACGGAAGACGGCTATCTTTCGACGGTTTCGACCGCGCGGGATACCTACGTCCAGACCGCCGTCCGTGACGGCGGCTATAGCGAGCCCAACCTCGTCACCGGCTCGCCCAGCTTGATGGTCCGCAACCTGCGCGACCTCCTGGGCCGGGTCTTGAAGTATGAGGAATACGCCGTGGACGGCGCGCTGACCTACAGCCGCGCCCTGACCTACAGCTACCGTGGGGAGATCTCCGACGAGACGGTCGTGGCGCAGACATCGACCAGCGTTATCCATAACGACTACAGGACCGAGGCCACGGCGGGTTCGGGGGTCTATGACGGAGCCTATCTGGGCGGGGTGATCACCCACACCCGGACCCAGACCACCACGTCGGGCCAGACGACCACCTCCGACACCGCCACCAGCTACGTCTGGTGGGACGGGGCGCGGCAGGGCGAGGTCGTCTACAGGCCTAATGTCAGCCTCGCCACGACCAACCGCTCCAGCTTCGTCTACGACACCACCGGCAGGCTGTCGGCGGTCAGCATCTCCGACGGGCGGCCACGGACGGTGACCTATGTCACCAACGCCGAGGGCCAGATCCTGTCGCGCCGGGAGGCCGACGGCCGCACCACCGGCGATCCCCGGCAGCTGCGTTACCAGTTCGAAGGCCGCCAGCTGGGCGAGATCAGCAATAACGGGCCCAGCGACACCGACTACGTCACCGCCATAGCCCAGCGCAACGCCAGCACCAACGGGCCGTTCCAAGGCGGGTTCGACGCCGGGGTCTCCGCGGCCGACTTCGACCAGAGCTTCGACCCGATCAATCCCACCTCCGAGGGCATGGCCGACACGCGGATCACCGCCCGCGATGGCGACACCCTGCGCTCGATCGCCGCCCAGGTCTGGGGCGACGAGGCCATGTGGTACCTGATCGCCCAGGCCAACGGCCTGAGCATCGGTGACGCCATTTCCGCCGGCATGATCCTGATCATTCCGGCCAAGGTCACCAACTTCCACAACACCAGCGCCACCTTCCGGGTCTACGACCCCAACAAGGCCATCGGCGACGTCAATCCCACCACCCAGGCCCAGCCCAAGCCGCAAGCCAAGGCCAAGGGCTGCGGCACGGTCGGAAAGATCCTCACGGTCGTGGTCGCCGTGGCGGTGGCCTATGTGACGGCCGGTGCGGCCTTGACGGCGATGGCCGGAGCGAACGCGACTTTCGCCTCGGTGGGCTTGGCCACGGCCGTCAGCGCCGGGGCGATCGGCGGCGCGGTCGGCAGTGTCGCCAGCCAAGCCTTCGCGGTGGCGACAGGGGTCCAGGACAAGTTCAGCTGGAAGGGCGTGGCCATGGCGGCCGTGGCCGGCGGGGTCGGAGGGGGTCTGCAAGGCGCGGGCCTGTTCGACAAGATCGGCGGCGCCCTCGCCCAGGGCGCGGTTCGGGGCGCGACGGCCAACGTCATCACCCAGGGGATCGGCGTCGCCACGGGCCTGCAGGATCGGTTCGACTGGTCCGGGGTGGCGGTCGGCGCCGTGGTCGGCGGAGTGTCGGCCAGCGTCAGCGGGTGGATGCCGCAAGGCCCGGCCTGGTCTTCCACGGGCCTGGCCAACAGCCTGGTCTCGGGCGCGGCCGGCGCCGTGGCCGGGGCGGCGAGCCGCTCGCTGCTCGAAGGCACAGACTTCGGCGACAACATCCTCAAGGCGCTGCCGGACGTGATCGGCAGCACAATTGGGAACGCCATCGGCGCCAAAATCGGAGCACAATCGGCCGAGAAACGGTCCAATAGCGATCTGGGCGAACTGCGGCTGAAAACCCCGCTGGGCGGGAACTACCAGATCGACGATCAGAGCCTCGATCTTGGCGATTACGGCGGCGTTGCCGGATGGTCTGGCTCGGATATGGGCGGCGGCACATCGAGCCGTCCGACGGGCTACGGCGGATCGCAAGGCGGGCAGGTCAGCCTCGTTCAGGCTGGAACGCTTTCCGGCGATCCGTTGGGCGAGAACGTTGTCGAACCGGTCGTGGTCACCGCGCCACGCCGTACGACGCTTCAGCGCATCGTGGCTTCGATCGAGGCCGCAGGCCAACTGTTCTACCTGAAATCGCCATCCTCGCGGAGCGCGCAGCCCGGAACCTCGCAAGCCGCGTTCGCCAGCGTGTCCCAGTACAACTACTTCAGGCAGCGGCAGGCCGAGTTTGCCGATGCCAAGGCCGCAGCCGACCCCGTCCAGAGGTACGTTGCTGATCCTGCGGCACGTTGGATGAACGCCACGCCTGAGCGGCGATTGGCCGTGGGCATGGTTGGCGCGGTCGGCGAGGTCGGAACCGGACTATTCGCGAGCAGCACCGGCGGCGGTGCGGTGCTGGGTGTGCCGTTGATCGCGCATGGCGTTGATGTGGGGCTGACAAGCTACAGGGCTTACAAGACTGGAATCCCACAGGCCACGATGACCCAACAGGGTTTGATGGCCCTTGGGATGAGCGCGGATGCTGCCCAAGCGACCGAACTGGTCGGCTCTTTGGCGTTCAACGTTGCGGCTGGCCCCATCGCGGCAACCAGGGCGGCCGGGGCTGTCGGTCCGGCAGCGCGATTCACTGGGCGTTTCTTGGCCGATGAGTCGGGTTCCGTGCGGATGTTCGGGTCCACCGCAAAGACAGAACTATCATTCAGTGCAGGCCAACTGAGGAGCGCGCCCGGAGTTGCTACGGTGAGTGGTGAGCTTTCGCCAGCGGCTGGAAGATGGCTTGACCCCGGCGTTCCGACGCCGATCCCATCGCAAGTGGGGGACGTGCTCGCTGGTCAAACGTTCAACTCTTTCAACGATCTGAGATCCGCCGTTTGGGAGCAAATTGGAGGGCACCCAGAGCTAAGTGCTGGCTTCTCTCGGACGAGTTTGGCACAAATGAGGGCGGGTAACGCGCCGTTCGCCCCAAGGGAGTTTCTTGCGGAGACCGGTGCCTTTGGCGAAAAGTTCAACCTGCACCACGCGAACCCCATCGCCAACGGTGGCTCAGTGTATGATTTAAGCAACCTTCAGATCGTTTCTCCGAAGGTGCACTACTCTATACACTACGAGACAGGTCTCTAAGGGGGGAGTGAAGAGTGTGATGCTGAGCCGAGAGCAATTGCTTGAGCTGCTTGATAAGCTCATGAATCCAAAGACTTATGGTCTTGGAGACAAGGAGAGCGACGAGGTCTTGTTGATGTTCTGTGCCGGGTGCCCTGATCCGGTGGGCGCGAGGTGGCTGATCGTAGAATGCCTTGATCCAATGACGGATGAGCAGATTGTTGATCGGGCAATGAGTATGCCTCTTCGAAAAGTTGCTGACGTTCCGATATCAGAGCTGCCGTCTGGCCATCCGCTAAGATCGCTCACAATGTAGCGGGTTGCTCATGGGTGCGGCTTGGTAGCTATGCAACGGTAAGAACGGTGCCCTTGCTGCTGAAGGGCGGAATGAGAATGGGCAGGAAGCTGGCATTTGGGCCTTCCGGAATGAAGATGGCTCGCATGGTCAAGCTCGCCCATTTGCCGAATAGTTGTTCATTGGTTGGCGTGCTGCGGTGGCCCGCTTCATTGAAGCTGTCCGCGATGTAGGACGCGCATGGCGCGGACAGTGCTTTCATATTCCCTTTCTTCATGTGGCTGGCAGCGCGTAGAAATTTTCGATACATTCCAACTCTGCTTGTGAACTATCGCCAATACTGTGCGATTTCGTAAAGTGCGTCTTGGGTTTGTATCGGGGATAAAGGTTGGGCTTAACTTCTGCGTCGGAGATCGACGACCATTCTCTGCTTGAGCGTGTGCTCGACTTCTACACCGACGCTCTCAAGCAGGCGCCGGAAGGCATCGAATTCCTTCAGGCCAAGGGTCTGATCCACGGCGAACTGATCGACCGCTTCCGCCTCGGCTACGCCAACCGCACGCTCGGCCTGCGACTGCCCGAGAAGACCCGCAAGGCGGGCGCGGCGATCCGGGGCCAACTGGAACGGATCGGCCTCTACCGCTCCTCCGGCCACGAGCACTTCAACGGCAGCCTGATCGTCCCGATCCTCGGCGAGAATGGCGAGGTCGTTCAGGTTCACGGCCGCAAGATCAGGGACGATCTGCGACCGGGGACGCCAACTGACCTCTTCCTGCCCGGCCCGATGCGCGGTGTCTGGAACCGGGAGGCCCTTGCTGGCGGTCAGGGCGAGGTAATCTTGGCCGGATCGCTTCTCGACGCTATGACCTTCTGGTGCGCGGGCTTTCGCAATGTCACCGCCGCGTCCCGATGGCTTGACTGGGGATCTGCTCGCCGCGTTTCTGGCGGCGCGGATCAAGTGGGCCCTGTCCGCGCTTGGCGGTCCTGACGGGTCTTGTCTTTTCGACGGGTGCCAGATTCTCTAAGGAACGCAGGAGGCGCGGCCCTCGCGCCGCCGGTCGGGATTAGGTCATGGATCCGATTTCCAACGTCGATCGCCTGGTCATGCTGCTGCGGCGAAAGCTGCAGGAGCGCGCGAAGGGGTCCGCGGTCGCCGCGCCCCGCGGCGCCGGCGACTCGAAAGTGGTCGGCCTCGAGGGGGTTCACGCCTTGGCCGCCGTGGAGGGCGTCGATGACCGGCAGCTGAGCCGGGCGCTGATCCAGGCCGCCCTGTCGGAGGGGTTCGGCCCGGCCCTGCTCAACGAAGCCAAGTTCCAGCAGATCGTCGACCGGGTGAGCGAGACGATCGAAGCCGAGCCGAGAACGGCCAAACTGTTGTCCCGCGCGGTCTCGGACCTGCGGGCCGGCGCCCGCTGAAGCGTCGGCGTCCGACGCTACACGTTTTTCTGGAGCAGGGTGGCTTGTTCGCGTCACGCGCTCGTGCGAAGCGACGAAGCTAGGCCGGGGAAAACGGATGGGCGCCGATCAGGCTCTGGAGCTGATGAAGCAGCTCCTGTGGAACAGTGTGATCATTTCGGCGCCCGTCCTGGTTTCGGCCCTGGCCGTCGGGCTGCTGATCAGCGTCGTGCAGGTCGCGACGCAACTCCAGGAATCGACGCTCAGCTATATTCCCAAGCTGGTCGTCGCGGTCGTGGTCCTGATGGCTCTGGGCGGTTGGATGATCAGCCGGGTCGCGAGTTTCGCGATCTACGCCTTCAAGCTGATCCCTTCGCTCAGCTAGCCGGGTGACGACGACGGATCTGACCCGATGGGCTTTGACCAGTCTCCTGCTGGGGCTGCGTGTCGCCCCGGTGTTCGCCATGGCGCCGCCCTTCTCCCTGACCCGGACGCCGACGTCGTTTCGCGTCTTCTTCGGCCTGGGACTGGCGACGCTGCTGGCGTCGTCGCTGCCGCCTTCGGCCCGCCTGTCCGACTTCGGGCTCGCCCATCTCGTGATCGTGGCCGCCAGGGAGCTGATGATCGGCTCGATCTTCGTGCTGGCCTTCCAGTTGACGTTCGGGGCGCTCTACCTGGCGGGCCGCACGGTCGACATCCAGGCCGGCTACGGCCTGGCGACCCTGATCGATCCGACCAGCCAGGCCCAGTCCCCGCTGGTCGGCTCCATGCTGGCCTATGCGGCCGGCGCGGTGTTCTTCGCCATGGACGGGCATGTCAGCCTGCTGAAGCTGCTGGCGGCGTCGCTGGAGGCCATTCCGCTGGGCGCGGCCCGGATGCCCACGACGCTGGCCCCCCTGACGAACTTCATGTCCGTGGTCTTCCTCATCAGTTTCGGCGTCGTCGCCACGGCCGTGCTGGGCCTGTTTCTCGCCGACGTGGCCATCGCCCTGCTGTCGCGCACGCTGCCCCAGATGAACGTCCTGGTCCTGGGCCTGCAGGTCAAGAGCCTGTTGCTGTTGCTGGTTCTGCCCGCGACCATCGGCGCTTGCGGCGCCCTGATGGTCAGGCTGATGGCCCTGACGCTCGATACGATTCCAAGGTTGTTCTAGATGGAGGAAGCCGAGCAAAACCGATCGGAACGCGCGACGCCGTTCAAGCTCAAGAAGGCCCGGGAGAAGGGCGCGGTGGCCCGCAGCGCGGACCTGGGCTTCCTGGCCGCCCTGCTGGCGTTCGTGGGCTATCTGTGGATCTCCGGTCCCGCCTTGAAGGGCCAGATCCTGCACGCGTCGGAACGCGCCTTCGTGGCGGCGCCCAACGTCGTGGGCAGCCAGCACGAAATTCTCCACGTCACGGGCGTGCTTCTGGCGTCGGTGTTCCAGCCACTGGCCTTTCTGGTCGCCGCGACCTTCGTGGTGGTCCTGGCGTTCGAGGTCGCCCAGACGGGGTTGGTCTTTTCGGCCGTTCCGCTCAAGCCGGACTTCTCGCGACTGAGCCCGGCCAAGGGCTTCAAGCGCGTCTTCTCGCTGCGCACCCTGACGGCGACAGGCAAGAGCCTGGTCAAGCTCGCCGTCTATGTGGTGTTGGCCTACCTGCTGATCCGCTCGACGTTGAAGGTGGGCGGACCGGCGGCCGCCGACGCGACCGATCTGGTCCGGATGATGGGCGCGACGACGTTTCGGCTGCTGCTCTATTTCGCCGGCGCGGCGGCGCTGTTCGCCGCCATCGACCAGGTGCTGGTCCGCCGGGAGTTTTCCAAGCAGATGCGGATGAGCCGCCGCGAGTTGCGCCGTGAATCCCGCGATCGCGAGGGCGAGCCCAGGATCAAGCAGCGGCGCAAGCAGTTGCACGGCGAATTCGTGAAAATGAGCCAGAGCCTGCGCAACCTCAAGGGCGCGGACGTGCTCGTCACCAACCCCACCCACTTCGCCGTCGCGCTGAAATATGACGCCAAGACCATGGTCGCCCCGATGGTGGTGTCGCAGGGCGCCCACCAGTTCGCGCAGCGCCTGAAGGGGTTGGCCTTCAGCTACGGCGTGCCGATCGTCGAGGATCGCCTTCTGGCCAGGGCCCTGTATCGGGGGTGTCAACTCGATCAGATCGTCCCCGACGCCTATTACGCCTCTGTCGCCAAGCTTTATCTCACCTTGCGTGAGAGAAAATCGCCGATTCCAAAAGCATCGATGTCATGATCAGAAATTTCTTCGGTAAAAATCAGGATCTCTTTCTGGTCATCGGGGTCGTTTCGATCCTGCTCGTCTTGTTTGCGCCGATCCCGCCAGTCCTTCTGGACCTTCTGATCATCGTCAATTTCGCCTTCGGGCTAACGATCCTGCTGATGACCTTCTATGTCGAGAAGCCGGTGGCGTTTTCGACCTTCCCGTCGCTGCTGCTGGTGATGACGCTGTATCGGTTGTCGCTCAATGTCGCGGCCACCCGCCTGATCCTGACTCAAGGCAGCGCCGGGGAGGTGATCGGAGCGATCGGCGCCTTCGCGGTGCAGGGCAGCTTCATCGTCGGGCTGGTGGTGTTCTTCATCCTAGTGGTGGTGCAGTACGTGGTGGTCACCTCCGGGGCCCAGCGCGTGTCCGAGGTGGCCGCGCGGTTCGTGCTGGACGCGGTTCCGGGCCAGCAGATGAGCATCGACGCCGACCTGAACATGGGACTCATCGACCAGAACGAGGCCAAGCGGCGGCGCAAGGAGATCGAGAAGGAAGCCGGATTCTACGGCGCGATGGACGGCGCCAGCAAGTTCGTGAAGGGCGACGCGGTCGCCGGCATCATCATCCTGCTGATCAACATCTTCGCCGGCTGGTTCATCGGCATGGCCCAGATGGGCATGGGGTGGCTGGAAGCCCTGCAGACCTTCACCCTGCTGACGATCGGCGACGGCATCGTCACCCAGGTCCCGGCCCTGATCATCTCGGTGGCCACCGGCATCATCGTCACCCGCTCGGCGGCCGACCGGCAATTGAGCACCGAGCTGTTCAGTCAGCTCTCGTCGGTGCCCAAGATCCCGCTGATCGTGGTGGCCGCCTTGGCCCTGCTCCTGATCATGCCCGGCATGCCCAAGTGGCCGATCCTGATCCTGATGGCCATCTCCGGCGCGATGTGGCTGGCCTCGCGCCGGCGGCGACAAGTCCTGGCCGACGCCGCGACCGAGTCGCCCGCCGATCCGGCCAACGTGGTCAGCGACGCACGCGCCCCGGCGCCGATCGAGGTTATGCTGGGCAGGGAGCTCAACGATCACTGGCAGCCGACGAAGGCGATCCTCGGCGAGCGGGTCACCATCTTGCGCCGGCAGCAGGAAAAGGCCGTGGGCTTCGGCTTCCCGGCGGTGCTGTTCAAGGACGGCTCTCACCTGGACGGCAACGACTACGAAATCGTCCTGAGCGGAGCGCGACATGCGCATGGCCGCCTGTTCCCGCGCATGACCCTGGCGATCGGGGCCGGGCCGCCCAGCGGAGGCCTGTCCGGCTTGGCGACGCGGGATCCAGCCTTTGGCTTGCCGGCCGTCTGGATCGAGCCGGGCCAGCACGATCGCGCCCAGGAAACGGGCTATACGCTGGTCGATCCCCTGACCGTGCTGATGACCCATCTGGGCGAGGTGCTGCGCACCGAGGCGCCCATGATGCTCTCGCGCACCGACGTGGTCGGGTTCCTGGAAGGCGTGCGAATCCGGCAGCCCGGCCTGATCGAGGAACTGGTTCCGGCGATCCTGACGGTGTCCGACATCCAACGGGTCCTGCAGAACCTGCTGGGCGAGGGGGTTTCAATCCGCAATATCGACCTGATCGCCGAGGCCCTGGTCGATGTGGCGCGCCACACCAAGGATCATGCGGAGATCACCGAACTGGTGCGCCAGCGCCTCAGTCACGGCATCTGCCATGACCTTCGTGGCGTGCACGATCAGCTTTCCGTTCTCAGCCTCAATCCGCGGGTGGAAGCGCAGATCACCGACGCCCTGCGGCGCAGCGACGGCAAGAGCGCGCTGGTGATCGAGCCCAGATTGGCGGAGCAGCTAATGCGCAAACTCATCCCGGCGGCGGACGCCATGCTCCAGCAGAGCTTCTCACCGGTGCTGCTGTGCGGAGGCGAGATTCGCCGTCACCTTCGGACGTTCACGCGCCGCAACGTGCCGCGGCTGGCGATCATTTCGGTGAACGAGGTTCCCCACACGATTGATCTGAAATCGTTCGACGTGATCAATCTGGAGTAGGTTGGCTACCCGTAGCCAGGGTTGCGAGGTCACAAAATGTGTCGGCGTTGGAATGTCGGTTGCTGATAGCTTGACTATTGGATAGCTAATTCGGCATGGGGCAAATTATAGATCTGGTATCGAGGATTCTGACGCAGTCGGAGCGCAGCGCCGAGATCGCGGGCCAGAACATTTCGAACGTCACCACACCGGGCTACAAGCGCCATGTGGAGTTCTCGACCTTGCTCCAGAAGGGCGGTGTCGATGGTCAGGAGCTCGCCGCCCGCAACGACGGGACGGACTTCTCGGTGGGCAAGGCGCTCCAGACGGGCGGCGGTCTTGACCTGAGTCTCGCAGGGGCGGGCTTTTTTGTCGTGCGCACCGACGACGGGATTTTCTACACGCGCAAGGGTCAACTTCAGCGCGCTTCGGACGGCCGCGTGACGACCGGCGAGGGGCAGACCGTTCAACTGGAGGGCGGTGGCGACCTTGTCCTTCACGGCGGCGACCTTACGGTGACGGCCGACGGCGTGCTGATCGAGAACGGCGAACCGCTGGGGCGCCTGGCGATTGTCGACGCGGCCGATCCCGCGGTGTTCTCGCGCACCCAATCGGGCCTGTTCTCCGCCCCCGAGGGTGATCTCCACCCCGTGGCGAATCCGGTGGTCCGCCAGGGCGTGCTCGAAGCGTCGAACGTCTCGATGGGCGACGAAATGCTCACCATCATGCAAGCCCTGCGGCGCGCCGAAACCGGGCAGCGCTTGGCCAATGTCTACGACGACCTGATGGGTCGTGCGGTCACTTCGTTCGGACAGTCATAGAATGAACGGTGCGTTCTATATCGGGGCTACCGGGCTGCGCTCGCAACAGAGCGCGCTTGATGTCACCGCCAACAATATCGCCAACATCAACACCGTGGGCTTCAAGCGCGCCAGTGTTCGATTCTCCGAACTGATCGCTCCGGCCCCGGACGCGCTCGACTCCCTGACCAGATCCGATGGCCAGCCGGACCTGTCCGGCGTCGCCGCCGCCTTCGGACTGCGATCCTTCACCCAGGGCGACATCAAGCAGACCGGAAGCCCGATGGACCTGGCGATCCGCGGCGAGGGCTTCATCGAGCTCCTGGGCCCCGGCGGCCAGGCCCGGCTCTGGCGCGGCGGCGCGCTGACGATCAACGGCGACGGCTTCCTGGCCGCCTCCAACGGCATGCCCTTGCGCGCCATGATCTCGGCGCCGACCGGCGCGCGCGAGATCGCCATCGCCGCCGATGGCCGGGTGACCGCCTCGGTTGACGGTGCGACGACCCGCACCGAACTCGGGCGCATCGGTCTGGCCATGGTGCAGGATCCCGGCGCGCTGACCGCGTTGAGCGACGGAATCTACGAAGCCAGCGATCCTGGCGCCGTTGTTTCCGCCGCGGCCGGTGAAGATGCCGGCGGGACCTTCGTCCAGGGCGCCTTGGAAGGGTCGAATGTAGAGATCGCCGACGAAATGGTGACGCTTCTGCTCACGCAGCGCGCCTATGCCGCCAACGCCCAGGTGGTCCAGGCCGGCGATCAGCTGATGGCCATCGCCAACGGACTGAAGCGCTAGTCGGGCATGATGATCGGCCAGCCTCCCCTGATGCCGCCGCCGCCGGTCCGTGCGGCGTCGGCGCCCCGGGCGCCTGACGGGGACACCGTCAGGCTGGGCCAAGTCGCGGACCTGTCGGCGCTTCCCGCCGAGTTCCGGGGGCGGGCCGAACGGCTGCCGGTGGGGAGGTTCGCCCCGGGCCGGGAGGTGTTGGTGACGACGCCGCGCCGGATCGCGGAGGTCGCCCGTCGTCAGATCCCGGCGCTTGGCGCGTTCCTGACAGATGTCGGCGATGACCAGATCGTCGTCCGTCGCCCTGTTGCGTCGCCAGCCATCGCCCGGGGGGCGCCAACGTTCGCCTGCGCTCGGATGCGGGTTTCGGCGGCTGCGGGGCGGACGCTGACCCGGACCGATCTCGACCCGGCCGCCTGCGGCGGCGACCCGGCCGGGCCGTGGCGCTACGATCAGGCGTCGGCGACGATCCGCGCCACTCGCGACCTGCGGGCGGGCGAGGTGGTGCGTGCGCCGCCCCTGACCCTGTTGTCGTCGATCCGCGTTGGCCAGCCGCTCCGCCTGTCCGCCCGGTTCGGCGCGGTCACCGTGGAGCGCGAGGTCCAGGCGGTCCAGAGCGCGCGGGCCGGCGGCGAACTGTTCGTGCGTGGCGCCGACGGCGTGGTGTTCGCCACCCAGGCGCCGGAGGTGCAGCCTTGACCCTATCCCGCCTTCACCCCGCCCTGCTGGTGGCGGTGACCGGCCTCGCGGCGCTGGCGACCAGCGCGCCGGCCGGGGCCACCGATCTCTACAAGTCGGGCAACTGGCCGTCGCTAGCCTCGGATCGTCGCGCCCAGGCGCTAGGCGACACGCTCACCGTGGTCATCTACGAAACCTCCTCGGCGGTGAATTCGGCCCAGACGGGATCGAGCAAGAAGCACCGCCTGTCTGGCCAGGCCGACGCCGGCGGATCGACCAACAGCGCTCGCCTCGGTCTCGACGGCGGGTTCGACGGCTCCGGGCAGACCGGGCGCTCGGGCAAGCTGCTGGCCCAGATCAGCGTAACCGTGGACGGCGTCCTACCCAACGGCGACCTCCATGTGGCCGGCGAGCAGACCCTCAACATCAGCGGTGAGCGAACCTTCATTCGACTGCAGGGTCGAGTCAGGGCGGCGGATATTTCCAACGCTAACGCCGTCGCCTCGACGCGGCTGGCCGACGTGATGATCGACTACGATGGCTCCGGCTATGTCTCGCGAAGCGGCAAGCCGGGAGCGGCGACGCGCATCTTCAATTGGCTGGGCCTGATGTGATGAACCGCCCCGTCGCACTTGTCTTGAGCCTGCTGTGCCTGGCGTTCGGCGCGCCCGTCCGGGCGGACGAGGTGCGCGTCAAGGATCTGGGCCGGTTCCAGGGCTGGCGCGACAACGCCCTGGTCGGCTACGGCGTCGTCACCGGGCTTTCGGGCTCGGGCGACACGCCGCGCAGCGAGGTGACCCGCCAGGCGCTGAGCAACGTGCTGGGCCGTCTGGGCGCCAATGTTCCGCAGGACCAGATTCAAAGCCGCAACGTGGCGGCGGTGATCGTTACAGCCACCTTGCCCGCTTCAGCGAACGTCGGCGACAGGATCGACGTCACGGTATCCTCGATCGGCGACGCGCGCAGCCTGGTCGGGGGAACTCTGCTGATGACGCCGCTGCTGGGCCCCGACCAGAGGAGCTACGCCCTGGCGCAGGGGCAGCTCGTCGTCGGCGGCTATCGCTTCGATTCCGACCGCAATCGCCAGCAGAAAAATTATCCCACCTCGGGCGTCATGCCCGACGGCGCCACGGTCGAGACCTCGGTCGAGGCCCAGCTTTTGGGCCAGGGCGGCGACCTGACCTTCTTGCTGAAGTCGCCGGATTTCACGACCGCGGTCCGGGTGGCGGACGCAATCAACCTGGCCTGGGGGGCGTCGATCGCCACCGTGCGTGGCGCGGACTCCGTCTCCATCGCGGGGACCGCCGGCCGCTCGGGGCTATTCCGCCTGATCTCGCGGATCGAGGCGGTGACGGTCAATCCGGACACGCCGGCCCGCGTGGTGATCAACGAACGCTCGGGCACGGTGGTCTCCGGCGGCGACGTGCGCATCTCCAACGTCGTGATTTCGCAAGGCGACATTCGGGTTTCAGTCACCGCCCGATCCGAAGCTTCGCAGCCTTACGGCGATGTGGGCTATCGGCCGTGGAGCGATTCGCCGGACGTGCGCAGCCTGATCGTCACCAACACCAAGCTGGACATCTCCGAGCCGGCCGACGCCGTCGTCAGCTTTCCGGACACCACCGTCGCAGACCTCGTACAGGGCCTGTCCAAGGTCCATGTCGACACGCGCACCACCATCGCGGTCCTGCAGGCCATCAAGGCCGCCGGGGCGCTGCACGCCGATCTGTTGGTCCAGTAGGAGCGGGTCTTGGACTCTTTGGCCGTCATTACCGCGCTCAAGGCCCTGGACGGGCTTTCCCAGCGCTCGATCGTCACCGCCGAGAATATCGCGAATGCAGGGACGGCGAACTATCGCCCTTCGCGCGTCACCTTCGAGGCGGCGCTGTCGGCCGCCGCCGCGCGCGGCGGCGACGCCGTGCGCGACCTCCAGCCGATCATCGAGCGTTCGGATCAGCCGGAGCTTCGCCTGGACCTGGAAATGGCCACCGCATCGAGCACCCAGCTGCGCTATGCCGCGCTGATCGAAGTCCTGAACCGTCAACTCCAGTTGCACGCGCTGGCCATCAAGGGGACCCTCTGACCATGCAGGCCATGGAAATCAGCCGCTCGGGACTCGATGTCGAGTGGCGGCGGCTCGAGGTCATCGCCGAGAACCTGGCCAACGCCAACACCACGCGCACGGCGAACGGCGAAGCCTATCGCGCCATGCGACTGGTCTCGGGCCCCAGGGTCGGGTTCGAGCGAATGCTGAAGGCGGGGGACGCCGCCGGCGTCGTCGCGTATGGCGTCGAGCCGGTCAACGCTCCGCCGCGGCGCGTCCTGGAGCCTTCGAACCCGCAAGCGGACGCGGAAGGCTATGTGACCTATCCGGGCTTCGACCATGCTGGCGAGATGACCCTGATGCTCAAGACCAGCAGGGCCTATGAGGCCAACCTGGTGGCGTTGGGCGCAGCGCGGCAGATGTACGCCAAGGCCCTGGAACTGGGGCGCCGCTGATGAGCCATCCTCCGATCCAGGCCATCGGCGCTGTCGCGGTCGAACCGTCCATGGCTCGTCTGGACGCCGCGCCGCTCGCTTCTCGCGCCCCGCCCGGAGCGTCCTTCGCTCAGCTGTTGAGCAGCGGGATCGAGCAAGTGAACCAGAAGCTGATCGCCGCCGACGCAACGGTCACCGCCTTTGCCCTCGATGACAGCGTGCCCATCCATCAGGTGACGTTCGCGCTGGAAGAAGCGCGCCTGTCGTTCGAGCTGGCGATGCAGGTCCGCACGCGTCTGCTCGAAGCCTATCAAGATCTCTCGAAGATGCAGCTCTAGTCTCGTGAAACCGCCCCTGCTTTCCCTTGTCGTCGTTCTGGAATTCGCGCCCGCATGAATCCGCTAGGCCAATTTCGGGCGGCCAGTCCGACGCGCCAGATCGTCCTTGTCGCGATCGGCGCGGTCCTGCTGTGCGCGATCCTGATCGCCGCCTACTGGACGACGCTGCGCAAGCCTTATGGCGTGCTGTTCACCGACCTGCGCACCATGGACGCGGCCACGATCGTGGCGGAGCTCGACAAGCGGAAGGTGCCGTACAAGCTGCGGGACCAGGGGGCCACGATCCTGATTCCGCGCGAACAGGTGGACGCCACGCGCCTGAGCGTGATGAGCGAAGATCTGCCGCTAAAAGGCATGGTCGGCTTCGAGCTGTTCAACAAGTCGGACATGGGGCTGACCGAGTTCGCCCAGAAGATCAACTACCAGCGGGCCCTTCAGGGCGAGTTGGCGCGCACGATCATGACGATGGAGGCGATCGACACGGCGCGCGTACATCTGTCGCTTCCCGAGGCGACGATCTTTCGCGCCGACCAGCGCCCACCCAAGGCGTCGGTGAGTCTGGTCCCCCGGTCCGGCCAGCATCTGGCTCCGGGGACGGTTCGTGGTGTCCAGAGGCTGGTGGCCGCAGCGGTTCCGGACCTGACGGTGGCCAATGTGGTGGTGCTGGACGAGCAGGGCGATGTCGTCAGCACCGAACCGGCCCAGGCGGCGATGGTCGGTGCGGGCACGGTGCAGGGCGAGCTGGAGACGCGGGTCCGGCAGGCCGTGCAGGAGGTGCTGCCCGCGGACCGCTTCACCGTCGTTGTCCTCAGCGGCCATGCCCGTGGCGCGGACCAGCAGGATCGTGTCGACGGCGACGCCCCCGTCGTCCGCCAGGGCGTAAGGGTCGACATCACCCTGCCGGAACCCGTGTCGCCCGAACTCGAGGAGCAGGTCCGGCGTCTGGCTGAGCAAGCGATCGGCGCTGATCCCGCCGCGGGCGACCTGGTGACGATCGGGGTGTCCAGGGCGTCCTTTGGGCCGGTCGCGGCGGAGCCGACGACCCCAGCGCCCGTCGCGCCCAGCGCCGCGCCGCGTGCCTGGGGGGCGGGACCTGCCCTGGAGGCGCCGACCCCGCTGACCCTTCCGTTGATCTATGCCCTAGCCCTGGCGGTGCTGCTGCTCCTGGCTTGGCTGCTGCACCGGTCACGGCCCGTCGCACGGCGGTTGGCCCCAAAAGAACAGCAAGCCTATGCCGACCGTCTCAAGGCTCTCTTGGATGAAGGGGAGGCCGTTGCGAACCCGCGCTACTGATCAGTCGCTCCGCCGTCTCGTGGCCAAGCTGGCGCGATCGTCCCCGGACGACGTATTGGGCGTGCTGGATCGACTAGCGCCCGCGCACCGCCGCGAGGTGGCGACGCTGCTCAAGGCTTATGACGGGGCCTTCGTGGATCGCGACGCCGCGGAAGACGGTCCCGGCGCGCGTACCGGCGCCTGGCGCGTGTCGCCGTGGCTGGCGGAGCGTCTCTTGGCGGCCGAGGCGCGGAACAACGGCCGCGCGACCGGATCCTCATCCTTCGTCCTCACGCCGGCGGCTTCGGCGACCCTGCTGTCGTGTGCGACGGACGCCGGCGTCCGGGAAGCGCCCGGCGAAGCTCCGCCAGCCCCCGCGCGACGCCAGTCCTCGCGTCTGCAGATGCTGCTGGCTCCTCGGCGAGGCCGCCCATGAGCATCATCAAGTCCGCCAGCGACGCGCGCGCCTCCCTCGTCCGCGCCATTCCCTCCCTGGCCGCGGGCGAGGCGGTGGTCGATCCGCGCCAGAAGGCCTTCGAACGCCGAGCGGCCGAGCAGGACGAGCGGATCGCCGCCCTGACCGAGGATCTGGCTGCGCGGGACGCGCGCATCGCGCGCCTGACCGAAGGCGTGATCGAGGCTCACCGCGACGGCGTCGCCGAAGGGCGCCTGGCGGGGCTGCGGGAAGCCGAGGATGGCCGCCAGGATCGGCTGGCCAGGCTGGCTGGCGGGATCGAAGCCGCCATGGCCGAGTTCGCCGTCCGCCTGTCGTCGATGGAGCGTCTGGCGGCGACCCTGGCTGGCGAGGGTCTGCGAAAGATCATCGGCGACCCCAACCTCTACGGCGAACTGTTGGCCGGCACGATCCGGCATCATGCCGAGACCGTGGGCGAGCGGGCCGTGGTGCGGGTCACGGTTTCCCAGGACGATTTTCCAACCGACGCGGAGCTCGGGAAGCTGCGCCTGAACGTGGCCAACGGGGCTCTGGACCTGCGAGCCTCGCCGGACCTGCCGGCGGGGGCCTGCGAGATGCGATTGCGGCTGGGCGCGCTGGACATTGGCGTGGACCAGCAATGGGACCGGCTCAGCCTGCTGTTCGATGAGCTCAGCCTGGCGAGCGCGGCGGAATGAATCTCCATCCCTTCGTCGAAACGTTGCGCGCGAGCGACCTGGTCGGCCGAACCGGACGGGTGCGCCGCATTCGCTCCACCTTCGTGGAGGCTGATGGCCCCAACCTGCCCCTGGGCGCGCTTTGCCAGATCGAGACCATGGGCCCGGACACGACCCTGGCCGAGGTCGTCGGCGTCAACGAGGATTCGATCGTCTTGGCGCCCTTCGAAACCGGGGCCGCGACCTTCTCGGGGGCGGCCGTGGTCGCGCGCGGCCAGACCAGCCAGGCGCCGGTCGGCGACGCCTTCCTGGGACGGGCCGTGGACGGCCTGGCGCGGCCTATCGACGGCCTGGGTCTGGTCCGATCCGATCGGCGAGCCGCGTTGGATGGAGTCCACACCACGCCGCTGGATCGCGCCTCGCCGCGACGGGTGTTCGAGACGGGCGTGCGGGCGATCGACGGCATGCTGACCCTGGCCCATGGCCAGCGAGTCGGCATCTTCGCCGCCAGCGGCGTTGGCAAGACCAGCCTGATGACGCAGATCGCGCGTCAGGTCAGGATCGACCGTTGCGTCATCTGCCTGGTGGGCGAACGGGGCCGCGAGGTCGAGGCCCTTTGGCGGGGCGGCCTGTCGCCGGAGGTCAAGGCCCGCACGACGATGGTGGCCGCGACCTCGGACCAGAGCGCGGCCATGCGAGTGCGGGCCGGCCAGTATGCGCTGGCGCTCGCCGACCACTGGCGAGGCCAGGGCCATGACGTGCTGCTGTTCATCGACTCGGTCACCCGCCTGGCGATGGCGATGCGCGAGATCGGTCTGGCCGCCGGCGAACCACCCACAGTCCGCGCCTATACGCCCAGCGTGTTCGCGGCCATTCCGAAGATCGTCGAGCGTTGCGGCGCCCTGGCGAGCGGTGGTTCGATCACGGCGATTATGACCGTCCTCAGTGAAACCGACGATATCGACGATCCGATCTCGGAGATGATGAAGTCGCTGCTCGACGGCCACATCATGCTGTCGCGCAACCTGGCCGAGCTGGGCCACTATCCCGCCATCGACGTTCCGCGCAGCATCAGCCGGCTGGCCGGCACGGTGGCTGGTCCGAAGCATCGCGCCAATGTCGCCAAGGCGGTCGAGGCCCTCTCCACCTACGACGCGTCCAGGACGCTGGTCGAGACCGGCGTCTATGTGCGCGGATCCAGCCACGACATCGATCGGGCCCTGGAACTGCGGCCGTCGCTGATGGCCTTCCTCAAGCAAGGCGAGGCCGAGTTCACGACTTATGGGGACACCTGTGAGCAGCTGGGCGCCCAACTGGGCGCGGGCATGGAAGGGCTGTCCTGATGGCGCGCCGCAATGCGCATCGCCTGTTGAGCCAGATCGCCGAGGTCCGCGATATCCAGCGCCAGGCGGCGCAGGCCGAATTGATGAGCGCTTCGTTGGCGCTGCGGGAGCGGCAAGCCGCGCAGGCCGACGGCGCCGCGCGCCTGGCGTCGCAACACGAGCAATGGATCTCGGCCCTCTCGGAGCCGTCGATGAATCTGGGCGGCATGGCGGTCTGGGGGCGAGCGGTGGGAGACGCTGTGCGGGACTTGGACGCCCTGGGTCGAGAGGTTGGTGACGCTGAGGCGCTGAAGACCTCGCGCGCCGCGGCGCTAGGCCAGGCGCAGGCTCGAGCCGAGGCCATGAAGGTGCTCGAGAAGGCCGCTAGGCGGCGCGAGGCGCGAGCCCGCGAAGAGGCCGTTCTAGCCGACCTGGCCGACCGCGCCGCCTTGGCGGCGCGGCGATGAAGATCGTGACCCATTCCTTCGGCGCCGCCCCGCGCCCTGCGGCGTCGGCAAGACCGGCCGCGCCCGCCGGCGCGGGCCGGTTCGAGGCGCTGTTGGCCGGCGATCCTTCGCGAGACGCCGCCGATCAGCGCGCCCTCGGCTTTGGCGAGCTCGGCGTCTTCGCGCGCCCGACCTCCGCCGGGGCGGAAGCACAGCCCGCCCGCCCGGACGGCCACGAAGCGACGCCGCAGGTCGAGACGGCCGGCGCGGCGCCCGATGTCGCCCCCCCCGAGCATGCGGGGCCCTTCTCGCCACCGAGGCTATCGCCACAACGCCCACGGGCCGGCGCCAGCCGCGCAGACCTGGATCAGGCGATGAGCGCGCTTCGGGATCAGGCCGCCGAGACCCTGACCACCATTGCTTCACCGACAGCCGCCTCCACGCCCGGCTGGACCGCAGCGGGGCCGGATGAAGATCCGATTCCGGAGACCGTCCCGCGGGCGCCCGCCGACCGATCCGCGCCGAGCCAGGTCAGCTTGGTCCTGGCGGCCGACGGCCAGAGCCTGAGAATCCTCGCGGCCGGCTTCCAGATCTCGCCAGCGCTGAGCGAGCACCTTCGCCAGCGGATTTCCGGTCTTGCCGCCGAGCATGGCCTGACGCTGTCGGAGCTTCTGATGGACGGCCAGCCGATCGACATCCCATCCTTCGATTTCCAGGGAGCCATCCATGGCGATTACACCCGTTAGCGCCACAAGCTCGTCGGCTCAAAGCGCCTATGGTCTGGATTTCCAGTCGTTGCTGCGGATCATCCTGACGCAGCTGACGTACCAGGACCCGCTCAAGCCGGTGGACAATTTCCAGTTCGTTTCGCAGCTGGCCCAGTTCTCTCAGCTTCAGCAAAGTCAGACGTTGAACGACCAGGTGACCAGCCTGCTGGCCGCCCAATCGGCCAATCAATCGGTCAGCATGCTGGGACGGACCGTCGACTTTTCCACGGAGACGTCGGCGCTGTCCGGCGTGGTCCAGTCTGTGTCGTTCGCGACCGGGCAGCCCGAGGTCACGGTCAAAACCTCGAGCGGTCAGCTGATCGCCAACATTTCCATCGCCGCAATCACACAGGTTCGATAGGAGCCCGCCCAATGCTTGGAGCCATCTATATCGGTTTGAGCGGCATGAACGCCTATTCAAAAGGCCTTCAGATGATCAGCAACAATGTCGCCAATCTGAACACGCTGGGGTTCAAGTCGAACTCGGTAAACTTTCAGGACGCTTTCAACAGCGGTGGGGGTGGCCTCAGCTACACCAGCGGCTTTCAAAGCGAGCAGAACGGCAACGGCGTGCGGTTTGGCGCGCCCACGATCAATTTCGGTCAGGGCGATCTGCGGCAATCGGATGGCGACCTGGACCTGGCCATCCAGGGAAGCGGCTTCCTGGTCCTCCTCGACGGCGGCCGCACGTACTACGCGCGCACGGGCCAGTTCACCGTCGACGAGGCGGGCTTCATCTCGCAGCAGGGCGCGGCTGAACGACGCCTGGCGATCCTCGACAGCAACCACAAGGCTGTCGAGGTGAACGTCGAATCCAGGCGGATCAGTCCGCCGGCGGCCACCAAGCTGATCACCTTCGCCGACAACCTGTCGTCGACCGCCACGGACGCCGTGGTGTCCAGCCTTTCGATCTACGACTCCAATGGCGTCAAGCAGGTCTGGCAGGCCAAGTTCACCGCGGTGGGTGCGACATCCCCCGGCGAATGGACCGTCACGGTGACGGACGCGCTCGGCGCGACCAAGGGCACGTCGAAGATCAAGTTCACTGGCGGGGTGATCGATCCGACCACGGCCAAGATGACGATCACCGACACGCCGAGCGGGGCGGATCCGCTATCGGTGGTGCTGGATTTCTCCAACGGCGTGACATCGTTCTCGGCCGGTACGACTTCGTCCCTGCGAGCTTCGGCGGTCGACGGCAATGGCGTGGGCACGCTGAGCAGCGTGACGATCGATGGCGATGGCCAGGTGAAGCTGACCTACTCCAACGGCAAGACGGAACTCATGGGGGCGGTGGCTCTCGCCGACTTCCGCGATCCGCAACGACTGGAGCGCGTGGGCGAGGGGCTGTTCGAACGCAAGGGCGATGGCCCCATCCAACTGCTGGCCAGCCAGCAGCAGGGGATCGGCAAGCTGGTCTCCAAGCAGGTCGAGGCGTCGAACGTCGACCTCTCGCAGGAATTCGGCGATCTGATCCTGATCCAACGCGGCTTCCAGGCCTCCTCGCAGGTGGTTAGCGTCTCCAACGACATGATCCAGCAGTTGTTCGGCATTCGAGGGCAAGGGTGAGCCGGGAGGCCCAAATCTGGCTGCCGATGGAGGCGGCGACGGGGCCTCGTGTGCGGACCCGGATCGAGGCGGCGGTGAGCGCATGGGCTTCGCGCTGGTTCACGGATCGCCGGCTGGAGGCTTCGGGCTGGACCGTGAGATCGGAAGCCGCACGAGGCGGCACGATCGATACGGTCTGGCGACGTCCCGGCGCGGGCGTGGCGATCGGCTGCTCGCCCCGCGAAGAGAGTCGCATTCTGGATTGGGCGCTGGACGCCAATCTGGAGGCGCTCAGGCCCGACGCCAACGACCGCCAAGTGCTCGACTCCTTCGCGACGCGGTTGACTGACGACCTGGTGTCCGAGCTTGAAAAGGCGTTGGGCCTCTCCAATGCCGACCGTGACGCTGGCGCTGCGTCGGAGCCCGTGGTCGTGATCGACCTGGCCGACGCCCACGGCCTTCGCATTGGCGCGCTGGCGGTGCCGGTTCCCGCCGTCGTGGCGCTATGCAAGTCCTTGGCGCCCGATGCGGCCAGACCCGATATTGCGCTGACACCGCGCCTTGACGCGGTCGGGTCCGCCGAGATCGCGCTGGACGTCGTCCTTGGCCGGACCAGGGTGGGCTTGGCCGAACTGCGCGGCCTGGCGGTCGGCGACGTCCTGGTGCTCGGCACGCCGCTGAGCGGCGTGGTGGACCTTGTCGATCCACGCTCGGCCTACACCGTGGCCAGCGCCCATCTGACGGACATCGACGGGCAAGTCGCCCTAACCCTGCAAGCTTGAAGACACGTGAGTACGATGACAACGCGATCAAAAACCGGGGACACTACGGCGTCCGCCTCGCCCCCGGCCAACCCCGCCGGGTCGCCCCTGGTTTCACTCGATGCCGCGATCTTCAAGGAGGTCGAGGTCGAACTGGAGGCCAAACTTGGCCGCGTGACGCTGTCGATCGCGGACCTGATGAACCTGCGCGCCGGCTCGGTGCTGGAGCTTGACCTCAAGATCAACGGCCGGATCGCCTTGCAACTCAACCAATCGGTGTTGGCCTGGGGCGAGATCGTCGCCGTGGGCGACAATTTCGGCGTGCGCGTCGTCGAGGTCGCGAAGGTCGCATGAAGGTCTGGCCCCGGCGACTGGCGCGGGCGCTTGGCCTGGCCACGATCCTCTTCGGCTGGGCCGGGCCGGCCCTGGCGCAGAAGCTCGGGCAGGGTGGCGGCGACGAGATCTCGATCTGGCGGGTTCTGGGCTCGCTGATCGTCTGCCTGGGACTGGCCATCGGCGTTGCCTACGCCTTGCGGACGAGGCTCCGGGGCGGCGTCGCGCCGGTGTTCGGCACGCAGGAGCGGCGGCTGAAACTTGTCGAGACCGTGCGCCTCAGCCATCAGGTGGACGTCTGCCTGATGCGTTGCGACGACGGCGATTTCATCGTGGCGTCCACGTTGCAAGGCTTGGTCGTGATTTCGAAGCCCGGACAGGAGGCCTCGAAGGGCCAGTCGGAGACGGGCGCGTGATGCGACGGTTGAAAGCCTGCATCCTGGTCGCGTTCGTGACATGCGGGGTGTTCGCATCGGCGGTTCCCGTGGCGGCGCAAACGACCGTGGCGGGGGGCGGGGCAGAGGTCCAGGCTCCTCTTCCGGCCACGCCCGCCCCCGTTGTCGCTTCAGCTCCCGCTTCCGCCGAGCCAGCCGCGTCCGCCCCCGCGGCGGCGCACCTGCGGGCACGTGTCCCTGTTTCCGTCCCGGCGCCCAAGGCCGCCAATACGATCGGCAAACCGGTGGAGACCGCCGAGGTTGTGCGCACGGCGCTGGTGTTGACGATCGCCGCGCTGATCCCCGCCATCGTCATCTGCATGACGCCGTTCGTGCGGATCATTGTCGTGCTGTCGATGATCCGTCACGCCTTCGGCATGCCCGAGACCCCGCCCAATCAGGTGCTGGTGAGCCTGGCCCTGTTCCTGACCGCGTTCACCATGATGCCGACGCTGGGCGCGGTGAACGATCAGGCGCTGCAGCCCTTCATGCAAGGCCAGATTTCCGTGGAAGCCGCCATGACGCGGGGCGTCGAACCGATGCGGGTCTTCATGCTGCGCCAGGTCCACGACCGTGATCTTGCGGCGGTCTACCAGATCGCCAAGAAAAGCCTGCCCGACAGCGCCGCCGAGGTCGGCACGGTCGAACTGACGTCGGCGTTCATGCTCAACGAGCTGCGTGTGGCGTTCAAGATCGGCTTCGTGGTGCTGCTGCCGTTCCTGCTGATCGACCTGGTCGTCTCGGCCGTGCTGCTGTCGCTGGGCATGCTGATGGTGCCGCCCTCGACGATCTCGCTGCCGATCAAGGTCCTTATGTTCGTGTTGATCGACGGCTGGTCCCTGGTGCTGGAGAACGTGGTCGGAAGCTTCAAGTGACCCCAGGCCCTGAGGCGGATATCGCCCCAGGCGGCGAGGAGATGGACCTCTGGCGCGCCGCGCGGCAGGAAGGATCGGCTGCGGCGCGTGAGCGATTGTTCGAACTCTATCTGCCGTTCGCCCGGCGCACGGCGCGCCGTCACTTCCTGGACCGGGGCGGCGATATCGAGTTCGCCGACCTCCATCAACTGGCCTGCGCGGGCCTCCTGGAGGCCATCGATCATTTCGACCCTGCCCAGGGAACGCCGTTCGCCGGCTATGCCACGCGCCGGGTCACGGGAAGCATCCTCGACGGCTTGGCCAAGATGAGCGAGGTGCGCGAGCAGATCTCCTTTCGCAACCGCGTTCGTCACGAGCGGGCCCGGTCGATCGCGACGGCCGATCCCGACACCTTGAACGCCTCGGAAGTGATGGACGAACTTATCGAGGTGGCGTTGGGCCTGGCGCTGGGGTTCATGCTGGAAGGCACGGCGCTCTATGTGGGCGAGGGAGAGGTCGACCGCCAAGCCAGCGCCTACGAGAGCCTCGCCTGGCGTGACACCGTGCGGCGCGCCCTCGCGGAAGTGGCCGGCCTGCCGCCGCGCGAGCAGGTGATCCTCCGCCGGCACTATTTTGATGGACTGTGTTTCGACCAGATCGGTGACCTGCTGGGGATCAGCAAGGGCCGGGTCTCGCAGTTGCATCGCGCCGCCTTGTCGCTGCTAAGAAAGCGGCTGCTCAATGGCGAAGACTTCAAGTTGAGACGATAGGAACCGTCCATGCCGTCAAGAATCTCAGACGCCGAATGCCCCCCCGAGCAAGTCAGCGAGGTGCTGGAGGTGCTCGACCGCGACGATGACGCCGGATTGGATCGGCTCGACGTCCTGCTGCGGGACTACGCCCTGGATCCACGTCTTCACTTCCTGCGGGGCTCGATCCTGGCCGGGCAGAAGCGCTATGAGGCAGCGATCGTGGCGATCGCTCGCGCCGTCGAAATCGCGCCGTCGTTCACGACCGCGCGCTTCCAACTGGGATTGCTGCATTTCACGTCGGGCGACGCCGAAACGGCCGAGGGGGTCTGGGCTCCGCTCCTAGACTTGCCGGCCGACGACCCCCTGAACCTATTCGTGACCGGGTTGAACACCCTTGCGCGCGACGCCTGGAGAGAGGCGGTCGCCCTGATCGAGCGGGGAATCGGCTTGAACACCCTGAACCCGCCCTTGAACGCCAGCATGAGGATGCTCGTCGACGAAGTGCGGGCCAAGTTCGAGGGGCAGGGCTCGGCGGAGGCCGTCTCGGCCGCGCACCTGCTGCTCCAACGCTACGACCTTCCAGGCACCAAGCACTGAATCCAGACCGCGCCCGTCGGCGGTCCGGCGGGTGCGTGGACTTGGGGCGACGGAACCGTAGAGGAACAGGCGCATGCGCCTTTTCCGTCGCCTGGCGTTCGACCTTTTTAGATATATCTAAAAGCACTCTTGACGTCCGACAAATCCGATATATCTGTAACTCCGATATAACGAAACAGGATCTAAAACCTACATGTTTGGACTTCATCCCCACCATCACGGCCGCCACGGCGGTCATCACGGTGCGCCTTTCGGCCGCCATCCGTTCGGCTTCCACGGCCATGAAGGCCACCATCGCCGCGGCGGCCGCATGGGCCGGTTCTTCGATCACGGCGACCTGCGCCTGGTCGTGCTGAAGCTGATCGCCGACAAGCCCAGCCACGGCTACGAGCTGATCAAGGCCGTCGAGACCGCCGCCGGCGGCGCCTACACGCCCAGCCCCGGTGTGATCTATCCCACCCTGACCTTGCTGGAAGAGCTGGGCTACGTCACCGCGGCCGACGCGGGGGGCGGCAAAAAGCTCTACACGATCACCGACGAGGGCCGGGCCTTCCTCGAGGCCAACAGCCAGCCGGTCCACGGCCTGTTCACCCGCATGGCCGAAGCCGCCGCCCAGAGCGCCGCCTTCTCGCCGCAGATCATGCGGGCCCGCGAGAACCTCAAGACCGCCCTGCGCCTGAAGCTGACCTCCGGCTCGCTGACCCCCGAACAGGTCTCGGCGATCGCCAAGGTCATGGACGACGCGGCCGCGGCCATCGAAGGGGTCTAGCCGTCATGCAGAGCCATGCCCGACTGAACACCGACCGGGGCGCGCGCTACATGATCCAGCTGGCCAAGCATTGGAGTCATCGGTTCGAGGCGACGTACGACGACGTCTCGGCCCTGATCCCGCTGCCGCTGGGGACCTGCAGCATGCTCGCCGACCCCGAGGGCCTGGACGTCACGATCGAGGCCGTCGACCTGGAGGCCCTGGCCCGGCTGGAGGACGTCGTCGCCGAGCACCTGATGCGCTTCGCCTTCCGCGAACCGGTCAAGCGGCTGGCCTGGACGCGGGCCTGGGAGGCGGGCTGCATCGATCCGCCGGCCCTGCGGATCAACCGCGTCTCGCCCTAGACGTCGTCCGGAGTCCACGCTTCTTCGGGACCGTTCTGGGACGTCTGGTCAAATTCGCTTGCGCACGTCCCGGAACGGAGCTTTCATTCCACTCAAGCTCCAGTTGAGGGTCTTGGGAGGAAAGCCATGGATCAGGGGGTCCGCGGCGCGCCGTATCGGGCCCGCCAGAGCGGTCGTTCGAGCCGCTTTGGCTGGTTTGCGCTCGTCGTCGCCGTCAATCTCGTCCTTTGGGCCGGCTTGATCGTGCTCATCGCCCGCGCGATCTAGAGCGTGGCAGCCGAAAGTGTGAGCGGTTTCGGCGCCTGCCACGCTCTAAATGTTTGAATCCAGCGCCTCAACGCAAGCCCCGCAGCAGGTCGAGCCGGCGCATCGCCTTGCCCGGCAAGGCCGACACCGGGCCCAGGGGCAGGGCCTCGGCCATCTCGCGCAGGCCGTAGACCGCCGTGCGGGCCAGGGTCGAGACCGACGGCGCGCCCAGGAATCCGAACATCACGCCCTGCTGCCGGTTCGACAGTTCGCGCTTGAAGCGATAGTCGCCGGCCCCGAGGTCGAGGCGCTTGTAAGGCCCGCCGTCCAGGCTCCTGAGGATGTCCTGGAACAGGAGCAGGCCCGGCGAATAGCGCTCGAACTTCGGATCGTGGGCGATCATCCAGCCGTGGATCGTGCCGCCGCCGCGCAGATGGAAGTGCACGGCCGCCAGTTCGTCGCCCAGGTGCAGGGTATAGAGCCCGCCGCCGAAGGCCGGGTCGCGGGTCTCCAGCAGCTCGTCCATCAGCCGCAGGACCCAGGTGGTCTTGAACAGGTCGGTCTGGCCGGTGGCCGCCAGCTGGGCGCGCTTCCAGGCGACCAGCTGCTCGAAGGCGACTCGGGAGTCCGACAGGGCGGTGAACCGGGTCGGGCCGACCTCGCGCTCGACCTTGCGGCGCTTCTTGTCGATGTCCTTCAGCGCGCCGACGCCGGCCGCCTTGCGCTCGGCCTCGTAGGCGGCATAGCCGTCGGCCACCTCGATCACCCAGGAGATGCAATGGCCGCGGGCGTGGCCCTGGAAGGCCGGGTCCTGCGCCTGCATGTGGCAGAAGTCGTAGCGCGAGACGCCCAGGGCCTGGAGCATGGCGCGGGGATCGGCCCGGAAGCCGTCGCGGGTCACCAGGGCCTGGTAGTCGCTCATCGGGGCGCCGACCGGCATGGCGGTCGAACCGCGCTTGCGCACCGCCAGGAAGGCCGCCGGATCGCCGGCCTGGTCGTACTGGACCGCGACCTTCGTGCTGTTGGCGGGGCCGCGCGCGCGCGCCACGGCCTGGGCCCACAGCGGCGACAGGAACGGGCTGTCGAAACGCGTCTCGCCGGCCTGGGCGGCCGACCAGGCCGCGGCGACCTCCGCGGGCAGCTCCAGAGCGGGGAAGACGTCGATCTTCAAGGCAACCTCGATCCGGCTCGAGCCGAACGTGCGGCCGGATATTCGGCACCACCATGACGGGGATAGATTGAACGAGGGTTTACGCCCCGAAGACCCGCGTTCTTCGAGGCGCGAGGATCAGTCCATCAGCTTCCTCGACAGATAGACATATTCCAGCGCCTGGCGGCGGGCGGTCTCGGCCAGGTTGGCGCTGGCCGCGTGGCCGCCGTCGATGTTCTCGTAATAGAGCACCGGATAGCCCAGTTCCTCCAGCCGCGCGGCCGCCTTGCGGGCGTGGGCGGGGTGGACGCGGTCGTCCTTGGTCGAGGTCTCGATGAACACCTCGGGGTACTTCCGGCCCGCCTTGAGGTTGGAATAGGGATCGTACTTGGCGATCACCGCACGCTCGGACGGGATGGCGGGATCGCCGTACTCGCCCACCCACGAGGCGCCGGCCCCGATCTGGCTGTAGCGGATCATGTCGAACAGCGGCACCTGCACGACGATGGCGTTGTAGAGCTCGGGCCGCTGGGTCAAGGCCACGCCCATCAGCAGGCCGCCGTTGCTGCCGCCCATGATCCCCAGGCGGCGCGGCGAGGTGATCTTGCGGTCGATCAGGTCCTGGGAGACGGCGAAGAAGTCGTCATAGGCCTTCTGGCGGTTGGCCTTCAGGGCCGCATCGTGCCAGGCCGGCCCGAACTCGCCGCCGCCACGGATATTGGCGACCACATAGGTGCCGCCGCGCTCCAGCCACAGCTTGCCCATCACTCCCGAATAGGCCGGGGTCATCGACACCTGGAAGCCGCCATAGGCGTAGAGCAGGGTCGGGGCCGAGCCGTCGTACTTCACGCCCCGGGGGCGCACGACGAAGTAGGGGATCCTGGTCCCGTCGCGGCTGACAGCCTCGAACTGCTCGACCACGTGGGTGGAGGCGTCGAACCGGGCGGGCGAGGCCTTGATCTGCTCCAGCTTCAGCGAGCCGGCGTCGGCCAGCCAGTAGGTCGAGGGCGTCAGGTAGCCGGTGACGCTGACGAACAGGCGGTCATCCTTCTGCGAGGCCGAGCCCAGGCCGATCGTCGAATTGGCCGGCAGGGCCAGCTTCCGGTGCGTCCAGCCCTCGGGGCCGTGGGCGTAGACCAGGGCCGCGCCCGTGACGTTGTCCAGCAGGCCGACCACCAGCCTGTCGCGGGTGGTGGTAACGCCTTCGACCGACTGCCTGGCGGTGGGACGCAGGACCAGGGTCGCGGCGGCCTTGACCGGGTCGGCCTTGAAGGCGGCCAGATCGAAGCTGATCAGGTCGCCGGTCTTGAAGCCTCGCTCGGGCCAGTCCTGCTCCAGCGACATCACCATCTGGCCGGCGACATAGGCCTGGATCGAATGCTTCAGCGGCAGGGGCAGCTTCACCGGGCCGGCGTCGGTCAGCAGGTAGCTCTCGGATTCGAAGAAGCTGACCGCGCGGTTGGCCAGCACGGCCACGACCTTTCCGTCGGCGTCGGTCAGGGTGTAGGCCGAGGCCGAGACGTCGTCGGGCGTTCCCCGGAACACCTCCTGGGCCGAGGCCAGGGGCGTGCCGCGCTTCCACGCCTTGACCACGTAGGGATAGCTGGACTTGGTCACCTGGCCCGGTTCCCATTCGCGGGCCACCAGCAGGGTGTCCTTGTCCAGCCAGCCGACGCTCTGCTTGCCCTCGGGCAGGACGAACCCGCCCTCGACGAACGTCCTGGTGGTCGTGTCGAACTCGCGGATCGTCACCGCGTCCTTGCCGCCGTTCGACAGGGTCAGCAGACAGCGGGTCTCGTCGGGCGGCAGGCAGCTGGCGCCCTTAAACACCCAGTTGGCGTTCTCGGCCTTGGACAGGGCGTCGATGTCGAGGATCGTCTCCCATTGGGGCGTCGTCGTGCGGTAGCTGTCCAGCGTGGTCCCGCGCCAGATGCCGCGCACGTGGTCGGCGTCCTGCCAGAAGTTGCGCAGGGACCCGTCGCCGGCGAACGACACGCCGGGCACCCGGTCCTTGGCGTTGAGGATGGCCAGGGCCTGGCTTTCCAGCCCCGCATAGCGCGCGTCGCCCTGCAGGACGGCCAGGCTTCGCGCGTTCTCGGCCTTGGCCCAGGCCAGCGGCCGCTCGCCCTCGATCTCCTCCATCCACTTGTAGGGATCGTCCTTGCCCAGGTCGGCCAGCGGCGTGCGGGCTTCCCCGTTCGTGATTGGGGGGGCAGCGGGCGGAACGGGATCGGCGGCTTGGGCTGTGGTCATGAGGCTCGTGGTGGCGAGGAGGGCGAGAAGCAGACTGCGCATCTAGGGATCCGGCGGCGTTCGTGACAGGTGGCCCGCCTTCGTCGAGAAGTGGGGGCCTTCGAGCGGGACGGTATCGAAAATCCCGGGCCGCGCCAGTCCGCTCAATCGTCGTTGGGGATGTTCAGCATCTGGCCGCAGGCCTTGCAGTGCACCGCGTCGGGATCGTGCCGGCGCAGGCCGCAGCAAGGGCAGGGGAAGGTCACCTTGTGCGGTCGCAGGATCGATTGGATCAGGCCGATGAACAGCGACACCCCGCCCAGCATCACCGCCATCGATAGCAGCTTGCCCCAGACGCCGGGCAGGGTGACGTCGCCATAGCCGGTGGTCGTCAGGCTGGTGACGGTGAAATAGAGGGCGTCGACATAGCCGGCGATGCCCTCGTGCCGCCCGGCGAAGCTGGAATAGACGAAGCCGGTGATCACGAAGACGAAGGTCAGCAGCGACGAGGCCGCCCGGGTGATCTGCTCCACCCGCGTGTCGTCATAGCGCCGGCCGACCGTGCGCCAGAAGAATTCGCTGTGGATCAGGGTCCACAGCCGCAGCATCCGCAGGAAACCGAAGTTGAACAGCCAGGCGGGGAACAGCAGCGTGGCCAGCACGAACAGGTCGACCCAGACGATCGGTTTCTTCAGCCAGGACTTCGGATCGCCGTAGGCGATGGCCCGGGCCAGCAGGTCCAGGCCCAGGAACGCCGCTACGCCGTAATCGATCAGATAGAAGGTCAGGCCGTGGCGGCGCATCAGCGGCGCGGCGATGAAGAAGGCGATGATCGCCAGATCGATGACGATGATCCCGTAGCGGAACCGCACCGCGGCCGGCGAGGCGCCGTGATAGAGCGCCCGCAGTCGGGCTCTCAGGCGCAGGTCCCTCATGCCGCCGTCCTGATCGCGCACTCAAGCCCCCTTCCGCGCCGGGAAACCCGCGCTCAAAATCGCCGCAGTTGGGCTCGACCTCTGACTCGGCCGAGGTTTTCCACTATATAGCCCGGACCATGAGCCGCACCTTTCTCAAGATGAACGGCCTCGGCAACGACTTCGTCGTGATCGAGACCCTGACCCAGCCTTTCCATCCGACGGCTGAGGACATCCGTGCCATCGCCAAACGAGGCGAGGGCGGGATCGGCTGCGACCAGGTGATCGCCATCGACCCGCCGCGCGCCGAGGGCGCCAGCGCCTATGTGCGGTTCTGGAACTCCGATGGCGAAGAAACCGGGGCCTGCGGCAACGGCACCCGCTGCGTGGCCTGGCTGCTGATGCAGTCGGGTCAAAAGGACTCGGTGGCCTTCGACACCGTGGCCGGGCGCCTGTCGGGCGTGATGGCGGGCGACAAGCTCGTCACCGTCGATATGGGCCAGCCCGGCCTGGCCTGGGACCAGATCCCCCTGGCCGAAGAGATGGACACGGTCGGGATCGAGCTGCAGGTCGGCCCGATCGACGCGCCGCTGGTCCACACCCCCGGCTGCGTCTCGATGGGCAATCCGCACGTGGTGTTCTTCGTCGACGCCCCGGTCAGCGACGCGTTCGCCACCGGCACGGGCAGCCTGGTCGAGCACCATCCGCTGTTCCCCGAGGGCGTCAATGTCGGCTTCGCCCACGTCGCCGCCCGCGACCATATCCAGCTGAAGGTCTGGGAGCGCGGGGCGGGCCTGACAGCCGCCTGCGGCACCGGCGCCTGCGCGGCCCAGGTGGCGGCCGTGCGTCGCGGCCTGACCGACCGGACGGCCAAGGTCGAGTTCGAGAGCGGCGCCCTGACCATCGAATGGCGCGAGAGCGACGGCCACGTGATCATGACCGGTCCCGTGACCATGGAGTTCGTCGGCAAGCTGCCGGAGAAGGCCGCGGCATGACGATCCATCCCGCCATCGGGCCGGGCAAGACGGCGGTCGTCACCGGCGCGGCCGACGGCATCGGCCTGGCCGCCGCCCAGGCCTTCGCCGCCCTGGGCATGAACGTGGTCATGGCCGACATCATGGGCCGCGCCCTGAAGAAGGCCGCCGACGCCATCGGCGACAAGGCCCTGGCCGTGCCGACCGACGTCGCCGATCGCGCCGCCGTCCAGGCCCTGCGCGACGCCGCCGTCGAGCGGTTCGGCGCCGTGGACGTGCTGATGAACAACGCCGGGGTCGGCGGCGGGGGCGACGCCTTCTCGGGCGAGGATCCCTGGAAGCGCGTGCTGGACGTCAACCTGTGGGGCGTGATCAACGGCGTCCAGCTGATCGGCGAGGAAATGGCCGCCAGCGGCCGTCCCGGCCTGATCATCAACACCGGCTCCAAGCAGGGGATCACCCAGCCGCCGGGCAATACGGCCTACAATGTCAGCAAGTCGGCGGTGAAGGCCCTGACCGAGGGCCTGGCCCACACCCTGCGCGAGATCGTCGACTGCCAGGTCGACGCCCGCCTGCTGATTCCCGGCTATGTCTTCACCGGCATGACCCGGCGCGGCGGCGACAAGCCGGCCGGCGCCTGGACGCCCGAGCAGACCGTCCAGTTCATGCTGGACAGCATCGCCCGCGGCGACTTCTACATCCTGTGCCCGGACAACGATGTGCCGCGGGCGCTGGACGAGAAGCGCATGGTCTGGGCCATGGGCGACGTCATCGACAACCGCCCGGCCCTGTCGCGCTGGCACCCCGACTGGAAGGACGCCTTCGCGGCGTTCGTGGACCGGCCGTGACGACCTACACCCTCATCTCGCGTCCGCCGACGCCCAAGCCCGCCATCGGTGATGAAGGCGGGCCGGCGACGACGATGTCGGGGCCGGACGGCGTCGACGTCGTCACCTTCGGCTGCCGGCTGAACGCCTACGAGTCCGAGGCCATCCGGGCCCGGGCCAGCGCCGACGGCCTGGCCGACGCGGTGGTGTTCAACACCTGCGCGGTGACCAGCGAGGCGGTGCGCCAAGCGCGCCAGGCGATCCGCAAGGCCCGTCGCGAGCGGCCGGACGCCCGGCTGATCGTCACCGGCTGCGCCGCCCAGATCGACCCCGCCGCCTTCGCCGCCATGCCCGAGGTCGACCTGGTGCTGGGCAACGCCGAGAAGGCCGCGCCGGGCGCCCTGCTCGACACCTCCACCCGCGTGCGGGTCAACGACATCATGTCGATCAAGGAGACCGCCGGTCACCTGATCGCCGGCCTCAAGGACCGGGCCCGGGCCTATGTCGAGGTGCAGAACGGCTGCGACCACCGCTGCACCTTCTGCATCATCCCCTATGGCCGGGGCAATTCGCGTTCGGCCCCGGCCGGGGAGGTGGTCGAACAGGTCCGCCGCCTGTCGGCCGAGGGCTATAACGAGGTGGTGCTGACCGGGGTCGACGTCACCTCCTGGGGCGCCGACCTGCCCGGCCAGCCGACCCTGGGCCAGCTGGTCGCCCGGATCCTGAAACTGGTCCCCGACCTGCCGCGCCTGCGCCTGTCGTCGATCGACGCGGCCGAGATCGATCCGGACCTGTTCAAGCTGCTGGAGACCGAGCCGCGGCTGATGCCCTACCTGCATCTTTCGCTGCAGGCCGGCGACAACCTGGTGCTCAAGCGCATGAAGCGCCGCCACAGTCGCGAGGATGCGCTGAAGCTGGTGTCCGAAGTCCGCCGCGTGCGCCCCGACACCGCCTTCGGCGCCGACCTGATCGCCGGCTTCCCGACCGAGAGCGACGAGGCCTTCGAGAACACCCTGAAGCTGGTCGAGGAGGCGGGCCTGGCCTTCCTGCACGTCTTCCCCTACAGCGCCCGCCCCGGCACGCCGGCCGCGCGGATGCCACCGGTCAAGGGACCAGTGATCAAGGACCGCGCCCGTCGCCTCCGCGAGGCCGGCCAGGCGGGGCTCGAACGCCACCTGCAGCGCCAGGTCGGCCGCACCCTGTCGGGCCTGGTCGAGCGCGACGGCGTGGCCCGGGCCGAGGACTTCACCGAAATCGCCTTCGATCCCGCCTTGGGGGGCGCCGCGCCGCAGGGCCAGATCGCCGCCTTCCGGGTGGTCGGACACGACGGGACGCGGGTGATCGCCGAGCTCGCCGCCTGAGCATGGTCCGCCGTCTCGTCCTGACCGCCGTCGTCGCCGCGACCCTGTCGTTCGGCGCGGCCCGCGCCCAGGAGCCTGCGCCGCTTCAGGAGCCCAAGACCGAGGACACGCCGCCCGCCGCCTTCCATCCGGTCGGACCGATGAAGCCAGTCGAGCTCAGCGTCATGACCTACAATGTCGAGGGCCTGCCCTGGCCGGTGCGGTTCGGCAGGGGCTCGAAGCTGAAGGCCATCGGCCAGCAGCTGGCGGCCTTGCGCGAGAAGGGCCTGCAGCCGGACGTCGTCCTCTTGCAGGAAGGCTTCCGCGAGGAGGTCCGCGACCTGATCGCGCTCAGCGGCTACGCCCATGTCGCCCGGGGGCCGCGCAAGAAGCAGCGCGACGCCAATCCGTTCAGCAAGGACGATCGGCCGCCCTACAAGCGCGTGAAGTACCGGCGGAAGGGCGAGGGCTGGGGCAAGTGGGGCTCCAGCGGCCTGTGGGTGCTGAGCGACTATCCGATCAACTGGGTCAAGTCGCACGCCTATCGCTACTGCGCGGGACTGGACTGCCTGGCCAACAAGGGGGTGATGCTGGTCAGCCTCGACGTGCCAGGCCTGCCCACCCCGGTCGAGATCGCCGACACCCACCTCAATTCCAAGGGAGCCTCGGGGGTGCCGCGCAACCGCAACCGCATGGCCCACCACCTGCAGGCCGAGGAGCTGGGCCATTTCATGGAGAGCGACCGCACGCCGGGCGCGCCCCTGATCGTCGGCGGCGACTTCAATGTCATGCACGCGCCGGACCGCTATGACTATGTGATGCAGCGCTATCCGTTCGAGGTGGTCAGCCAGGTCTGTTTCCAGGAGCCGCAGGACTGCGACGCCAAGATCTCGGCCGACGGCGACGCCCCGTGGCTCGACACCCAGGACCTGATCGGCTTCAAGCCCGGCGACAAGGTGGCGATCCGGCCGATCCAGGTCGAGGCCCGGTTCGACGGCTCGGCCACCGGCGGGCCGGTGCTGTCCGACCACGACGCCTATGAGGTCACCTTTCGCCTGACGCCGATCCCCGTCCTGCCGGTCCCCCCGCACCAGCCCTGAGGTCCTGCGATGTCCGACACGCCTGTTTTGACCGGGGGTTGCCAATGCGGCGCGGTGCGTTTTCGGGTCGAGGGCGAACCGGGCCGGGCCTCAATCTGCCATTGCCGCATGTGCCAGAAGGCCTTCGCCGGCCCGTTCGGGGCGCTGGTCACCGTCAAGGTCGCCGACCTGGCCTGGACCCGCGGCGAGCGCTCGGCCTTCAAGAGCTCGGACGCGGTGAAGCGCGGCTTCTGCGCCGCCTGCGGCACGCCCCTGACCTTTGAATGGAGCGCCGACCAGATCGACCTGGCGGTGTTCGCCTTCGACGACCCGTCGCGGGTCGAGCCGATGGTGCAGCTGGCGGTCGAGGGGCGTCCGGCCTGGATGGATCACCTGGCCGACATGCCGGTGCGGCCGCCACTGGGGCCGTCCGGCCCGGTGGTCAGCCGGCAGCATCCGGATCACGAGACCTGATCCGCCCTAGTTGCCGCCTTCGATCGCGCCGTTCTGGCGCAGGAGGTCGCCGACGCCCGCGCCGTTCAGCCGGCACCGGGCCACCACCCGGTCGTAGGACTGCCGGCCGGCCCGGCAGACCAGATATTGGCCATAGGTCAGGGCCTTGAGCATGGCCTTGGCCCGCGGCCCCGTCGATTCGCGCAGTTCCGGAGCCGAGAAATCGCCGAGGCGCACCTCGATCCAGGTCCGGGGGTCGGAGGTCATGCTGACGCACAGGCTGTCGCCGTCGCCGACATAGCGGACAATGCCGCTGAAGGTGGTCGAAGGACGGGGCAGGGGCGCGACGCAGGGATCGGCGAGGGCGCTGACTGGCAGGACGAGCAGGAGGCTCGCCAGGACGAGACGGAACGGCATCATGATCTCCCAGGCTGTGCCGGGAGAACCGTACCATTACCTTAACCGGTTGAATTTTCTCAAGAATTACTACTATATCGGGATTAATGCGGATGCGCTAACGCGGGGCGCGCATCAAGGCCGCGCATCCTCGCCGCCCGCGAACCCCGGCAGGCTCCAGCCGAACTTGAGCGCGCAGGCCCGCAGGCCGAAGGCGGCCGCGAAGCCGGCGATCCCGGCCGGCCAGAAACCGACGTGCAGCTGGTGCAGCACCGCGAACACCGCCGCGCCCAGCAGGGCGGCGGTGATGTAGATCTCGCGGCGGAGCAGGAGGTTGGGCTCCTCGGCCAGCACGTCGCGGATCACCCCGCCGAAGGCGGTGGTCAGCACGCCCATGACCACGGCGGTGAACGGGTGGACGCCCAGGCTCAGCGCCTTGGCCGTGCCGACCACGGCGTAGGCGGCCATGCCCAGGGCGTCCAGCCACAGCAGGGCCCGGAACCGCCAGCCGCGCTTGCCCAGCAGCCAGACCGCGACCGCCGCCGCCAGGCAGACCATGACGTAGCCGGGCCTCTGGACCCAGAACACCGGGGCGCCGATCAGCAGGTCGCGCAACGTGCCGCCCCCCACCCCGGTGATGGCGGCGAAGAAGCCGAAGGTGATGATGTCGTGCTTGCGACGGGCGGCCGCCAGCGCCCCGGTCGCCCCGAACACGGCGACGGCGGCGTAATCCAGCCAGAAGAGCGTGGTCGAAAGCGCGTCCATGGGCGTTTCATGCCACGCCCGACGGAGCCTGTCCCAGGCTCCATCCCTATAAAATTGGAGCGAGGCGGGCGCCGAAACCGCTCACACTTTCGGCTGCCACGCTCTAAAGGAACGCCATGAGCGAAAAGCCCGAGCAGAAAAAAGGCTGGTTCCAGCGCCTGACGTCGGGCCTGGCCCGGTCGTCCCAGGCGATGACCGAACAGGTCACCGGCGCCTTCACCAAGAAGCCCCTGGACCAGGAGCAGCTGGACCAGCTGGAAGAGATGCTGATCGAGGCCGACCTGGGTCCCCAGATCGCCGCCCGCATCACCGACGCCTTCGGCAAGGCCCGGTTCGGCAAGTCGTCGACCGAGACCGAGGTCAAGGAAGCCCTGGCGGAGCTGGTCGCCGCCGAGTTGTCCGACCGCGAGGGCGTGTTCGATCCGTTGGCCGGACCCCGGCCCTATGTGGTCCTGTTCATCGGCGTCAACGGCTCGGGCAAGACCACGACCCTGGGCAAGATCGCCTCGGACCTGACCGGCCGGAAAGCCAAGGTGCTGATCGCCGCCGGCGACACCTTCCGCGCCGCCGCGGTCGAGCAGCTGAAGGTCTGGGCCGACCGGGCCGGGGCGGACTTCATGTCCAGGCCCCCCGGCGCCGACGCCGCCGCCCTGGCCTACGAGGCCGTCGAGCGCGCCAAGCTGGAAGGCCATGACGTGGTGCTGATCGACACCGCCGGCCGGCTGCAGAACAAGCAGGGCCTGATGGACGAGCTCCTGAAAGTCATCCGCGTGCTCAAGAAGGTCGATCCGGACGCCCCGCACGAGACCCTGCTGGTGCTGGACGCCACGGTCGGCCGCAACGCCCTGGCCCAGGAGAAGATCTTCGGCAACCAGGTCGGGGTGTCCGGCATCGTGATGACCAAGCTGGACGGCACGGCGCGCGGCGGGGTGCTGGTGCCGGTGGCGCGCGCCTCCGACAGCCCGATCAAGCTGATCGGCGTCGGCGAGGGCGTCGACGACCTGCAACCGTTCGACGCGCGGGCCTTCTCCCGGTCGCTGGTGGGGCTGGAGGACTAGGCGATGAGCATCCCCGAAACGCCCCGGACCCCGGACTCGTCCGCCGCTAAGCGGTCCGCCTGGATTCGGCATGCGGTCGACTACGGACCGCTGCTGGCCTTCCTGGTCAGCTTCCTGATCACCCGCAGCATCACGACCGCGACCTGGGTGCTGGTGGCCGCCTCGGCGATCGCCCTGGCGTTCGGCTTCGCGGTCGAGCGCCGGCTGGCGCCGATGCCGCTGATCGCCGGCCTGGGGGCCCTGGTGTTCGGCGGCCTGGCCCTGATCTTCCATGACCCGCGCCTGCTGAAGATCAAGCCCACCGTGCTCAACATCGCCTATGCCGGCTTCCTGTTTGGCGGCGTGGCCTTGCGCAAGAACCCGCTGAAGGTGCTGCTGGGCGAGGCGATGCACCTGTCCGACGCCGCCTGGCGGACGCTGACGATCCGCTATGGCGGCTGTTTCCTGATCCTGGCCGGCGTCAACGAGGCGGTCTGGCGGACGCAGTCCGACGCGGTTTGGGTGTGGTTCAAGTTTCCGGGCCTGGCGGTGCTGATGATCCTCTTCTCGCTGACCCAGGTGCCTTTCATGATGAAGCACATGCACGACGGCGACGCGGCCCAGCCGTCGGAGCCGTCGGAGCCGTCCGAGCCGCCGGCCGCGGGACCCGGGGGCGGGTAATCGGCAGCCCACGGACCGTCTGTCGTCAAAACGACGTCTAAGCGTGGTACTGAAAGGTCCGTCGGCGGAAAAGAGGGACGGCGAACCATGGCCAAGACCAAGGGCGATACGAAGGGCGACACCAAGGGGGATCGAGGCGATCAAGGCGGGGCCCTGTCCCGCTCGCCCAGCCATCTGCTGCACCGCGTCCTGCAACTGGCCCTCGACATCTATGCCGAGGAGAGCGGCGCCGGCGGGATCACCCAGCGCCAGTACGCGGTCCTGGCCGCCGTGGCCGAGAACGAGGGCGTCACCCAGACGGGCCTGGTCCGCGCCACCGGCATCGACCGCTCCACCCTGGCCGACATGGTCGCCCGGATGATCACCAAGGGCCACCTGGAGCGCCAGCGCTCGGACCAGGACGCCCGCGCCAACACCGTCAGCCTGACCCCCGCCGGCGCCGCCGTGCTGGAGGAGAGCCGTCCCAAGGTGGCCATGGCCGACGCCCGCATCCTGGCCCTGCTCAAGCCCAGCAAGCGCGAGGGCTTCCTGGAGCTGCTGGCCGACATGGCCGTCTCCGACGTCCACGCCGAGCCCGAGGCCAAGGCCAAGAAGCTTAAGCCCCCCAAGGCGGAGAAGGCCGGCCACGGCAAGAAGGACAAGAAGCCCAAGAAGGAAAAGGCGGCCAAGAAGGCGGCTTAGGTCCTGGGCGCCCGCGAGGCCCCCTCCGGCCCTTCGGGCCACCTCCCCCAGAGGGGGAGGAGCTACGCCGTACGAGCTGCTCCCCCTCTGGGGGAGCTGTCGGCGAAGCCGACTGAGGGGGTCTTTCGCGGGCACGATCTCTCATTCTCACGCGGAAACCGCTGAGGTTATGGAAAGGGTCGCGGAGCGCCGGACATCGTCCGGAGTGTTTGAGTTGTTACCGTTTCGACGAAGCCCAGATCGCTCCGCGCGGTCGTTGTCCGGAAGCCTGCGGCGCTGAGCCCTGTTCGGGCCTCGCCGCCTTGAAGCCTCCGACGGGCGGGCCAGGTCAACGACACCCGGTCCCGGACCGCGAGCCTGTCAAAGCTCGCCTGCTGCTCGGCCGGCCCTCACGTCACGTCGTATCTGTATAACAGGCCCGACCGGCACCAGAGACGCAAGGTTTGACGAGACCCCTACACATGCGAGCCTCGGCCGAAGGAGCTACCCGCTCGATCGCCCCCCGCCGCCGCATCGGTCGCTGGCCATGCGCCCTTTCCCGCGACGAGGTGAGTCAAGGATACGGGTAGTTGGAAAGGGTGAGGACAGGAATGGGTCGAGAAAGTTCAGGGCGTTGATTTTTCTGGGGTTCATCCCCGACCGCCCAAGGATAGACCCGTCCCTCCCCCTCGTGGGGAGGGTGGCCCTGGCAGCGCCAGGGTCGGGTGGGGGGCTGCTGAGTCAGCAGAATAATCCCCGTCCATCGCCCTGCACCGATCCCCCACCCGACCCGCTACGCGGGCCACCCTCCCCGCAAGGGGGAGGGACGGCGCCTTTGCTGGTCCCCCCACCTCGCGATGATGAAAATTCGCCAGCTCGATCCACGACGCGGATCTCCGCCTGGCCCGCGCGAGACCTGGGGACACGCCGCTGGCCCGAGCCTTGCTCACACAAGGGAAAGGAGCTCGTCGCATGTCCCAGTCCGTCCCGATGTCCCAAAACGGTCCAGGCCTGTCCCGCGGCGGCGCCCTGGACCTGCTGCGGTTCGTGGCGGCGCTGTTCATCGTGCTCTACCACGTGGCCGAACGGGCCCCCGTGTCGCTGTTCGCGATCCATCCAGCCCTCGGGCGCGGCTACCTGGCCACCGACTTCTTCCTGATGTTGTCGGGCTATGTCCTGGCCAGGACCTATGGACCCCGCCTGCTTTCCCAGAGCGTCACGACCGGCGAGTTCCTCAAGCGCCGCGTGCTGCGCATCTGGCCCGCCCACCTGGTGATGCTGGCGCTGTTCGTGGCCTTCGTCCTGGGCACGGGCGCCGTCGGCCTGGCCCCGCAGAACCCGCAATGGTTCCAGTGGAACCAGCTGCTGCCGCAGGTCTTCCTGACGCAGGCCTGGTTCGTGCCCGGCCCGTCGGGCTGGAACATGCCGACCTGGACCCTGTCGGCCCTGATCGTCTGCTATGCCGGTTTCCCGGCCGCCTGGCGCGCCACGGCCAGGATCCGCTCGCCCTGGACCACCCTGCTGATCGGCGTGGGGATCTTCCTGGCCGTTGATTACGCCGCCAAGGCCGTGACCGGCATCCCGGCCCACCAGTTGCCGCTGCGGTTCGGCCTGGTGCGGGGGATCCCGCTGTTCATCGTCGGCATGCTGATCGCCCGCCTGCCCACGGCGATCTCGTCGCGGTGGGCCGACGGCCTGGCGCTGGCGGCCGGCGCATCCGTCGTGGCGCTGCAGGTCCTCGGCCGCTTCGACCATGCCAGCCTGGCCCTGCTGGGCCTGCTGATCTACGCCGCCGGCGCCTCCGAGGCCAAGGGCTGGGGCTGGGCCGGCGTGGCCGGGCGCCTGTCGTTCTCGCTGTTCCTGACCAACCAGCTGGTCGCCGTGGCGTGGTTTGGCCTGTTGCGCGCCGCCACCGGCAAGCTGGGCCTGGAGGGTCCGCTGCTGTGGACCGCCTGGGCCATGGCCCTGCCCGCCTGCGTGGTCGCCGCCTGGCTGTTCGAGCGCTACGTGGACACCCCGCTGCAGGCGTGGATCAAGGGCTGGTCGCGCAAGGACCTTGCCCCCAAGGCCGAGCCCGCGCTGGCCTAATTTCTCCTGTCATCCCGGACGAGCGCGCAGCGCGAAGATCCGGGACCGGGGCCGAGCGCGGCGATTCCGGCGGTCCCGGATCGGCGGCCCTTCGGGCCTTGTCCGGGATGACAACGTCAAGACAGCGAAGGCTAGCCGATCAGCGCCCTGGCCGCCGCGCGCGCGGCCTCGGTGACCTCGGCCCCCGACAGCATGCGGGCGATCTCCTCCTGCCGCTCGGCGGCCGACAGCGGCTCCACCCGGGTGCGGGTCGACCTGTCGTCACCCGACTTTGAGATCCGCCAGTGGGCGTCGGCCCGGGCGGCGACCTGGGCCGAGTGGGTGACCACCAGCACCTGGGCGTTGGCCGCCAGGCGCTTGAGCCTCAGGCCCACCGCGTCGGCCACGGCCCCGCCGACGCCCTGGTCGACCTCGTCGAAGATCATCAGCGGCTGGGGCCCCTCGCGCCCCGCGAGGGCGGCCTTCAGGGCCAGGGCGAAGCGGGCCAGCTCGCCGCCCGAGGCGATGGCCTCCATCGGCCCGAACGGCGCGCCGGGATTGGTCGAGATCTCGAAGGCCACGCGGTCGATCCCGGTCGGACCGGCCCGGTCCTCGTCCAGCGGCTCGACGGCGACGCGGAAGCGGGCCTTTTCCAGCTTCAACGGAGTCAGCTCGGCCTCGACGGCGGCCGCCAGGCGGTCGCCGGCCGCGCGACGCTCGGCCGACAGGGCCTGGGCGGCGAAGAGATAGGCGTCGCGGGCGTCGGCGGCGTCGCGCTCGGCCGCCGTCAGGGCCTCGGCCGAGGTCTCGATGGCCTGGAGCTGGGCCGCGAACTCGGCGCGCTTGCCGGGCAGGAGCTCGACGGCGATGTTCAGCTTGCGGGCCATGCCCCGCAGGGCGAACAATCGCTCCTCGGCCTTTTCCAGGCGGTCGGGCTCGAACTCGAAACCCTCGGCGGCGGCGTCGATGGCGGCGGCGGCCTCCTGGGCCTCGACCAGGGCGCGGTCCACCGCCTCGCAGGCGGCGGCCAGTCGGGTGACGGCCGGGCCGTCGGCCGGGGCGCCGGCCTGGATGGCGCGGTCGCGGGCCCGCTCGAGCGCCCGGAAGGCGCTGGCCAGCTTGCCCGACAGGGCGTCGCCGCCCAGGGTCTCGCTGGCTGCGGCGATGTCGGCCAGGGCCTTTTCGGCCGAGCCCAGCAGGGCCCGCTCCTCGGCCAGGGCCGTCTCCTCGCCCTCGCGCGGATCCAGCCGGTCCAGCTCGGACAGGCGCAGGGTCAGCTCCTCGGTCTCGGCGGCGGCCCGGTCGGCCAGGCCGCGCAGGGCCGCGGCCTTCTCGCGGGCGGCGCGCCAGGCGCTCCAGGCGCCGGCCACGGCCCCGACGCCGACCGCCCCAAAGGCGTCCAGCAGGGTGCGGTGGGTGCGCAGGTCCAGCAGGCCGACCGTCTCGTGCTGGCCGTGGACCTCCAGCAGCAGGGCGCCCAGGTCCTTGAGCACCCCGACGCTGGTGGCCTGGTCGTTGACGAAGGCGCGCGAGCGGCCGTCGGGCGACAGCTGGCGGCGCAGGACCAGGTCCTCGTCGCGGGCGTAGTCCAGGCCCTTGTCGTCCAGATAGGCGAAGGCGGCGTGGTCGGCCGGCGGGGCGAAGATGGCGGTGGCGCTGGCGTGGCCTGCAGCCCCCCGACGAACGAGCCCGGCGTCGGCCCGGGCGCCCGTCGCCAGGCCCAGGGCGTCCAGGATGATCGACTTGCCGGCCCCGGTCTCGCCGGTCAGGGCGGTCAGGCCCGGACCGATGGCCAGGTCCAGGCTCTCGATGAGCACGACGTCGCGGATGGAGAGACCGATCAGCATGAGCCCTAGGATCGCCGGGAATCACGGTTTTTCATAGGGGGCTTGTTCCCGGGACGTTCTCGGCGGCCTGAAAGGCCCTCCTGAACGGAAAACGGGCCGATCCTGGAAGGACCGGCCCGCTTTGAACTACATGCCCAGGACGCCCATGATGCCGCCCCTCTTGGGCTTGGCCGGCGGCTTGGCGTCGGCCGGCGGCGTCGCGCCGGGGGTCGCGGCCGGGGCCGGCGTCGTGGCGGCCGGCGGCGGCAGGGTGGCGTCCTTGTCGTGGATCAGGCGATCCAGGAAATTCTTCTTGTTGCCGGCCTTCAGCGGCTCCACCGCGGGCTTGAGGCCGTTGTTGGTCAGCAGCTTGTAGGCCTCGGCGTACCAGGGATCGCCCGGGAAGTTGTAGCCCAGCACCGCGCCGTTGCGCTTGGCCTCGTCCAGCAGGCCCAGGGTCAGGTAGCTCTCGACCAGGCGGTAGAGGGCCTCGGGGGTGTGCGAGGTGGTCTGGTGGCGGTCGATCACGGTGCGGAACCGGCCGATGGCGGCCAGGGTCTGGCCGTTGCGCAGGTAGTAGCGGCCGATGGTCATTTCCTTGCCGGCCAATTGGTCGCTGACCATGTCGATCTTCAGGCGGGCGTCCTGGGCGTATTCCGAGTTGGGATAGCGCTGGACCACGTCGCGCAGGGCGGCCATGGCCTGCTCGGTCGCGGCCTGGTCGCGGTTGACGTCGACGATCTGCTCGAAATAGCAGACGGCCTTCAGATAGTAGGCGTACGAGGCCGACGGATTGCCCGGATACAGGCCGATGAAGCGGTCGGCGTCCGAGATCGCCTCGTTGTACTGGTTGCCCATGTAGTGGGCGTAGCCGGTCATCAGGATCGAGCGGCGCGACCATTCCGAATAGGGGTGCTGGCGCTCGACCTCGCGGAAATAGTCGACGGCCTCGTTCCAGCTGCCGCGGTCCAGGCGGTTGGCGCCGGTCGAATAGAGCAGTTCCACCGGGCGTTCTTCATAGGCCAGGGTCGGCTTCTTGCGCTTGCCGGCGCAGGCGGAGACCGACAGGGCGACCAGCGCGGCGGTCGCGACCATGGCCACCTTGCGTCCCGAGAAATTACGAAGCACGGACTTATCACCCTCGAAGCAAACGTGCGCCCCTGCGCCGTGCAAGGCTTCTACACCACGCCGATGCGGGCGCAAATGGAAGCCGAACCGTGACGAGGATACGCCCCAAGACGCATCCCCCGGGGAATCCGCCAAAACCCTACAGACATCGGCTTTTTGACCAAATCAGGTCGAAGGTCGACGCCTTCGTATCAGAGGGTCAGACGGCCTGCGCCAATTCCACCGAATGGGCGCGCATCCGCCAGGCGGACGGGTTGGCCATCAGGGCCCGGACGATGGCGTTGTTCAGGCCGTGGCCGGCCAGGACGCCCTCGAAGCGGCCGATGATCGGCGCGCCCAGCACGTAGAGGTCGCCCACCGCGTCCAGCGCCTTGTGGCGCACGAACTCGTCGGGGCGGCGCAGGCCTTCGGGGTTCAGCACCCGGTCGCCGTCGATGACCACGGCGTTCTCCATCGTGCCGCCGCGGGCCAGGCCGATGGCGCGCAGGGCCTCGACGTCGCGGAGGAAGCCGAAGGTGCGGCAGTCGGACAGCTCGGCGCGGAACGAGTCCTCGTCGACGGCCAGGTCGACGCGCTGGCGGCCGATGGCCTTGCTGGCGAAGGCGATCTCGAAGGCCACCTCGAAGCGGTCGCACGGCGACAGGCTGGCGGACTTTTCGCCCTCCTCGACCGTCACCGTCTTCAGGATCTCGATATAGCGACGGGCGGCTTCCTGCTTGCGACGGCCGGCGCGGTCCAGGATCTGCACGAAGGGCTCGGACGAGCCGTCCATGATCGGAACCTCGGGCCCGTCCAGCTCGACCACGCAGTTGTCGATGGCGAGGGCCGCCAGGGCCGCCATCAGGTGCTCGATGGTCGAGACGCGCACGTCGGCGGCGTTGTTGATCACGGTGCCCAGCTGGGTCTGGCAGACGGCGTCCGGCCGCACCGGCACGCGGTTGTCGCGGTCGTGGACATCGGTGCGCACGAAGACGACGCCGGCGTCGGCCGGGGCCGGGCGCACGGCGACGCGCACGTGCGAGCCGGTGTGCAGACCCACCCCGGCGAAGATGACCGGTCCGGCGACCGTATGCTGAAAATATGCCGAAGCCGACACTTGAGACCCTTACCTTACCAGCGGGGCGGTTCATCGACCGCCTTCTCGCCCCACCTACCATCTAGGGAAAATGCTGCGTCGCGGCAAAGCAAGTCCTGTTTCGGATTGTTACCTCCATATCCGATTGTTTTTCATGGCTTTTTCGGACAACTGAAGGTCATATTTTTGTCGCATTGCGAAGCTTGTGGTCGCGAAGGACGATCATGCGCCCCTCCCCTGGCTTCGCCGGCATGTCGTCGCTAGGCTTCGGCCTCTTTCCGGCGCCAACGCCTCCTGGATACCGTTTCGATGACCAAGACCTTGCGCACAGCCGCCTCCGTCCTCGCCCTGTCCATCGGGGCCCTGTCCGTCGCGACCTTCGCCACGGCGCCCGCCGCCTTTGCGGAAGGCCGCGGCTTCACGGCCAAGGACATGGTGCAGCTGGAGCGGATCAGCGACCCGCGCGTCTCGCCGGACGGCCGCTTCGTGGTCTACAGCGTACGGACGATGGATTTCGCGGCGAACAAGGCCGCCATGTCGCTGTGGATCGCCGACCTGAAGGCCAGGATGGCCCCGCGCCGCCTGGCCATCTCCGACGGCGGGGCCAGCAGCCCCCGCTGGTCGCCGGACGGCAAGGGCCTGTACTTCGTCTCGGGGCGGACCGGCGGCCTGGACCAGGTCTATCGCACCGACGCGGCCGGTGAGACCGCCATCCAGGTGACCAAGGCCCCGTTCGATGTCGGCGCCTTCAAGATCGCGCCGGACGGCAAGACCATCGTCATTTCCCAGGCCGTGTTCCCCGACTGCGACACGCTGGAATGCACCAAGGACAGGCTGGCCGCCAAGGGCGCGCAGAAGACCACGGGCGTGGTCTACGACAAGCTGTTCATCCGTCACTGGGACGCCTGGAACGACGGGACCCAGAACCACCTCTACGCCCTGAAGCTGGACGACGCCGGCCTGGCCACGGGCGCGCCGACAGCGCTGATGAACGGCTTCAACGGCGACGCGCCGACCAAGCCGTTCGGCGGCGACGAGGACTTCACGATCACGCCGGACGGTAAGTCGGTGGTGTTCTCCGCCAAGCCGGCCGACCGCGAGGAAGCCTGGAGCACGAATTACGACCTGTGGCGCGTCCCGCTGGACGGCTCGGCCAAGCCGGCGAACGCCACGGGGGCCAACAAGGCCTGGGACGCCCAGCCCAGCGTCTCGCCCGACGGCAAGACCGAGGCCTATCTGGCCATGAAGCGCCCGGGCTTCGAGGCGGACCGCTTCGCGATCATGATCCGCGAGGGCGACAAGGTCCGCGAGCTGTCGCCCGCCTGGGACCGCTCGGCCCAGTCGATCGCCTGGAGCGCCGACGGCAAGACGATCTACACGACCGCCGAGGACGTCGGCCAGACCAGGCTGTTCGCGGTCGACGTCAAGACCGGCAAGGTCACCGCCCTGACCGGCGAAGGCCATGTCAGCGGCTTCAGCGTCGGCCCGCAGTCGATCGTCTACGCCCAGGACGACCTGAAGGGCCCGGCCCAGCTCTACGCCCTGTCCACGGCGAAGAAGGGCCAGGCGCCCATCAAGCTCACCAACAACAACGCCGAGGCCCTGGCCGGCGTGGCCATGGGCGAGCCCGAGCAGTTCAGCTTCCCCGGCTGGAATGGCGAGACCGTGCACGGCTACCTGGTCAAGCCGGCCAATTTCGATCCCGCCAAGAAGTACCCGGTCGCCTTCCTGATCCACGGCGGCCCGCAGGGCTCGTTCGGCAACCTCTTCCACTATCGCTGGAACGCCCAGACCTATGCGGGCGCCGGCTATGCGGTGGTGATGATCGATTTCCACGGCTCGACCGGCTACGGCCAGGCCTTCACCGACGCGATCAGCCAGCACTGGGGCGACCGACCGCTGGAGGACCTGCAGAAGGGCTGGACCTTCGCCACCGGCAAGTACGCCTTCCTCGACAAGGACCGCGCCTGCGCCCTGGGCGGCTCGTACGGCGGCTTCATGATCAACTGGATCGCCAGCCAGTGGAAGGAGCCGTGGAAGTGCCTGGTGAACCACGACGGCATCTTCGACAGCCGGTTCATGGGCTATTCCACCGAGGAGCTGTGGTTCAGCGAATGGGAGAATGGCGGCCCGCCCTACCAGGCCGGCACGACCTATTCCAAGTTCAACCCCGCCGACCATGTGGACCAGTGGAGCGTGCCCGAACTGGTGGTCCAGGGCGGCCAGGACTTCCGCGTGCCGCTGGAGGAAGGCATCGGCACGTTCACGGCCCTGCAGCGCAAGGGCGTCCCCAGCAAGCTGCTGTACTTCCCCAACGAGAACCACTGGGTGCTCAAGGCCCAGAACTCGGTGCAGTGGCATGACGAGGTGCTGAAATGGCTCGACCGCTGGACAAAGGGCGAGCCCGCCCAGTAATGCGCTTATAAATTGCAGCTCTTCGCCCCTTCCGTTAGTTTGGACACGGAAGGGGCGCCCATGTTCCAGCTGTTCCGCGCGATCTCAAACCGCATCACGCTGCAATCTCGACTGGGCGGACGCTATGCCGAGGCCCGCGTGCTAGCCGCCGAGCTGGACCTGGACCTGACCGAGATCGCCCTGCGCCACGGCAGCCAGGGCCATGCCGGAGGCGACCCGGCCGACCAGAACAGCCAGGCCGAGCGCGAGGAGAAGTTCCGACGCCTGACCGAGGGCTTCAACAGCCCCTACCCCAGCGAACAGATCGCCGCCGCCGTGGACCTGCGCAAGTGGATGGTGCGCGACTACGGGCTGGAGCGGCTGAGATGGTTCGTGCCGCAGCTGCGCGAACGCTACATCCACGCGATCGGGCCGAAAGCCGCCAGGATGGAACCGATCGTCTTCGCCCCCGAGGACGCCAGCCGCGCCGAGCTGGAGGCCGAGGCCCTGAGCCTGCTGGAGCGGCTGAAGCTGCTCTACACCCTGAGCAGCGAGCGCGAGGTGCTGACCGGCCGGATGCGGCGCTGGGCCCTGGGCCTGCTGTGCTGGCTGTTCCTGGCGCTGGTGGTCACCCGCCTGCTGCCCAACATCATCCCGCCCGGCGCCCTTCGCGAGTCGGTGACCGTGATCGCCAACTTCTCGCTGATCGCCTTCATCGGCGCGGCCGGCGCCATGGTCTCGGTGCTGCGACGCACCGAGTCGGCCATGGCCTCGGCCTCGTCCGACATCGATCCCGTACGCCAGGTCAGCGCCCTCAGCCAGGGCCTGACGGCGGTGTTCATCGCCGCCTTCGTGGGCATGTCGGTCTCGTTCGTGCTGGTGGCCTTCTTCGCCAGCGGCCTGGTGCGCGAGGGCGCGATCGTCGGCCCGGCCGCGGCCAACCTGTTCCCGCAGATCGTGCCCTGCCGCTACGACTGCCCGATCACCCTGGTCAACCGCGGCCTGATGTTCCCGGCCGCCGTCGACGCGGCCAAGCTGATGGTCTGGGCCTTCATCGGCGGCTTTTCCGAACAGCTGGTGCCCGACGTTCTGGACCGTCTGACCAAGGCGGCGCGGCAGACGAAGAAGCCGTCGGAGGCGGCTTAGCGGGCGTCAGGCCCGCTCCGAGGGTTGTCATCCCGGAAAGCGCACGGCGCTTGTTCGGGATGACAACGGATGGTGCGATTCCCTAAACCCGCCCTGTCGCCACCGCCCAGGTCAGGCGCCACCGCGTCTCCACCTCGCCCAGTTCGCGCGCGCCCGCCTGCGCCATCGCCAGGGCCGCCGGCGCGGCGGCGGGGAACGCGGCCACCGGCAGGGCCTTCAGCGCCGCGTTCGCCTTGCGTCGCGCCTCCCCCACCCGGCGGCGGACCTCGGCCTGAGTCCAGTCGTCCGGCAGGCGCTGGATTCCCGTCCGTTTCAACCGCCACAGCCCCGCCAGGCCATAGGCGCGGGCGGCGTCCTGCACCGCGTGGGGATCGGCCTTCGGGTCCAGCCGCCAGGCGGCCAGCATGGTCACCGCCCCGGCCGTGGCGTCGACATAGGTCAGGACCTCGCCCTCGGTCGCGAACGGCGCGGCCTCCAGGTCGGCCATCCGGGCCTCCGCCATCTCGGCCAGGGCGCCGAAGGGATAGCCGGCAACGGCCAGGGCCTCGACCGTGGGGTGTCGGCGCGGCGACCGGCCGGCCGCGATCTCCTCCATGGCCTCGCGCCACCAGGTCAGGCGGATCTCGCCCATCAGGGCGTTGCTGACCCCGCCGGCCACGCGGGCCAGCTCGTAGTTGAAGGCGTAGAGGGCGATGACGTCGGCCCGGGCCTTGGGATCGGCGATGAAGCGGCTGGCCAGCCAGCGGTCGGGATCGACGCGGCGCACCAGGGCGTCCAGGTCGGTGTCCGGCTCGGCGTTGCGGTGGGCGATGTCCAGCGTGGTCGTCATGGGCGCGGCTTATGCGCCGCATCGCCCAAAAGAAAAAGGCCCGCCAAGCCGGCGGGCCTTTTCCGATCGAACTGATCGCGCGATCAGTTGAACAGCGTCTGGTACATCGTCATCGTCGCCAGCATCGGGATGCTGAGCAGCGTGTTGATGCGCGAGAACAGCATGGCCATCTTGGCCGCCTTGGCCTTGGCGTCGGCGTCCACCTCGACGATGCCCAGGGCCCGCTTCTGGTTCGGCCAGATCACGCCCCACACGTTGATGAACATGATCGTCGCCAGCCACATGCCCAGGCCGATGAAGGTGAAGCCCATGTCGACGCCGCGCTCGTAGCCGCCCCACAGGCCGAAGGTCGCCGCCTCGGCGAGGTAGCCGCGGGCGAAGGCCAGGACCACGCCCATCACCCAGGTGGCCAGCGCCGCCCATCGGAACCAGAACAGCGCCTCGGGGGCGATGTACTTCGACACGGCCGGCTTCAGCTCGGCCGGGATCTGCGGCATGACGCGGATCTGGACGAAGTTAAAATAGTACAGCAGCCCGATCCACAGGATACCGAAGAACACGTGCAGCAGGCGGAAGACCGCCTGGAAATAGGCGTCGTCGAAGCCGTGCGGGCTATGCCCGAAGCCAAACGCGATCACCAGCGCCAGCAGCACGCTGACGATGATGGTGTTGCGGAAGTTCGAAAGCAGTCCGGTCATGTCCAGGCCCCCTGATGCCCCTGTTGCGAGCTCAGGTATAGGGCGCCCCGGAGAGTCGGCAAATAGACACGCTTTTTGCGGACGCCGGGCAGCCAGGACGCCACCCCAGATCCGTTGTCATCCCGGAAGCCCCGCAGGGGCTGTCCGGGACCCAGGCGACTGGGCGAAGGCGGTGCGGTTCACCTGGGTCCCGGACAAGCGCTGCGCGCTTTCCGGGATGACACCGGCGGAGCGTCCCGGTGCAGCGCCGGCCGTCAGACGGCGATCAGGGCCGCCGCCAGCCGCCGGCCTTCGCTGGCCAGGACGTTGTAGGTGCGGGCCGCGGCCTCGGTGCTCATGAACTCCAGCCCCACGCCCGCCGCCTTTAGCGCGTCGCGCACCGGGCGTGGCGGCAGGGCGTTGACTAGGCCCACGCCCAGCAGCACGAACTCGACCACCCCGCCCGCCGCCAAGACCTCGGCGAAGTCTTCCGGCGTCAGGGCCGCCAGGCTGGCGGCGGCCCAGTCCCGCGGCTGGTCGTCGAGGATCAGCAGCGAGCCCGGACGCCAGACGCCGGAGACGCGGAAACCGCCGCCGCCCCAGGCGTCGATCGATGGCGGCTGGCGCAGCATCAGGGCCGGGTGCCGGCGCCGAGCTTGATCGGCGTGGCTTCCTCGTCGCCCCGCTTGACGCCCCAGACGAGGATCAGCGGCAGGGCGATATAGACCGACGAATAGGTGCCGATCAGGATGCCGAAGGTCATGGTGAAGACCAGTGGGAACAGCACCGGGCCGCCGAACACCATCGTGCCGCCCAAGGCCAGCAGGGCCGTCGAGCCGGTGATGATCGTCCGCGACAGACGCTCGTTCTCCGACAGGTCGATGATGTCGCGCAACGGCGTGGTCTTGTACTTGCGCAGGTTCTCCTTGAGCCGGTCGAAGGTGATGACCTTCTCGTTCATGGAGTAGCCGATCACCGTCAGCAGGGCGGCGATCGAGGTCATCGAGAACTCGATCTGCAGCACTGACAGGAGGCCGAGCGTCAGGATGATGTCGTGGAACACGGCCACCACGGCGCCGACGCCGAACTGCCACTGGAAGCGGAACCAGATGTAGCCCAGCATCAGCAGCAGGGCGATGCCCAGGGCCTTGAAGCCCGAGCCCAGCAGTTCGCCCGAGACCTTGGCTCCGATCACCGAAGGGGCCGGCATGGTCATGCCCGGGAACTTGGAGATGATCTCGGCCTTGACCCGGTTGGCCTCGGCGATGGCGTCGCCGCCGGCCGTGGGCAGGAAGCGGATCATCGCCGCGTTGGGCGAGCCGAAGTTGTCCTGGACCTGCACGTCATGGGCGCCAGTCGCCCGGGCGACCGTGCGCAGGGCGTCGCCCGAGATGGGCGTGGGCATGCGCGCTTCCATGGCGATGCCGCCCTTGAAGTCGATGCCCAGGTTCAGGCCCTGGGTGAAGAACGACACGCACGAGCCGGCGATCAGCAGGGCGGAGATCGCCGCGGCGACCGGAGCCCACTTCACGAAGCGGAAGTGGGTCTGGCGGGGGATCAGGCGGATGAGGGGCCAAGCCATGATGGGAACCTAAGCGATCGGCAGCTTCTTCGGCTTGGCGGTCTTGAACCACCAGCCGATGAGCACTTGAGTGATGATGATGGCGGTGAACACCGAGGTGAACACGCCGATCGACAGGGTCCAGGCGAAGCCCTTGATGGGGCCGGAGCCGAACCCGAACATGATCGCCGCGGAGATCAGGCTGGTGATGTTGGCGTCCATGATCGAGACCATGGCCCGGCGGAATCCGGTGTCGGCCGCCGACATCGGCGATCGTCCCGCCGCCGCCTCGTCCCGCATCCGTTCGTAGATCAGCACGTTGGCGTCGACCGCGACCGCCAGGGTCAGGATCAGGCCGGCGATGCCGGGGAAGGTCAGGGTCGCCTGGGTCATCGACATGATGCCGACGATCAGCAGCACGTTGACCACCAGGGCCAGGGCGGCAAACACCCCGAACAGGCCGTAGGCCAGGATGATGAACACGAACATCGCCACCGCGCCGATGGCCAGCGAGATGGCGCCGGCCCGGACGGCGTCGGCGCCGAGCTCGGCCCCGACGGTGCGCTGCTCTTCCAGGTTCAGCTTGGCCGGCAGGGCGCCGGAGCGCAGCAGCAGGGCCAGCTCGGCGGCGCTTTCCGGCGTGAAGTTGCCGGAAATGATGCCCGAACCACCCGGCAGAGGCTGGTTGATGACCGGCGCCGAGATGTATTTGTTGTCGAGCACGATGGCGAAGCGCTTGCCGACATTGCGGGTGGTGGCGTCGCCGAACTTGCGGGCCCCCGAACCACCGAAGCGGAAGCCGACCGCGGGCGCGCCGTTCTGGTCGAACTCCTGGTTGGCGGTCACCAGGTCCTCGCCGGTCACCAGGGCGCGCTTGGCGACCGGGAGCGGTGGAGCGCCGGGCTCGGTGCCGGGGATGACCACGACGCCGGGCGGGATGCGACCGGCGATCATGTCTTCCTGCGAGACCGTCTCGTCGACCATCTGGAAGGTCAGCTTGGCGGTCTGGCCGATCACGGCCTGCAAGCGGGCCGGGTCGCTCTCGCCGGCCGCCTGGATGACGATCCGGTTGCTGCCCTGCTTGGTGATCGTCGGTTCCTTGGTGCCCAGGGCGTCGATCCGGCGGCGGATGGTCTCGATCGACTGGTCCACGGCCTTGACGGCGTCGGCCTTGGCGGCCTCCGGCACGAAGCTCAGCTCCAGCCGCCCGTCGCCCTTGTTGGCCACCGCGGTGTCCCGCCCGCCGATGGCGCCGGCCAGCGGTCCGCCGATCGAGCGGCGCAGCAGGCTGACCGCCTGGTCCACCTTGCCCGGGTCGGTGATGCGGACCCGCACGATGCCCCCCGCTTCGCCCAGCTCGCCGAACTCGATCTGGTCGTTGCGCAGGGTGGTGCGCACGTCCTCGACCATGTTGGTCAGGCGTTCGGCCCGCAGCGCGTCGGTGTCGACCTCATAGAGCAGGTACGATCCGCCCTGCAGGTCGAGGCCCAGGTTCAGCTTCTGGTGCGGAACCCAGCCCGGAAGCGCATCGAGCGTCTTCTGCGGCAGCACGTTGGGCAGGGAGAAGACGATGCCGAAAATCACCGACAGGATGACGGCGGTGACTTTCCATCGGGAGAGGGTCAGCATGGATTACAGGCTCTGGACGACGCCCCAGGGCGCCTCGTGTTCAAGCGAAGTGGTGATCAGCTCTTGGGATCGTTGGCCGGGGCGGGTTCGCCCTTGGCGCGGATCTCGGCGATCATGCTCTTGACCACCTTCACGGTCACGCCCTGGGCGATCTCGACGCCGACCTCGGTGTCCTCGACGCGGACGATCTTGCCGAGCATGCCGTTCGACAGCACGACATTGTCGCCGCGCTTCACGGCGGCGATGGCCGCGGCGTGCTGCTTGGCGCGCGTCTGCTGCGGGCGGATCAGCATGAAATAGAAGAGCACGACCATCAGGATGATGGGCGCGATCTGGATCAGTTGGGCTTGCAGTCCACCGGACATGTCGTCTCCAAGAAAGTCAGGTTAGCGTCCCGCCACACATGGGGGCCCGCCAAGTCGGCGGAAGCTATGCGTTCACCTCCCCTTTTGCAATGACGGGCAGGTGGGGCTAGGAGGCAACACATGACCGACGCCGCCCTGCCCCTGCTCGCCCGCATCGCCGACGCCCTGGAGCGCCTGGCCCCCGCCGCCCCGGCCGCCCCGGACTTCGCCGCGGGGCGGCTGTTCCGGCATGAGCCGGCCAGCGGTAGCTTCATACCGGCACCCGACTATCCGATGCCCCTGGACCTGCTGATCGGCGTCGAGCGGCAGAAGGACCGGTTCGTCGAGAATCTCCGCCGCTTCGCCGTCGGCCTGCCCTGCAACCATGTGCTGCTGTGGGGCGTGCGCGGCACGGGCAAGAGCTCGCTGACCAAGTCGGCCTTCATGGGCATGGCCGCCGAGCACCCCGCCCTGAAGCTGGTCGAGGTCGACCGCGACGAGGTCACCGCCCTGCCGCCGCTGTTCGACCTGCTGCGCGCCCGCGCCGAGCGCTTCGTGGTGCTGTGCGACGACCTGTCGTTCGAGGACGGGGCCGCCGCCGCCAAGGCGCTGAAATCGGCCCTGGAGGGCGGCGTGGCCGGACCGCCCGAGAACGTGCTGTTCGTCGCCACCTCGAACCGCCGCCACCTGATGCCGCGCGACCACGTCGAGACCCAGGGCGCGATCGCCGCCGCCGAGAACGCCGAGGAGGAGATGAGCGTCTCCGACCGCTTCGGCCTGTGGATCGGCTTCCCGCCCATGGACCAGCCCACCTACCTGGCCGCCATCCACGGCTACGCCGACCGTTTCGGGCTGAAGGTCGAGAATCTCGAGCGCCGGGCCCTGCAATGGTCGCAGCTGCGCGGCGCCCGTTCGGGCCGGGTAGCCTACCAGTTCATCCGAGACCTGGCCGGGGAGCTGGGTGTAAACTTGCCGGCGTAAGACCCTTCGGAGGCCCTGATGGGCAAGCCTTGGTTTCGCGTGAAGCGCTACGGGTTCGACGCCGGCCTGCCGTGCAGCTGGGAGGGCTGGGCGCTGCTGGCCGGCTTCCTGGTCGTCCTCGCCGCCAGCGGCGTGGCGTTCGCGGGGCGCGACCCGATGCTGCATCTGGGCGTCGTGCTGGCCGCGACGGCGATCGTGGTCATCGTCAGCTGGCGCAAGAGCGACGGCCCCTGGAAGTGGCGCTGGGGCGACAAATAGCCTGACCCTTCTCCCATTGTGAAGCGGGGCAATCGCCTCCCCCAGACGGCTGTCATCCCGGACGAGCGCGCAGCGCGAAGATCCGGGACCGGGGCGTGAACTCGGCGCTCCCGGCGGTCCCGGGTCTTCGCTTCGCTACGCCCGGGATGACAGCCTCTTGGGGCGAAAATCCATAGGCAATTCCGCTGCCTTTACCGAGGAGAGAAAGCCCCTACCTCGGCAGCACCAGGCCTGGATCCACCGGACGCGCCTTGTCCTTCGGGGTCGGCGCGTAGCGGACCTCGAAGTGCAGCTGCGGCTCGGGCGCGCCGCCGGTCTGGCCGACCGCGCCCAGGGTGGCGCCCTGGGCGACCTGCTGGCGCATCTTGACCTCGGTGGTCGACAGGTGGGCGTAGGCCGTCACCCAGCCGTCCGCGTGCTTGACCAGCACCAGGTTGCCGAAGCCGGGCACCTGGTTGCCGGCATAGACCACCTCGCCCGCCGCGGCGGCGCGGACCGGCGTGCCGGCCGGCGCCCGGATGTCGACGCCGTCGTTGCGCTGGCCCGTGCCCTTGACGCCGAAGCCGGAGATCGTCTCGCCCTGCAGCGGCCACACGAAGCGGCCGCGGCCGGCGGCGGCGATCTCGGCCTCGGTCGGCGGCGGGCTGCTGCCGATGATCTGGCCCGAGGACGGCGGCGGCGTCACCGGCTGGGCCGGGCCGGTGGGCGTGCGGGGATAGGTCGTGCTGGGCGACGGCGTATAGGGGCGCGGCGACGAGGGCAGCGACGCCGGCGGCGGCGTGGCGGCCGGCGGGGTGTAGCTGGGCGCGGGCGTGGTCGGGCGCGGGACGCTGGGACGCGGCGCGGCCGGGGTGGTCGTCACCGTGGTCTTCAGCGGGCCCTTGTCCCGGAAACCGGACGGCAGGCGCAGCTTCTGGCCCTTCTTGATCGCGGCCGAGGTGCGGAGGTTGTTCTCCTCGGCCAGGGCCGCCGGCTTGACGTTGAAGCGCTTGGCGACATTGGCCAGGGTGTCGCCGGTCTGGACCACATAGGCCTTGGCCGTGGTCGCCGGGCCCTTCAGCTTCTGGCCGGGCTTGATGCGGTACGGCGCCTCGAGGTCGTTGTCCTTGGCCAGGTCGGCGCGGGTGGTGTCCAGGCTGCGGGCGATGGAGTCGATCGCGTCGCCCGACTTGACGGTGTAGGTGCGGCGCGGGCCGGCGACCTCGACCACCGGACCGGTGACGCTGACCGTGGTGGTGGTGACCGGGCGGCCGGCCGGCGCCTCGTCCTCCTCGACCTCGCGGGAGGGGGCTGACGCTGAGGCTTGGCTGGACGGCGAACCGATCGGCGGCAGGCCGCTGGACGACGACGGCGCGCCGCTCGCCGGGCCCAGGGCCACCGGCTGCATCACGGTGGTGCGGCTGGGGCCCTTGTCCTTGTAGCCGTCCGGCAGGCGCAGCTTCTGGCCCTTGCGGATGGCCGAGCCGGTGCTCAGGTCGTTCGCCTCGGCCAGGGCCGCGGCCGTGACGGAGAAGCGCTTGGCGATGGCGAACATCGTGTCGCCGGTCTGGACGACATAGGCCTTGGCGTCCTTGGTCTCGGGCCCCTGGAGCACCAGGCCGGGATGGATGCGGTACGGCGCCTTAAGGTCGTTGTCCTTGACCAGCTGGGCGCGGGTGGTGCCCAGGGTGCGGGCGATGGCGTCGATATTGTCGCCCGACTTGACCTTGTAGCTCTTGGGCGGGCCGGCGATCGTCACCACGGGGCCGCCGACGGTGGTGACCACCACCGGGCGCGCCGCCGGCGGGGCCGGGGCGGGACGGGTTTCAGCGACGGGCGGGGGCGGCGGAGGAAGCGGCGCCGGCTGGGTGGTCGTGGCCGGGGCCAGGGGCTGGCTGGAGACGCCGACATTGCCGGCGGGCGCGGAGAAGGTGGGCTGCGGCTCGTCGGGCGGGGTCGAGGGGCCTTCGGGCTGCTGGTTGGCCGGCGGGGCCTGGACGATCGGGAAGTTCGGCGTCGGAGCCTGGCTCCGGGTGGGATATTGCGCGCCGCCCGTGCTCTCGCAGGCCGCGAGCGTTCCAGCCGTCAGGGCGATCACCGCCGCACGCGTCCACAACTGCCTCATAGCCTCTCCTCTACCTTGCATGGGCTCCAGTCGCCGCCGCAAGGGTAAACCAACCATTAAACATGTCGCGCCGCCCCGAGAACCCCGGGCGGGACCCACGGGGAAAACCCGGCGACGCCGGCCCGCTATTCGCGGGCGACGCCGTCCAGGATCGGGACGAAACGCACGTCGCACAGGACTTCGACGGTGAAGCCCCCCTTTCCGTCGCCGGCGTAGCGGCGAAGGCTCTGCACCGGCCCCTTGCCCACCGGCGCGACGAGCACGCCTTGGGGCTTGAGCTGCGAAAGCAGAGTTTCCGGTTCATCCTGCGCCGCCGCCGTGACCAGAATGCGGTCAAACGGCGCCTGTTTGGGCCAGCCCTCCCATCCATCCCCGAATTTCGTGATGACATTGGTCAGGCCCAGCACCGCGAAGCGGGCCTCGGCCTCCTTCATCAGGGTGCGGTAGCGCTCGATCGTGTAGACGAGGCGCGAGACGCGGCTGAGGACGGCGGTCTGGTAGCCCGAGCCGGTGCCGATCTCCAGCACCCGGCAGCGCGGCTCCAGGGTCAGGGCCTGGGTCATCAGGCCGACGATGAACGGCTGGCTGATCGTCTGGCCGCAGGCGATCGGCAGGGCCGAGTCCTCCCAGGACCGCTCCTTGAACAGGTCGGGGGTGAACAGGTCGCGCGGGGTCTTCTCAATGGCGTTCAGCACGGCCGGGTCGGTGACGCCCTGGGCGCGCAGGGCCTTCATCAGCGCCTGCAGCCGGGCCTCGGGCGTGTCGGCCTTGGCCTGGGCCATCACGAAGCCGCCTCCAGCTTTGGCGGCGCGCCGCCGAGCAGCCCCTTCAGGGCCGCCACCGTCGGGTTGTGGGTCAGGTCGATGTGCAGCGGCGTGACCGAGATGCGCCCCTCGTAGACGGCTTTCAGATCCGTGCCCTCCGCCGGCGTGGACGGCTTGAGAACGAAGCCCGTCCAGTAATAGTCGCGACCACGCAGGTCGGTCCGCTTTTCCATGCTCCGCATGTGCGAGTCGCGGAAGCCCTGGCGGGTGACTTCCACCTCGGTGACCGCCTCGGGGGCCAGGGCCGGGAAGTTGACGTTCATGACCACGTCCTTGGGCCAGCCGATCTCCAGCAGGCGGCGGACGATGCCCGGCCCGAAGTGCTCGGCGGTCTCCCAGTGGGCCACCACCTCGTCGTGGAAATAGGTCATGGCCTGGGACAGGGCGATCGACGGGATCCCCAGGGCCATGCCCTCGATGGCGCCGGCCACCGTGCCCGACAGGGTGACGTCCTCGGCCAGGTTCTGGCCGCGGTTGACGCCCGACAGCACCAGGTCCGGCGCCGGGCCGTCGATCAGTTGCTGGACGGCCATGGCCACGCAGTCGGTCGGGGTGCCCTCGACGGCGAAGCGGCGGTCGTCGATCCGGCGCACGCGGATCGGGTCCGACAGGGTCAGGGCCCGGCCGGCCCCCGACTGCTCGTATTCCGGGGCCACGATCCAGATGTCGTCCGACAGGGCGCGAGCGATGCGCTCCAGGCTTTGCAGGCCCTCGGCGTGAATGCCGTCGTCGTTGGTGAGGAGGATGCGCATCTAGACCTTCCTTCTCCCCTTGCGGGAGAAGGTGTCAGCGTAGCTGACGGATGAGGGGTCGCGCCGCCGGTCCAGAAGGGCGGCTGAAGCGATCTTCAACCCCTCATCCGACCGGCTGCGCCGGCCACCTTCTCCCGCAAGGGGAGAAGGATCGTGGAGGCGGGTCACGCCGCGCCCCCGATATGCGTCACGCCGCCCATGTACGGGACCAGCACGTCCGGGATGGTGATCCGGCCGGTCTCGTCCTGGTAGTTCTCCAGCACGGCCACCAGGGTGCGGCCGACGGCCAGGCCCGAGCCGTTCAGGGTGTGGACGTAGTGCGTGCCCTTCTCGCCGGCCTTCTTGAAGCGAGCGTCCATGCGCCGGGCCTGGAAGTCGCCGCAGTTCGAGCACGAGCTGATCTCGCGATAGGTGTTCTGCGACGGCAGCCAGACTTCCAGGTCATAGGTCTTGCGGGCCCCGAAGCCCATGTCGCCGGTGCACAACAGCATGGTGCGGAACGGCAGCTCCAGCGCCTTCAGCACGGCCTCGGCGCAACCGACCATGCGCTCGTGCTCGGCCTCGGACTGGTCGGGCGTGGTGATCGAGACCAGCTCGACCTTGTAGAACTGGTGCTGGCGGATCATGCCGCGGGTGTCGCGGCCCGACGCGCCGGCCTCGGAGCGGAAGCTGGGCGTCAGGGCCGTCATCCGCAGCGGCAGCTCGGCCTCGTCGGTGATCTGCTCGCGCACGATGTTGGTCAGGGAGACTTCGGCGGTGGGGATGAGCCACTTCGGATCGCCGATAAACAGTCGCACGGCTGCATCGAACTCTCCGGGTTCCCAGGTTCGGTTCGCGGTCAACGTCTCTTGGATATCTCTGACGTCGCCGCTATTCGCGCAGAAGAGATCATCCTTGAACTTCGGCAGCTGTCCCGTCCCGAACAACGCCTCGTCCTTGACCAGCAGCGGCGGGCTGACCTCGACGTAGCCGTGCTGCACCGTCTGCAGGTCCAGCATGAATTGGCCAAGCGCCCGTTCCAGCCGGGCGATCTGGCCCTTCAGCACCACGAAGCGCGCACCGCTCATGCGGGCGGCGGCTTCGAAGTCCATGCCGCCCAGGGCCGCGCCCAGATCGACGTGGTCCTTGGGATTGTTCAGGCGGCCGGCCGGCAGTTTGGACGGATCGCCCCAGCGACGGACCTCGACATTGCCCGCCTCGTCCTCGCCCGCCGGCACCTCGGGCGCGGGGATGTTGGGCAGGGCCGCCAGCAGGTCGCGCAGCTGGCCGCCGACCTCGGTCTCGGTCTGGGCGGCCGAGGCCATGACCGCCTTCAGGTGCTCGACCTCGGCCATCAGGCGGGCCGCCTCGGCCTCGTCCTTCTTGGCCTTGGCCATGCCGATCAGCTTGGAGCTCTCGTTGCGCTTGGCCTGGGCCTCCTGCAGCGCCGTCTGGGCCGCGCGCAGCAGGGCGTCCAGCTTGACCGCCTCGGCGGCCGCGCCCGAGCGGCCCTTGGCCGACCAGGCGGCTTCGAAGGCGTCGGGATTGTCGCGGATGGCCTTGATGTCGTGCATCGGAACGCTCGGAAGAGAAGTCGTTAAGAACGGACCTCTCTAAGGCGCGTCGGCGGGGGCGCCAACACTCTTCCCTCTCCCCTTGCGGGAGAGGGTGGCCCGCGCAGCGGGTCGGGTGAGGGGTCGATGGCGGGCGCCGCCGCGTTACGCACGGCCTCCAACGTCTGAGAGACCCCTCATCCGGCGCTGCGCGCCACCTTCTCCCGCAAGGGGAGAAGGGAAATCAGACCGCCACCACGTCCTTGGTCTGCTCGGCCTCGTCCTTGGCCTTGCGGCGCTCGATCAGCCACACGCACCAGATCGAGATCTCGTAGAGCAGGCACATCGGGATCGCCAGGGTCATCTGGCTGATCGGGTCGGGCGGGGTCAGGATGGCGGCGGCGATGAACACCCCGACGATGGCGTAGCGGCGGCCGTCGCGCAGCATCTTGCTGGAGACGATGCCGGCCATGCCCAGCAGCGAGACCACCACCGGCAGCTGGAAGCACAGGCCGAAGGCCAGCAGCAGGGTCGTGACCAGGGTCAGGTAGTCGCTGACCTTGGGCAGCAGCTGGATCGAGATGCCGGCGGTCGAGATCTGCTGGCTCAGCGAGAACCACAGCACGAACGGCAGCATCACGTAGTAGACCAGGGCCGCGCCCAGCAGGAACATGAACGGCGAGGCGATCAGGAACGGCAGGAAGGCGTAGCGCTCGTTCTTGTAGAGCCCGGGGGCCACGAAGCGGTACAGCTGCCAGGCCAGCACCGGGAAGGTCAGGACCACGGCCCCGAAGCCGGCCAGCTTCAGCTTGGTGAAGAAGAACTCCAGGGCGGCGGTATAGACCAGGCCCAGGGCCTTGGTGTCGGTGGCCGGGATCTCCTTCAGGCCCAGCAGGGCCAGCAGCAGGTCGAAGGGGCCATGATGGCCGCCGGCGTGCTGGGCGGCCAGCAGCTTCTGGGCCACCGTGAACGGGTTGACCAGGAACAGGAAGATCTGGTCGGCGAAGGCGAAACAGACGCCGAAACCGACGAACAGGGCGACCACGCAGATGATCAGCCGCATGCGCAGCTCGATCAGGTGATCCATCAGCGGCGCGCGCGAGGCTTCGATCTCGTCTTCCGGATCGTGTCCGAGGGCGTTGGTCACGAGACGATGTCCGAATTGGTCGAGGTCTTGGCCGCGCGCTTGCGGGCCGGCTTGGCCGGAACCGAGAGGTCGCCCTTGGCGACCTTGGCCGACTTGGGCTTGGAGACGATCTCGGTCGCCTCGGCGGCGGCCTTGGGCTTGGCCGAAGTCTTTCGCTTCGGCTTGGAGACGATCTCGACGCCGGGCGCGGGCGCCTCCAGGGGCGTCGCGGGCTGGTAGGCGTCGTGCGGCGAGACCTTGACCGCGCCGCTGTTGAGGCTGGCGTCGATGTCCGCGAACACCTGGTCGACGTGGCTGGCGTCGCCGGCCTGGGCGGCGGCGTCGCGCATCGGGGCGGTGTACTGCCCTTCGCGCATGGCCTGGACCTCGCGGCGCAGCTCGTCCAGCTCCGACTGGCGGGCCATCTCGTCGAAGCTGGCGCGGAACTCGTTGGCCATGCCGCGGATCTTGGCGACGAACTGGCCGAGCTTGCGCAGCAGGACGGGCAGGTCCTTGGGTCCCACCACGATCAAGGCGACCGCGGCGATGACCAGGAGTTCCGTTCCGCCGATATCAGGAAGCATGGACGCGCCTTAGAGCGAGCCGGGAGCCGGCGCGCGAAGTGAAACGATAGCCGCGTCCGCCCTCCCCCTCGCGGGGGCGCGGCGCGACGAATCCCCTACGACTTGCGCAGGTCTTCCTTCTCGGCCTCGGTGCGCGGCAGGGCGCCCGTCGACTTGTTGGCGGCGACGTCGTCGGACGAATCGTCCTTCAGACCGTCCTTGAAGGCTTTGATGCCCTTGGCCGCGTCGCCCATGATGCCGGACAGCTTGCCGCGCCCGCCAAACAGCAGGGCGACGACCGCGATCACGATCACCCAGTGGATCCAGCTCATGCTACCCATGACGACGATGCTCCTTGCGACAGCGGCCCATTAGCCGCTGTGGCGTGTCGTTACAATATCTCTGACAATATAGGCCGTCGCGAGGCGAGGGGCAAAGCGGCGCCGCACGATAAGCGGGCGCCTGCGACGATGTGTAAAGCCCCTACCCCCGCTCCATGTCTCCCAGGAAATCCTGAGCGAATTCCGGAGCCTCGTCGCCGTCCTCCAGCGGATCCTCGTCCTCGCCGGCCCGCAGGCCCATCGGGTCGGGCACGGTGAAGCCCGGCGGCAGGTCCAGGGCCAGAAGACCGGCCGCGCGCATCTCGGCGATTCCGGGCAGGTCGCCCAGGGTCGCCAGGCCGTAGTGCTCGAGGAAGGCGTCCGTGGTGCCGAAGGTCACCGGACGGCCGGGCGTGCGGCGGCGGCCGCGCATCTTGACCAGGCCCAGCTCCAGCAGCACGTCCAGCGTGCCCCGGCTGGCCTGCACCCCGCGCACCGCCTCGATCTCGGCCCGGGTGACCGGCTGGTGGTAGGCGATGATCGCCAGGGTTTCCTGGGCGGCCTTGGACAGGCGGCGCGGCTCTTCGCGCTCCTCGGTCATCAGGAAGGCCAGGTCCTGGGCGGTCTGGAACCGCCAGCGGCCGGCCACCTGCACAAGCTCTATGCCCCGGCCGGCGTAGCGCGCGTGCAGGTCGGCCAGGCCCGCGCCGATGTCGGCGCCCTCGGGCAGGCGCTTGACCAGGTCCTCGACGCTCAGCGGCTCGGCCGCCGCGAACAGCAGGGCCTCGATGCAGCGTTCGGTGAAGAGGGGGTCGATGGTCATGGCGCGAAAGCCCCCTCAGTCGCTTCGCGACAGCTCCCCCAGAGGGGGAGCATCTCCTGAGTCGATCTTCCCCCTCTGGGGGAGGTGGCCCAAAGGGCCGGAGGGGGTCTTCTCACGTCGCAGGCTCCAACGGCTCGGCCCTTGTCCGCAGATAGATATCCGAGAACGCCTCCATCTGCCGCGCCTCGAGGATCCCCTCCTTCACCAGCTCCAAGCTGGCCGACAGGGTCGAGGCCAGGTAGCTGGCGGGGCTGGGGCCGTCGGGATCCTCTTCCCAGCGGTCGACCGGCGCGACTCCCGACAGGGTCGTCCAGTCCTTCATCCGCGGCAGCAGCTCGCGCAGGCGGTCGCGGGCGTCCTCCAGCGGATAGGCCTGGGGCGGGCGCGGGGCGTAGTGGCGGCCGTGCTCGCGCTTGCGCTGGGTGATGTAGGCGGTCATCAGGGCGTAGAGGTCGCCCTCGAAGCGGGTCGAGGAGACGATCTTCACCGCCTCCGGGTCGCCGCGCATGAACACGTCGCGCTTGAGGATCGGGCGCTCCTTCAGGGCCTCGACGGCCTTGCGCATCACGTCCAGCTTGGCCAGGCGGAAAGCCAGCTGGGCGGCCATCTCCTCGGCCGGCGGCTCCTCGGCCTTGGGGCGTTCGGGCTTGGGCAGCAGCAGGCGCGACTTCAGATAGGCCAGCCAAGCGGCCATCACCAAGTAGTCGGCGGCCAGCGAGAAGCGCACCCGGCGGGCCTGCTGCACGAAGGCCAGGTACTGCTCGGCCAGCTTGGTGATCGACAGCTGCAGCAGGTCGACCTTCTGGCTGCGCGCCAGGGCCAGCAGCACGTGCAGCGGCCCTTCGTAGCCGTCGATGTCGATGACCAGCGCCGCGCCGTCCTCGGCCGCCTCGTTGGCGGCCTCGAAGTCGAGAGTGGGCTGGAAGCCCGTGCTCACGCAAAGCGTCCGTCGAAGGCCGCATCGAACCGCGCGCGCGCCTCGGCCACGTCCAGCGGCTCGGGGACCTTCACGAGCCGGCCCATCACCGCCTGGACCCGACGCTTGGCCTCCCGCGACAGCTTGCCGACGCCGGACATCACCGCCTTCATCTCGGCCATGTCGCCGTTGCAGTGCAGGACCACGTCGCAGCCGGCGGCCAGGCTGTCCTTGGCGCGCTGCCGGAAATCGCCCGACAGCGCCTTCATCGACAGGTCGTCGCTCATCAGCAGGCCGTCGAAGCCGATGGACTCGCGAATGATCTTCTTGATCGCCTTCTTCGAGGTCGTGGCCGGGCGAGACCGGTCGATGGCCGTGTAGACGACGTGGGCGGTCATCGCCATCGGCATGTCCGACAGCACGCGGAACGGGGCGAAGTCGCGGGCGTCCAGCTCGGCCAGCTTGGCCTTCACCACCGGCAGCTCCAGGTGGCTGTCGGCCATGGCGCGGCCGTGGCCGGGGATGTGCTTGATGATCGGCAGGACGCCGCCGGCCAGCAGGCCCTCGGCCGCCGCGCGCCCCAGGGTCGCCACCTGCTGCGGCGTGTCGCCATAGGCGCGGTCGCCGATGATCTCGTGCCCCTGCGGATCGGGCACGTCCAGCACCGGCACGCAGTCGACATTGATCCCCAGCGAGGTCAGGTCGTGGGCGATCAGCCGCGCGCCCAGGCGGGTGATCTCGCGCGCCACCAGCGGGTCGTTGGCGACGAGGTCGCCATAGGCGCGGCCCGGCGGATATTTCCGCCAATGCGGCGCCTGCAGGCGGGCGACGCGGCCGCCCTCCTGGTCGATCAGGATCGGGGCGTCGGAACGCCCCACCGTGGCGCGCAACGCCGCCGTCAGGGCCCGGACCTGGTTCGGGTCGGCGATGTTGCGCTTGAACAGGATGAAGCCCCACGGCTTCACGTCGCGGAAGAACGCGGCCTCCTCCGCCGTCAGGGTGGTCCCGGCGCAGCCGAGGATGGCGGCGGAAATGCTGGCCAAGCGCCCGACTCCCTTACTTCACGAAGCAGGATTTGCCGGCGGCGGACAGGGCGTCGCAGAAGGCCTTGGCCTCGGCGCGCGACGCGAAGCCGGTGACGGCGGTGCGGTAGAGGGTCGTGCCGTTCTTGTCGATCGCCTCGACCCGCTTGCCCTTGCCCGCGGCCAGGCCCGGCGCGATGCGGGCGGCGTCGGACCAGGCCTTGTCGGCCAGGGCGGTCGAGGACAGGGCGCCGATCTGCACGCTGGCTGGGCCGCCGGCGGAAGCGGCGGGGGCCGGCGCGGCGGCGGGCTTGGTCGCGACCGGCGGCCCGGCGCGCGGCGAGACGGCGGCGGTGGCCAGGCTTTCGATGGTCTGCGGCTTGGCGGCCGGCTTGGCCGCCGGCAGGGCCGAGACCGGCGCGGCAGGGCCGGTCGGCGCGGGCTTGGCCGGCTGCAGGGTGGCGGTCTGGACCGGCGCGCTGGGCGGCGGCGGGGTCGGACGGGCCAGCGGCGCTTCCGGCTGGGCGGCGAAGGTCGGCGAGGCCTCGGGGGTCTCGCTCTTATAGATCTGCAGGCCCGAGGCCGGGTCGGCCGGCTGGGCGGCGTCGGCCGGCGGCGCGGCCTTCATCTGGGCGACGGGCTCGCCCACCGTGCGCGGCGGCTCGTTGGGGCCGCGCACGCCGCCGCGATAGATCAGCAGCACCGCGACCACCAGGGTGGCCAGGACCACCGCGCTGATGATCAGGGTCATGGGCAGGGGCCGCGAGCCGCGAACGGGCTGACGCGCGTCGAACGAGAGCGGCGCATCGGTGGGCGGCGTGTAGGCGCCGCGGTGGGGATCGGACATTCGCGTCGAGGCTCCAGACTTCATGCGCGCGGGATCGCTCACAGCGAATCGGACGCGCGCCGACATAGTTTATCGGAGCCCGGGCCTACCCAGAACCACTCGTGAACGTCGCCGTCCGGCTTTCGGGCCGGGCTAGTTCCAGACGTCCAGCTGGAACAGCTTGCGATGTTCCTCGATGGCGAACCGATCGGTCATGCCCGCGATGTAGTCGCACACGACGCGGGCGCGGCCGGCCTCGTCGCGGTTCTGCGACCGGGCGAACCATTCCGACGGCAGGACGTCGGGCTCGGCCAAGAAGAGGTTGAACATCTCGGCGAGAATGCGGCGGGCCTGGCTGCGCGTCCTATTGACGCGCCAGTGGCGGTACATGCGGGCGTGCAGGAACTGGCGCAGCCGGGCCAAGTCCTCGGTCATGTCCGGCGAGAAGGCGACCAGGGCGTGTTCCAGGGCGCGGACGTCCTGCGCCGACTGCACGCCGGTGGCGGCGGCGCGCTGCAGGGTCTCGCCCATGACGTCGTCGACCATGGCCCCGATCATTCGCCGCACGGCCTCCAGCCGGGTCAGGCGCGGGTCCAGGTCCGGGCGCTCGCTGCGCACGGCGGCCAGGATCGGGCCGATCAGCGGCACGTCCATCAGCTCATCCAGGGTGAACAGCCCCGCCTCGACCCCGTCGTCGATGTCGTGGTTGTTGTAGGCGATGTCGTCGGCCAGGGCCGCGACCTGGGCCTCGGCCGAGGCCCAGGTGTTCAGGCCCAGCTTGTATTCGCTGTCGTACTTGGAGATCGCCTTCCAGGACGGCTTGCCCAGCTTCTCGGTCACCGGGCCGTTGTGCTTGATGATCCCCTCCAGGGTCTCCCAGGTCAGGTTCAGGCCGTTGAAGTCCGGATAGCGGCGCTCCAGCTCGGTGACGACGCGGAAGGTCTGGACGTTGTGGTCGAAGCCGCCATACGCCTTCATGCACGACTGCAGCTCGTCCTCGCCGGCGTGGCCGAACGGCGGGTGGCCGATGTCGTGACCCAGGGCGATGGTCTCGGCCAGGTCGCTGTCCAGGCCCAAGGCCGTGGCCAGCGACCGCGCCACCTGCGCCACCTCCAGTGAATGGGTCAGGCGGGTGCGGAAGTTGTCGCCCTCGTGGGCGACGAACACCTGGGTCTTTTCCTTAAGGCGGCGAAAGGCCGAGGTGTGGATGATGCGGTCGCGGTCGCGGGCGAACGGGGTGCGCGTGCGGCTCTCGTCTTCCAGGAAACGACGCCCCAGGGATCTGGCCGGATCCTCGGCATAGGGCGCGCGCGGAACGAAGAAGGGAGACGACGACATGGAAGGCCTTTGCTGATCGCCCCTTTCCCTGGGGCGCGCAGGCCCTCATATAGGCGAAGTATGGATTTTCCACAGCCATGACCGACACAGCCGTAACGCTTTCTTCCAACGCCGCCCGCCGGCTCCACACCCTCTCCGAGGCCGAGGGCCATCGGGTGATGCTGCGCGTCGCCGTCGACGGCGGCGGCTGCTCGGGCTTCCAGTACCGGTTCGACCTGGTCGACAGCGCCGAGCCCGACGACCTGAGGGTCGAGCGCGACGGGGCCGCGGCCCTGGTCGACGTCATCTCCCTGGCCCTCCTGAAGGGCTCGGAGATCGACTTCGTCGACGAACTGGCCGGCGCCGAGTTCAAGGTGCGCAACCCCAACGCCAAGTCCAGCTGCGGCTGCGGCGTCAGCTTCTCGATCTAGGGCCGATCCGCGGCGCGAAATCTGGAAGCCCGACTTGAGCGCGGCCGCCATGCGCCCTAGCCTCCGCCGGCCTCACGGAGCCTTCGATGCGCATCGCCACCTGGAACGTCAATTCCGTCAACGCCCGCCTGGAAAGGGTGCTGGAGTGGTTCGAATCGGCCGCGCCCGACGTGGCCGTGCTGCAGGAGATCAAGTGCCTGGACGAGAAGTTCCCGGCCGAGGCCTTCGAGCGCCTGGGGTACAACGTCGCCGTCCATGGCCAGAAGACCTATAACGGCGTGGCCATGCTCTCGAAGTTCCCGCTGGAGGACGTGCGCCGGGGCCTGCCCTTCCTGCACGCGGACGAGGTCGACGAGCAGTCGCGCTACATCGAGGCGGTGATCGCCGCCCCGACCCCATTCCGGATGGTCGGCATCTACCTGCCCAACGGCAATCCGATCGGGACCGAGAAGTTCGCCTACAAGCTGGCCTGGATGAAGCGGCTGCACGCCCACGCCCGGGATCTTCTGGCCCTGGAGGAGCCGCTGGTCATCGCCGGCGACTACAACGTCATCCCCGAGGCCGAGGACGTGGCCAATCCCGAGGCCTGGCTGGGCGACGCCCTGTTCCAGCCCGAGAGCCGGGGCGCGTTCCGGGCCTTGAAGAACCTGGGCTTCACCGACGCCTACCTGCAGGCCGACGGCGCCCCGGGCGGCTACACCTTCTGGGACTACCAGGCTGGCGCCTGGCCGAGGAACCTGGGCATCCGCATCGACCACCTGCTGCTGTCGCCCCAGGCGGCGGATCGGCTGGCCGGGGTGGTCATCCATCGTGACGAGCGGGACAAGGAAAAGCCTTCCGATCACGTTCCCGTGGTCGCCGAGCTGTCGCTCTGAAACGGCAACTGTTCGTAAACGGGGACTCTCGCTAGCCTGATCCCATGAGCGAACTCTGGCGTCTCCTGCTGCTCGTGACCTTGTCGGCGTCCGCGGTGACCTTCGTGGGCAGCGCCGCCATCTGGTTCATGGACGAGGAGCGCCGGATCCGCCGCGCGCTGCGCCATGTGCTGAAGGGCCCGCCGGAGACCGTGATCGTCGCCAAGGGTCGCGGCCGGGGCGCCGGCTTCAACTTCACCACCAACCAGGCCGCCGTGGCCTGGGACAGCGGCGCCTGGTGCCTGATCTACCGCATCGACGAGCTAATGGGGGCCGAGCTGTCGGTCGACGGCCAGGTGATCGGCCGGGTGTTCCGCGGCGAGCAGCGCCGGGCCATCGACCAGATCGTGCAGCAGGCCGCCCAGGTGACCCTGAAGCTGATCTTCGACGATCCGCGCCACCCCGACTTCGAGCTGGACGTGTGGCTGGAAGGCGACCAGCAGCGCCGCGAGAGCCGCTCGCCCGCCGACGCCATCCAGGAAGCCAACCGCTGGCTGCTGCGCGCCGACGCCATCGTCCGCCGCCCCCTGGCCCCGAAGGCCCGGCCCGCGCCCGCTGTCTCGCCCACGGCCGAGCCGGCCATCCAGTCGCGCCCGCCGGCCGTCGAGCCGGAGACCGCGCGCGCGCCCAAGCCGTACACGCCCGCCCTGGAGACGATCAGCGCCGCGCCGCAGGCCCGCCCGACCGCCACCGCCCCGCTGTTCGACGAGATCGACACCACCGCCGACCCGCTGGAGGCCCCCTGGGAGGCGGATGACGATCTCGACGCCCCGCCGGGAGTGGACGAGGATCGGTCGCCGATCGCGGAAAAGACCTACAAGCCAGTCTCCAAGGCCGGCCGTCCGCCCCAGAGCGACCAGGACGAGCTGCCGTTCGACCTGGACGATTAGGCGGGAAGATGGACAGACGAGCCGCCATCCTGGCCATTTCGGCGATGGCGGCGCTCCTCGCGTCAGCTTGCAAACCTCGCCTTCGTAGGGAGGCCGAGGCCATGGGTCAGCCCTTCATAACGCCCGAGAACGATCTCGAGCGCGCCTTGGTGGCCTTCGCCGACCATCCCAGCCCTGAAACCGAGACGGCCGTGGGCGAGGCGTTGTTGCGATCCAGGGTGTATGTCCGCATCGACGACGAGACAGCAAGGCGCTTCCCGGCTCTCAAGGACGGACAGGTGAACGTATGGACGGTCAAGCTGCCCGACGGACGCAGAGCCTTGGCCATTTATACAAGCATGGCGCGCTTTCAGACTGCGTTCGCCGAGGAAGGGTCAATCCCGACGATGTCTCTCGATGGCCACCGCGCACTCTTGCTGGCGCGGCCAGACCAGCCTGTCGCGTTGAATTGGGGCCTCAGCCCTCACGTACGTTGGGACCCGGCGCTCACTCGAAGGCTTTTAGACAACCCACCGGCGCCGACATGATGAATGTAGGCCCGTCGCTCGCCCCGTGATTGACAGCTCGCGCGTTGCGTCAACAAATGCCCTGCAGGCCGCCCTGCAAGCAAACCTTGGGAGCCCTGATCGATGCGTCTTGTTCTCGCCGCCGCCCTCGCCGTTTGCTGCGCCGCGCCGGCCCTGGCCGCGCCGGAGGATCGCCCGCCGGAAGACCTGTTCTACAAGGACTTCAAGAAGATCAGGAAATAGGCCGGGCGACCGCAAGGGCCGCCCAACTCGTCCCCTCAGATGTCCGCGTAGACGTGGGTTTCCTTGGCCGCGCCCGGATGGGTGGTCGCGCCGAGATAGGCCGGCCCCACCAGCTGGGCGAACTTCCAGATCGCGCCGCTGTTGTAGTCGTGGCCGCGCGGCTTCCAGGCGGCCTTGCGGCGCGCCAGTTCGTCGGCCTCGACCTCGAGGTCGATCGTGCCCTTGGTGGCGTCGATGCTGATGATGTCGCCGTCCTGGACCAGGGCGATCGGCCCGCCCACGGCGGCTTCCGGTCCCACGTGGCCGATGCACAGGCCGCGCGTGGCGCCCGAGAAGCGGCCGTCGGTGATCAGGGCGATGTTCTCCACGCCCTGGCCGTAGATGGCGGCCGTGGTCGACAGCATCTCGCGCATGCCCGGCCCGCCCTTGGGGCCTTCGTAGCGGATGACCAGGACGTCGCCTTCCTTGTAGTCGCGGTTCGAGACGGCCTCGAAGCAGGCCTGCTCGCCGTCGAACACCCGGGCCGGGCCGCGGTGCACCTGGTGCTTGAGGCCGGCCACCTTGACGATGCCGCCCTCGGGGGCCAGCGAGCCCCACAGCCCCACCACGCCGCCGGTCGGCGACAGCGGGTTGGAGACCGGGCGGATCACGTCCTGGTCGTCGCGCCAGACCACGTCGGCCAGGTTCTCGGCCAGGGTCTTGCCGGTCACCGTCATGACGTCGCCGTGCAGCAGGCCGGCGTCCAGCAGGGTGCGCAGCAGCATCGGCACGCCGCCGGCCTCGCCCATGTCCTTGGCCACGTAGCGGCCGCCGGGCTTGAGGTCGGCGATATAGGGCGTGCGAGCGGCGATCTCGGCCACGTCCTTGAGGGTGAACTCGATGCCGCACTCGTGGGCCATGGCCGGCAGGTGCAGGGCGCCGTTGGTGGAGCCTCCGGTCGCCGCGACGACCACGGCGGCGTTCTCGAACGCCTTGCGGGTGCAGATGTCGCGCGGGCGGATGTTCTGCTCGATAAGCCGCATCACCGCCTCGCCGGAGGCCACGGCGTACTGGTCGCGGTCCAGGTACGGCGCCGGCAGAGCCGACGACAGCGGCAGGGCCAGGCCGATGGCTTCCGACACGCAGGCCATGGTGTTGGCGGTGAACTGGCCGCCGCAGGCGCCGTCCGACGGACAGGCGTGCTGCTCCAGCTCGCAAAGGGTCTTGGCGTCCATGGTCCCGGCGGCGTGGGCGCCGACGCCCTCGAACACGTCCATGACGGTGATGTCGCGACCCTGGAAACGTCCCGGCAGGATCGAGCCGCCGTAGAGGAACACCGACGGCACGTTCAGGCGCAGCATGGCCATCATCATGCCCGGCAGGCTCTTGTCGCAGCCGGCGACCCCGACCAGGGCGTCATAGCCGTGGCCGCGCATGGTCAGCTCGACCGAGTCGGCGATCACGTCGCGGCTGACGAGGGACGAGCGCATGCCCTCGTGGCCCATGGCGATGCCGTCGGTCACGGTGATGGTGCAGAATTCGCGCGGGGTGCCGCCGGCCGCCTTGACGCCCTTGGCCACGGCGTTGGCCTGGCGCATCAGGGCGGTGTTGCAGGGGGCGGCCTCGTTCCAGCACGAGGCCACGCCCACGAACGGCTGGGCGATCTCGCGGGTGCCAAGGCCCATGGCGTAGTAATACGAGCGGTGCGGCGCGCGGGCCGGCCCTTCGGTTACATGCCGGCTCGGGAGTTGCGACTTGTCCCAGGTGCCGTCGGGTTTCTTGGTCATCAGAGTACGCCTTCCAAATCGTGCGCCGTGGTTAGCTCAGCTAGGAGCGCGACGAAAGGGTTGGACGCCGAGTTTTTGCCGGAAACCGGCCGCTCGACGCGCGTTTCATTGCGAACGGTTCGCGGAAGCGTGGCCGCCGCGCATGATCAGACCCCTGCCCCGTCAGGCTCCGGCGCCGTCGACGCCAAGCGGGCTATACGACGACGCCAGAATAATGGTACCGGTCCCAATGACACCGCTCCAGCACGAGGGCGGACCATCGCAGGAAGGGACCCGCCACCATGACCACCACCCCCGCCAGGACCTTGCTCCGCGGCGCGATCCTGGCCTCGGCCCTGGCGAGTCTTCTGGCGGGATCCGCCTTCGCCCAGGGCAAGCCGGCCGTCCGCCACATCGCCATCGACGCCAAGGCGCCGACCACGCCGCGCGACCGCTTCTACGACCTGTCGGTGGGTTCGGACTATCCGGGCACCCTGCTGCGCGACGACAGCCTGGCCCAGATGAAGATCGCCCGCGACGAGCTGGGTTTCCGCTATGTCCGCTTCCACGCCATCTTCCACGACGTGCTGGGGACCTATCGCGTGGTCGACGGCAAGCCGGTCTATGACTGGACCAAGATCGACCAGCTCTACGACCGCCTGCTGAAGATGGGCGTCAAGCCGTTCGTCGAGCTGGGCTTCACCCCCGACGCGATGAAGACCTCGGAACAGACGATCTTCTACTGGAAGGGCAACACCTCCCATCCCGATCCCAAGCAGTGGGCGGGCCTGATCGACGCCTTCGTCCGCCACGTCCAGCAGCGCTACGGCCAGGCCGAGGTGCGGTCCTGGTATTTCGAGGTCTGGAACGAGCCCAACCTCGACGGCTTCTGGGAAAAGGCCGACCAGAAGGCCTATTTCGAGCTCTATGACATCACCGCCCGCACCATCAAGGCCATCGATCCGGCCCTGAAGGTCGGCGGCCCCTCGACCGCCGGCGCGGCCTGGACCCCCGAATTCCTCAGCCACGTCCAGGCCTCGGGCGCGGCGGTCGACTTCGTCACCACCCACACCTACGGCGTCGACGGCGGCTTCCTGGACGAGAAGGGCCAGAGCGACACCAAGCTATCGACCTCGCCGGACGCCATCGTCGGCGACGTGCGCCGGGTGCGAAAGGAGATAGAGGCCTCGTTCAAGCCCGGCCTGCCGCTCTATTTCACAGAATGGAGCACCAGCTACACGCCGCGCGACCCGGTGCACGACTCCTATGTCAGCGCGCCCTACATCCTCAGCAAGCTGAAGGCCAGCGAGGGCCTGCTGCAGGGCATGAGCTATTGGACCTACAGCGACCTGTTCGAGGAGCCGGGCCCGCCGACCGCGCCGTTCGAGGGCGGCTTTGGCCTGATGAACCCGCAAGGGATCCGCAAGCCGGCCTGGTTCGCCTACAAGTACCTGAACCAGCTGGGCGACAAGGCGGTGAAGGTCGCCGACGCGGAAAGCTGGGTGACCGCCGACAAGGGCGGCGTCCAGGCCCTGGTCTGGGCCTTCCGCCAACCCGTGCAGGCGGTCAGCAACCGCCCCTACTACACCAAGGTCCAGCCGACCTCGGACGTCGAGCCGGTCAGCCTCGACCTGAAGGGCCTCAAGCCCGGCCGCTACGACGTCCAGATCTTCCGCACCGGCTTCAAGGCCAACGACGCCCATACGGCCTATCTGGAGCTGGGCTCGCCCAAGACGCTGACCGACCAGCAGGTGCGCGACCTCAACGCCCTGACCGTGGACAAGCCCGAGACGCGGGCCCTGACCGTCGGCAAGTCGGGCGCGGCCAGCGTGTCGGTGACCATGCGGGCCAACGACGTGGTGCTGGTCAAGGTGGCGCCGAAGTAGGGCGGCTCGGCTTACAGGGCCTTGGGTGGTCCTCGTCCTTCGACAAGCTCAGGATGAGGACCATCTACAGACCTCGACAGCAGAAAACCTCATCCTGAGTCTGTCGAAGGACGAGGTTTCGCCCCAGGACTGATGTCGAACTCGCTAGACGCCCAACAGGCGGTCGCGGTGCTGGTGGATCACCGCCGCCAGGTGGTCGCCGACCGCGCGCACCGCCGCCAGCCAGCGCAGGTCTTCGTGCATGGCCAGCCACAGGCCGCGCCGGGGCGGGGCGGCCTGTGACCAGCGTCGCAGTCCCGGATCGGCGTCGGCCATGAAGCAGGGCAGCAGCACCACGCCCAGGCCGGCCCGCGCCGCCGGTTGCAGGATGGCCATGTCGTTGCTGCGGAAGCTGACCGGCCGGCCGGCCGCGAAGGCGCGCAGCCATTCCTGCTGCGGCAGGCGGTCCATCTCGGCGTCGTAGCTGACCAGCGACCATTCGCCATCCGGTCCGTGCGGGTAGTCGACGGCGGCGTAGAGCGCATAGGCCATCTCGCCGATCTTGCGGGCCACGCTGGTCGTCTCGTCCGGCGCCTGCAGGCGCAGGGTCAGGTCGGCCTCGCGCCGGGTCAGCGACACCAGGGACGCCTCGCCGCGCAGGGTGACGGTGATCGACGGCTGGTCCCGACGCAGGGAGGCCAGGCCGCCGGCCAGCATGAACATCGCCAGGGCGGGCGGGGCGCTGACCACCACCTCGACCTTCGGCGGCCGGCGCTCGGCCTGGACCAGGCGTTCGACCGCCAGGACCCGGTCCTCCATGTCGAAGGCCAGGGCCGCGATCCGCTCGCCGGCCTGGGTCAGGGCCGTGCCCCGCCCCCGGCGCTCCAACAGCCGCAGGCCGGTGCGCGCCTCCAGGGCGGCGACCCGTCGGCCGACCGTGGCGTGGTCGACGCCCAGGGTCCGGGCCGCGCCCGAAAGCGACCCCTGCCGCCCCACGGCGGCCAGGTGACGAAGATCTTCCCAATCCATCCGTGCGTTTTCGCACAGTACGGTTGCGAGATCATGGAATTCTCATGAGGTCCGCGTCGGGCCCATCGTGGCGATCTCAAAGGAGAGCCCCATGATCCGCAGCATCGAACTCGTCGCCCCGGGCGGCGTCGACCAACTCCAGCTGGTCCGCCGTCCGCTCGCGCGTCCCGCCGCCGGAGAGGTGCGGGTTCGCCACCACGCCATCGGCGTCAACTTCATCGACATCTACTACCGCACGGGTCTCTACCCCCTGCCCCTGCCGGGCGTGCTCGGGGTCGAGGGCGCGGGGGTGGTGGAAGCAATCGGCGAGGCCGTCGAGGACGTCTCGGTCGGCGACTGCATCGCCTATGCCGGCGCGCCGCTGGGCGGCTATGCCGAGGTCCGCAACCTGCCGGCGGCCCGCGCCATCAAGCTGCCGGCCGACATCGACATGCGCCTCGCGGCCGGCGCCATGCTGCGCGGCCTGACGGTCCAGATGCTGTTGCGGGGCCCGCGCCCGCCCGCCCCCGGCTCGACCCTGCTGGTGCACGCCGCCGCGGGGGGCTTGGGACAGTTGCTGACCCGCTGGGCCGTCCAGCTGGGCTTCTCGGTCATCGGCACGGTCAGTTCCGAGGCGAAAGCCCAGGTGGCCCGCAAAGCCGGCGCGGCGCAGGTGATCGTCGGCCGCGACGCCGACTTCGTCGCGCAAGCCTTGGACCTGACCGACGGCCGGGGCGTCGACGTCGCCTATGACGGCCTGGGCGGCGCTTATCTGCGCAGGACCTTCGACGCCGTCACGCCGTTCGGCATGGTGGTCAATGTCGGCCAGGCGGCCGGCGCCGCCCCGCCCGTGCTGGTCGGCGACCTGGGCAAGCGCGGCCTGGCCCTGTGGCGCCCCAGCGTCATGGCCTATGTCACGGACGTTTCCCGCTACCGGGCGGCGGCGGCCGACCTGCTGGACGCGCTCGGTCGCGGCGAGCTGACGGTCGAGATCAGCCAGACCTATGCCCTGGAAGAGGCCGGAAAGGCCCAGGCCGACCTGGAAGCGGGACGGACGACGGGCAGCTTGCTGCTGATCCCCTAGCCCGGCCGTTGGCGAGGCCGGCCCTAGCCGCCCGCCGCCTGCTCCACCGCCAGGCCCAGGTCCAGCGCGCGGGCCGCCTCCTCGCCGGTGACCACCGGACGCGGGGCCTCGCCGCGCACCGCCTTCAGGAAACCGGCGACGCTCTGGCCCAGCGGGTCCTTGCCGGCCGGGGTGTCGGTGAAGGTCTCGATCAGCGGGAACGGGGTGGTGTTGCGGAAGGTGCGGGCCAGGAAGTCGATCTCGACCTCGCCCGAGGGATAGACCACCTTCATGGTCCGCTCGCGAGCCTCCGCCACGCGCGAGCTGTCGAACACGGCGGTGAAGCCGTTGTCGAAGGTGGCCTCGGCCTTGACCCAGTCTAAAGAAGGATTGGCGAGCGAGGTGGAGCGGGTGATCGCCCCCTCGCCTTCCACCGTGACGGGGTCGCCGTCGCAGAGGGCCAGGGCCAGGTCGATGTCGTGGATCATCAGGTCCAGCACCACCGAGACGTCGAGGTTGCGGTCCGACGGCGTGCCCCGGCGGACGGCTTCCAGGCGCAGCGGCTGTTCGGGAATGTCCAGCAGGCCCATGGCCTGGAACACCACGCGCTCCTGGTGGCCGCAGGCCAGGGCCACGCCCGCCTTCGCCGCGGCGGCGACCAGGGCGTCGGCGTCGTCCGGGGTCACGGCCAGGGGCTTTTCCGAATAGACCGGCTTGCCCGCCCTCAGCGCCGCCAGGCCGGCCTTGGCGTGGTGCACGGCGGGGGTGGCGACGGTGACCACGTCGACGGCGGCCAGGAAGGCGTCCATGTCGTCGAAGGCTTGGGCCCCCAAGGGCTCGGCCAGGGCCTGGGCCCGCGCCAGGTCGATGTCGAACACCGCCGTCAGGGCGACCCCGTCCAGCTCGACATACTTCTTGGCGTGGTAGCCGCCGAACACGCCCGCGCCCACGACGCCGGCCCTGAGGAGATCTTGGGTCATGGCCGCTGTCTATCCCGTTCGCTTTCGCGCGGGAAGGCGCTGGAGGCGCGGGCGAGATCGGGTTAAACGTTCGTTTAACACCATACCCCGATCACGGGGCCCCGGGAGAACGACCATGGTCACGTCGCGCGAGATCCGTCTGAAAAGCCGCCCGGTGGGCGTTCCGGCCCAGGAGAACTTCGAGCTGGCCAGCGTCGAGGTCGGCGCGCCCGGCGACGGCGAGATCCAGGTCCGGAACCTGTGGATGTCGGTCGATCCCTACATGCGCGGCCGCATGACCGACCGGAAGAGCTATGTGCCGCCGTTCGAGTTGGGCAAGGCCCTGCAGGGCGGCGCGATCGGCGAGGTCACGGCCTCGAACGACCCCAACTTCAAGCCCGGCGACATCGTCTCGACCATGTTCGGCTGGCGCGAGGCGTTCAACGTCTCGCCCAAGGCCCTGGCCGCCGGCGGCATGGGAGCGGTGACGAAGATCGACACCCACGGCCTGCCGCCGCAGACCTTCCTCGGCGTGGCCGGCATGCCGGGCCTGACCGCCTATGTCGGCCTGCTGCGGATCGCGGCCCTGAAGGACGGCGACGTGGTCTTCGTCTCGGCCGCCGCCGGGGCGGTCGGCCAGGTGGTCTGCCAGATCGCCAAGCTGAAGGGTCACACGGTGATCGGTTCGGCCGGCGGGCCCGAGAAGGTCGCGTTCCTCAAGAGCATCGGCGTCGACCACGTCATCGACTACAAGGCCACGCCCGACGTCGTGGCCGAACTCGAGAAGGCCGCGCCCAAGGGAATCGACGTCTATTTCGAGAATGTCGGCGGCGTACACCTGGAGGCGGCCCTGAACTCGGCCCGCCCGTTCGGCCGCTTCGCCCTGTGCGGCATGATCTCGCAGTACAACGCGACCGGAAAGCCGACCGGCCCGGCCAACATCATCCAGGCGGTGGGCAAGAGCCTGCGGCTGGAGGGCTTCATCGTCTCCAACCACTACGACCTGGCGCCGCAGTTCCTCAAGGACATGGCCGGCTGGATCGGCGCGGGCCAGATCAAGTGGAACGAGACCGTGGAGAATGGCGTCGAGCGCGCGCCGGACGCCTTCATCAAGCTGTTCACGGGCGAGAACCTGGGAAAGATGTTGGTGAAGCTGGGGTAGCGAGGCGGGGTCTCCCCCACTTGCCCCCACCTGACCGCTTCGCGGTCCGGGGGAGGAGCGCCGCAGGCGCGGAGGGGGCAAGTGTCACCCCCTAGCGCCACTGAGTCGGCCTCCCCGCCCCTTGCGGACCGTCAAAACCACCCCCATCTCCCCGCCTCACCCCAGGCAACCAACCTGTCCCCATCGCCGCTATCCCAAGCGGTAAGCCACTTTGCGCGGCGCCCCTGTGTTAAAGCGGCGCAGCGGCGCGGCAGCCCCTTCCAATGCTGCCGCGTTTCCATATCTAATCCTATGTAAGGCGGGTGGTTCGGCCCGCCGGGAGAAAGCGGTCAATGGCCGAGCGAAAGCAAGGCGGACAAAACAACGGCGCGGGCTCTTCGGTGATCACGGAAGTGAAACCGAAGACACAGAAGCCTTCGTTGTATCGCGTACTGATCTTGAACGACGACTACACTCCGATGGAGTTCGTCGTTTACGTACTTGAACGTTTCTTCAACAAGTCGCGCGAAGATGCGACCCGGATCATGCTGCACGTTCATCAGCATGGCGTCGGCGTTTGCGGCGTTTTCACCTACGAAGTTGCCGAGACCAAGGTCGCGCAAGTGATCGACTCGGCGCGCAGGCATCAGCACCCCCTGCAGTGCACCATGGAAAAGGATTGAGGAGCCTCCCCTTGCCCTCTTTTTCGCGCCCACTTGAAGAATCCCTGCATCGCGCCGTGGCTTACGCCAACCAGCGCAAGCACGAATACGCCACGCTCGAACATCTGCTGCTGTCGCTCACTGACGACGACGACGCGGCCGGCGTCATGCGCGCCTGCGATGTCGACCTCAACGCTCTGAAGAAGAGCCTCGTGAACTATCTCGACGTCGAACTGGCCTCACTGGTCGTCGACGACGAAGACGACGCCAAGCCCACGGCGGGCTTCCAGCGCGTGATCCAGCGCGCGGTGATCCACGTCCAATCGTCCGGTCGCGAAGAAGTGACCGGCGCCAACGTGCTGGTGGCGATCTTCTCCGAGCGCGAGAGCCACGCCGCCTACTTCCTGCAAGAGCAGGACATGACCCGCTACGACGCGGTCAACTTCATCGCCCACGGCATCGCCAAGAAGGCCGGTGCGTCCGAGCCCAAGGCGGCCAAGGGCGCGACGGTCGAGGAAGACGTCGAGAAGCCCAACGCCAAGACCGGCGGCGAGGCCCTCGAAGCCTACTGCGTCGACCTCAACGAAAAGGCCCGCCAGGGCAAGGTCGACCCGCTGATCGGCCGCGCGAACGAAGTGGAACGCGCGATCCAGATCCTGTGCCGCCGGACCAAGAACAACCCGCTGCTGGTCGGCGAACCCGGCGTCGGCAAGACCGCCATCGCCGAGGGCCTGGCCCGCAAGATCATCACCCACCAGGTCCCCGAAGTCCTGGCGGAAGCCACCATCTACTCGCTCGACATGGGCGCGCTGCTGGCCGGCACCCGCTATCGCGGCGACTTCGAGGAACGCGTCAAGCAGGTGGTCAAGGAACTGGAGAACCACCCCAACGCGGTGCTGTTCATCGACGAGATCCACACGGTGATCGGCGCTGGCGCCACCTCGGGCGGGGCGATGGACGCCTCCAACCTGCTCAAGCCGGCCCTGGCCTCGGGCACCCTGCGGTGCATGGGCTCGACCACCTACAAGGAGTTCCGCCAGCACTTCGAGAAGGATCGGGCCCTGGTCCGGCGCTTCCAGAAGATCGACGTCAACGAGCCGACGGTGGAAGACACCATCAAGATCCTCAAGGGGCTGAAGACCTACTACGAAGACTTCCACAAGCTGAAGTACACCAACGACGCCCTGAAGGTGGCGGTCGAGCTGTCGGCCAAGTACATCACCGACCGCAAGCTGCCCGACAAGGCGATCGACGTGATCGACGAGGCCGGCGCCGGCCAGATGCTGCTGCCGGAAGGCCGCCGCAAGAAGGTCCTGGGCGTCAAGGAGATCGAGGCCGTCGTGGCCAAGATCGCCCGCATCCCGCCCAAGTCGGTCTCCAAGTCCGACACCGAGTCCCTGCGCGAACTGGAAGCGGACCTGAAGCGCGCCGTGTTCGGCCAGGACGAGGCGCTGCTACAGCTGTCCTCGGCCATGAAGCTGGCCCGGGCCGGCCTACGCGACCCGGACAAGCCGATCGGCAGCTACCTGTTCAGCGGCCCGACCGGCGTCGGCAAGACCGAAGCCGCCAAGCAGCTGGCCTCGACGCTCGGGATCGAGATGATCCGCTTCGACATGTCGGAGTACATGGAGCGCCACACCGTCAGCCGCCTGATCGGGGCTCCCCCCGGCTATGTCGGCTACGATCAGGGCGGCCAGCTGACCGACGCCGTCGACCAGCACCCGCACGCCGTGGTGCTGCTGGACGAGATCGAAAAGGCCCACTCGGACGTCTACAACATCCTGCTCCAGGTCATGGACCACGGGGTGCTGACCGACAGCAACGGCAAGAAGGTCGACTTCAGGAACGTCATCCTGATCATGACCACCAACGCCGGGGCCTCGGACGCCCAGCGCCAGGCGATCGGCTTCGGCCGCGACAAGGTGCAGGGCGAGGAAGAGGCCGCGCTCAAGCGCCTGTTCACGCCCGAGTTCCGCAACCGCCTCGACGCGGTGGTGGCCTTCAAGCCGCTGACGCCGGAGATCATCCGCCAGGTCGTGCAGAAGTTCGTCATGCAGATGGAGGCCCAGCTGGCCGACCGGAACGTGACGGTGGCGCTGAGCGACGACGCGGCCGACTGGCTGGCCAAGAACGGCTTCGACGAGCTCTACGGCGCCCGCCCCCTGGCGCGGGTCATCCAGGAGCACATCAAGAAGCCGCTGGCCGACGACATCCTGTTCGGTCGCCTGGTCCGCGGCGGCCACGTCAAGGTGGTCCTGGAGAACGGCAAGATCGCCTTCGAGATCGAGTCGAACCCGGAAAAGCCAGGCAAGGCGGCCAAGGAAGACGAAGCCGAGCCGGCGCTCACCGAGTAGGGTCGGCCGGCTAGGACGCGACAGCGAAAGGCCCGGAGCGATCCGGGCCTTTTTGCTGTTCAAGCTCGCGAATGACGGCTGGACAAAACAGGAACACGCGGATAGCTTGAGTTCATGAACCTGGCCTTTGACACGCTCAGCGCCTCCAAACGCCTTCGCGACGCGGGCGTGGAAGAGCGCGCGGCTGACGCCATCGTCGAGCTGGTTCAGTCCGCCGCGCACTTTCCGGACATCAGCGGCTTGGCGACAAAGACCGACACCGCGACCAAGGCCGATATCGGCGGCCTGGCGACCAAGGCCGATATCGTCGACATGGTGAGAAAGGCTGACATCGTCGATATGGTGCGAAAGGCCGACATCGCGGACATGGTGAGAAAGGCCGACATCGCGGACATGGTGAGAAAGGCCGACATCGCGGACATGGTGCGACAGGCCGACATCGTCGACATGGTGCGAAAGGCCGACATCGCGGACATGGCGACCAAGGCTGATATCGCCAACATGGCGACCAAGGCCGAACTCGCCGACCTGGCTCATTCGACCAAGATCGACATCCAGGCCCTGAAGGCGGACCTGGCCATCACCAAGAACCAGATCCTGGCCGAGTTGAACGACAAGCTTCGCCTTCAGAGCTTCGCCTTGATGGGCGGCATGACGGCGATCGTCGGCCTGGCCACCGCGATCCTCAAGCTGGGGTCCTAGGGCCAAGGGTTAGGGCGCGTTTCAGGCGCGAAACCACCCGCTGCCTTCGCCCAACAGGCTCCAGCCATTGGCGCCGGAACGCTTCAGAGCGCCCCCGCGATCTTCTCGGCCAGCAGCTTCAGGTCCTCGACGTCGGCCATGCCCTCGCCGTGCCGCCCCAGCGCCTCGCCCTCGTAGCGGGGGATGACGTGGAAGTGCAGGTGGAAGATCGTCTGGCCGGCCGGTGCGCCGTTGAACTGGGTCACCACCACGCCGTCGGGCTTGAGAGCCGTGGTCACCGCCTGGGTCACCTTCTGCACGGCCCCGATCAGCCGACCCAGGGTCTTGGTCTCGGCCTCCAGCAGGTTGCGGGCCTGGCTGGTCTTGGAGATCACCAGCACATGGCCGCGCGACTGCGGGAAGACGTCCATGAAGGCCAGGACCTGGTCGTCCTCGAACACCTTCACGGCCGGAACCTCGCCGCGGATGATCTTGGCGAAGATGTTGTCGGCGTCGTAGCTTCCGTGAAGGCTCATGATCGTCTCCGGCGTGATCGGCCCCGTACCTAGCAAACCGGGAGGGGCCCGCAAATGACCATCGGTCCGACATCGCGGGACACGCCGGCCGAGCGGGTCGACCATTTCGGAGGACTGCGCCCATGACCGAACACCTGACCGAACGCCAGCGGAAGTGGTTCGCCTCGGTGCGCGAAGGCCTGGCGCGCGACACCGGCAAGAGCCTGGAGGACTGGGTGGCGATCGTCCGGACCTGCCCCGAGACCCGGCCTCGCGCCCAGCTTGGCTGGCTCAAGGAACATCACGGCCTGGGCCAGAACCGGGCCAGCTATGTGCTGTCCGTCGCCTTCCCGTCCGAGCGGGCGTGGGATAATCCCGACGAGACCCGCGCCGCCCTCTGGACCGATCCCGCCGCGCTGGCGATCCTGCAGGCGCTGGAGACGGCGGTAGCTGGCCTGGACGGCCTGGTCACCGGCCAGCGCAAGGGGTTCACCGCCTGGTCGCGCGAGTTCCAGTTCGCCGCCGCCAAGCCGGTCAAGGGCGGGTCGGCGGTGCTGGGCCTGGCCGTGACGCCGGACGCCTCCCCTCGCCTGCTGGAACCGAAGACCGAAAGCTGGTCCGAGCGCCTGAAGGCCAAGCTGCCGCTGGCCTCGCCGGCCGACGTGGACGACGAGGTCCGCGCGCTGCTGAAGGCGTCCTGGGAGCGATCCTGAGACGCCGCGCGCCTCAGCCGTCGCGGCGGAACGGCGAGAACTCCTCCGTCAGCACCGCCATTTCGGCGTCGACCGCCTCGCGTTCACGCTCCAGATAGCGCGCCACCGGCTCGCGCAGGGCCGGATCGGCGATCCAGTGGGCCGAATAGACGGGGCTGGGCAGGTAGCCACGCGCGATCTTGTGCTGTCCCTGGGCGCCGGCCTCGACGCGCGGCAGGCCCAGGCGGATGCCGTGCTCGATGGCCTGATAGTAGCAGAGCTCGAAATGCAGGAACGGCACGTCCTCGGTGCAGCCCCAGTGGCGGCCGTAGAGGCAGTCGTCGCCGATCAGGTTCAGCGCCCCGGCGATCCAGGGGCCGCCCGGCCGCCGCGCCAGGATCAGCAGCACCTTGTCGGCCATCCGCTGGCCCAGCAGCGAGTAGAAGGCCCGGTTCAGATAGGGCCGCCCCCACTTGCGACCACCGGTGTCCATGTAGAAGCCGAAAAAGGCGTCCCAGTGGTCCTCGGTCAGCTGGTCGCCGGTCAGGGCCACGATCTCGAGGCCCGCCTGGGCGTCGCGCCGCTCTCGACGGATGGTCTTGCGGCGGTTGGACGACAGGGCGGCCAGGAAGTCGTCGAAGTCGGCGTAGCCGTTGTTGAACCAGTGGTACTGCTGGTCCTGGCGGCGCAGCATGCCGCGCTGGCCCAGCCACGCCCATTCACCGGCCGTCGGGAAGGTCACATGCAGCGACGAGGCGTCCAGGCGATCGCAGAGGGTCAGGGCCCCGCCCAGCAGCGCCGATCGGCCCTCATCGACATCGACGTCGGGCCGCACGATCAGTCGCGGCCCGGTCACCGGCGAGAACGGCGCCGAGCACTGGAGCTTGGGATAGTAGCGTCCACCGGCCCGCTCGTAGGCGTCGGCCCAGCTGTGGTCGAAGACATATTCGCCCTGGCTGTGGGACTTCAGGTACAGCGGCATGACCGCCGCCACCCGGCCGGCCTCGTCCTGGACGGACAGGTGGTGCGGCGCCCAGCCGGTGCGTTCCACCGCGCAACCGCTCTCTTCCAGGGCGTCGAGGAAGTCGAAGCTGACGAACGGATCGCCGTGCGGGGCGGCGCAGGCGTCCCAGGCGTCGCGGCCGATCTCGGCGATGCGCCGGTGGACGCGCACCTCCGCCTTGACGGCTGTCACGCGGCGAAACCCTCGAAGATCAGGTTGTCGCAATGGCCGCGGACGCTGTCCCACTGCTCGGCCGAACGCACGGTCCAGGCGATGACCGGCATGCCCTTGGCGCGCAGGGCGTCGGCGCGGGCGCTGGGCAGCATGTCCAGGCCCAGGGCCAGGAAGTCCGGCCGGGCGATCTCGACCTGCTCGAGGTTGGCCAGGGACTTGCGCAGCTCCGGCGCCAGCTTGCGGGCGTTTTCGTCGGCCCAGCCGTAGCTGTCCAGGCCGCGCAGGATCTGCGGCTGGTGCTCGGCGAACCAGGCGTGGGAATAGGGATTGAAGCCGATCACCGCGGTCGGGCCGTTATGGTCCAGCAGGATTTCGCTGACCTGCTTTTCCAGTTCGCCGACCTCGCCGAACGGAGTCTTCAGCTCGATATAGACCATGGCCCGGTGGCCGATCAGGGTCAGGGCGTCGGCCAGGGTCGGGATGGTCTCGTCCGAGCCCGACAGGTTCAACCGGCCAAGATCGGCGGCGGTGTGGTCACGCAACCGGCCCGGCGCGCCCGTCAGGCGCTCCAGATGGTCGTCATGGAAGACCACCACGTGGTTGTCGGCGGTCAGTTGCACGTCCAGCTCGATCGCATAGCCGTGGGCGCAGGCGGCCTGGAACGCGGCCAGGGAGTTCTCGGGCGCGCCGTTCGGCGACCACAGGCCCCGATGGGCCACCGCCGGCTCGAACAGGCGCTCCCACGCCTCGCCGAACGCTTCGGTCGTGGGCCGGGGCCGCGCGCGCATCAGGCCACCTCGACCACGGCGTCGACCTCGACCGAGAAGCCCAGCGGCAGCTTGTAGACGCCCACCGCCGAGCGCGCATGGCGGCCGGCGTCGCCGAACACCTCGACCATCAGGTCCGAGCAGCCGTTGATCACCTTGGGGATGTCGACGAAGTCCTGGCTGACCTGGACGAAGCCGCCCAGCTTGACCACCCGCTTGACGCGGTCGAGGTCGCCGAGGGCGGCCTTCATCTGGGCCAGCAGGTTGATCCCGCACAGGCGCGCGCCCTGCTGGGCGGTCTCCAGGTCGACCTCGGTCCCGACCGTGCCCTTCAGGCCGCCGTTGGCGTCGAGCGAGATCTGGCCGGAGATGTGAACCAGGTTCCCCACCTGGACGAAGGGCACGTAGTTGGCGACCGGCGCGACCGGTTGCGGCAGCACGATTCCCAGTTCCGCCAGACGCTGCTCGACCTTCGACATCACATACTCCCATGACTTGGACGCATGCTTAGCGCGGCGGGATGACAGGACAAGAAAAAAGGCCCGAGCCGTTGCCGGCTCGGGCCTTCGAACTGTTATTTGGCTCGAAGCGAGCCGGTCGCCTTAGCGGGCGGCTTGCAGCTTCTCGACGGTAGCGGTGACGCGCTCGTTCAGCGGCTTCACCGAGTCCTTGATCGAGGCCGAGACGATCTCCGAGGCCTTGCTGACCTGGGCGATGTAGGCTTCCAGGGCCGACTTGGCCCAGGCGGTCTGCAGCTCGACGGCTTCCTGGACGCTCTTGGCGCCGGCCAGCGACTTGGCGGCGGCGACCTGGTCCTCGGCGGCCTTCTTCGAATAGGCGAAGGTCTGGGCGCCCAGAGCTTCGGCGCCCTTGGTGGCGGCGGTCACCGAGGCGACCACGGCTTCGAGGTTCTTCTTCGAATGGGTGTTGGCCTCGGCCAGAGCGGCCAGAGACTTCTCGACGCCGTCCTTGAACGCTTGGTTCGAGGCGGTGCTGAACTGTTCGACGGTGTTCTTCAGGGTTTCAGCGGCGGCCATGGGGGAGACTCCTGGCAGGGGGCGGGGCATGACGGTGGAGAAGCGGCGTCCAGCCATGCGTTGGGACAACACCGGTGTCTCATGTTGCACCGCAGCAGTCAAGGAAATTGTGCAGCGCACCATAAACCGATGGACACATTCACTCGCCCTGAGGGCGAGACAGAAGCTTCGCCGCAACGCCTTGAAAATATCCATCTCTGCGGCGAAATCGCTCACCACTTGTTTACCTTAGCGAAAGGCCACGACGCGCATGCTAATGTCACGCGTGTGGCGGTGCGGAACCGCTCAGTTCAGATGACGGACGCATTTCCCATGTTCGCCAAGCTTACCTCCGCCCGTTCCGTTTTCGCCGCCCTTGGTGTCGCCGGCGCCATGCTGTGCGGCCTGGCGGCTCCGGTCGCCGCTTCCGCGCAGATCCCGTATCTGCAGATGAACAGCGCCGAGCCCAAATACGCGGCGATCGTGATCGACGCCAATTCCGGCGAAATGCTCTACGACAAAAGGGCCGACAGCCCGCGCTATCCGGCCTCGGTCACCAAGGTCATGACGCTGTACCTCACCTTCGAGGCGCTCAGCGAAGGCCGGCTGAAGCTGACCGACCGCGTGCCGATCACCCCCCGCGCCGCCGCCCAGGCGCCGACCAAGCTGGGCCTGGCGGTCGGCGACAGCGTCAGCGTCGACGAGGCCATCCGCGCCATGACCGTGAAGTCGGCCAACGACATCGCCGTGGCCATGGCCGAGCGACTCGGCGGCAGCGAGTCCCGGTTCGCCGCCCTGATGACCCTGCGCGGCCAGGAGCTGGGCATGCGCAACAGCCGTTTCGTCAACGCCTCGGGCCTGCCCGACAGCCGCCAGATCTCGACCGCCCGCGACCTGGCCATCCTGTCGCGCGCCACCATGCGCGACTTCCCGCAGTACTATTCCTATTTCAGCATCAAGGGCTTCGAATTCCGCGGCCGCTACATCGCCGGCCACAATCGCCTGCTGACCAACATGCCCGGCTTCGACGGCCTGAAGACCGGCTACACCAACGCCTCGGGCTACAACCTCGCCGGCTCGGCCGTGCGCGACGGCCGCCGCCTGATCGCCGTGGTGCTGGGCGGCTCGTCCACCGCCTGGCGCGACAACAACATGGAAGACCTGCTGACCACGGGCTTCGACGTGCTCAAGCGCCGCTCGCACGGCGAGCGCACGACCATCGCCGCCAACCTGTACGAAGACGATCCGACCGGCCCGATCATGCGCCCCTCCACCGAGGAAGGCGACGGCGACCAGGCCGGCCTGAAGATCGTGCTGACCGACAACCCCAAGCCCCCGTCCCCGATGAAGGTCTCGCCGACCCTCAAGGCCGCCCAGGCCAAGCCCGCGCCGAAGAAGGCCAAGGGCGCGTGGGGCGTGCAGGTCGGGGCGTTCAAGTCCAAGAGCCTGGCCAACGAACAGCTGATGCTGGTCCGTTCGCGCTTCTCCAAGTTCGTGGCCGACGCCGAGGGCGCGGTCGAAGGGGCGGCCGGCAGCACCTTCCGCGCCCAGTTCCAGGGCCTGACCGCCGACGCGGCCCGCGGCGCCTGCCGGGCGATCAGCGCCAAGCGCCAGCCCTGCATGGTCCTCTCCCCGAACTAGGGCGCTTCCCCGCCCTTCGTTCATCCCCACTTTCGTCGGGATGAACGGATTTGAGACAGCAGGGACCTGGCCTCGGGCGATCTACTTGCCGTTCAGAAGCCGGTCCCGCGCGGCGTTGAGCTGGGCGGCCAGGCCGGCGGTGCCGCCCTTGTCGGGATGGGCCATGCGGATCAGACGGGAATAGGCCGCCTGGATCTCGGTTTTGGACGCCTCGGGCCCGACGCCGAGGATCGCCCGCGCCTCGGCGAGGCTGGGCCCGCCCTCGGTCCGCCGCGCCTTGGAGACCACCGGACGCTGGCGAGCCGTCGTGGCGCTCCAGGCGCCGATGACCAGCAGCACGATGCAGACCGGCCACTCGCTGCGCAGGCCGGCATAGGCCCCGCCCGCGAAGGCCAGCAGCGCGGTTATCCCCGCGCCGATCCGCCAGCCGTCGCCCTTCAGCACGCGCGTGGCGCGGCCCGACAGGACGAACAGCAGGATCGCCCCGCCCAGCAGCAGATAAAACATGGACCGTCAGTCCCCGACGCCGACCCGCACTATTGGGCGGCGAGCAGAGTTTCCCCGGAATAGGCCGAAAGGCCAAGGGCGTGCATCAGGGCCCGCAGCTCCTGGCGCGCGGCCAGGTGCTGCAGCGAGACCGGCACCGGACGCACCTGGGGCGACAGGTCGGCGATGGTCAGGCCGAACGGGAACAGCTCGCGATAGATCACCCGGTCGCGCAGGCCGGGGCCCATGCGGAAGCCGACCCGCTTGGACAGGGCCGTCAGGCGGTCCTCGACACGCTTGCGGTTGCGGGCCTCGGTGGTGGCCAGGCGGTTGCGCAGCACCACCCAGTCCAGGGCCTGGCGCTGGCCCGACAGGGCGCGGGCCTTGCGGGCCTCCCAGACGGTCAGGGAATAGAGGCTGGGCTTCTGCAGCTCCATGGTCACCGGGTCGACGTGACCCAGCATGTCGAAGTCGACGAAGCTGTCGTTCATCGGGGTGACGATCAGGTCGGCCAGGCCGTGCGCCATGCGCGAGATGGCCGTGTCGCCGCCGGGGGTGTCGATCAGCACGAAGTGGGCGGCCTCGCGCGCGGCGACGAAGGCGGCCTCGAACTTGGCGACCTGCTCTTCCTCCGGCGCGGCGGCCAGCTTGATGTCGTCGTCGCTGAGCCGGAACGGCAGCGGCTCGGGCAGGGTCACGCCGTTGCCGGCGACCCAGGCCTTGCGGTTCTCGAAGAACCGCATCGAGGTGCATTGGCGCAGGTCGAGATCCAGCAGCGCCACCTTGGCGCCGCCATAGAGCAGCGCGGTGGCGAGATGGACGGCGATGGTGGACTTGCCCGCCCCGCCCTTCTCGTTGCCGACGACGATGACACGCGTTTCGGCCATGCCTTCTTTCCTTCTTTTCGCCCGACTCGGCGACTCTCAATGAAAGATTAACACGCAGGAGACGCCCTGAGAGGGCGCGACGTCAATCCCGGCCCCCTTCCCTGTGGACCCATTGTCGCAGGTGGACGTCCGCACGCACGTCCGTCATAAGCCAACGCCTGTTCGAGGCAGGAGTTCGCCGTGGCGAAATCGACGCTGAAAATCGTCCGCACCGTCGCCGACCTGCGCGCCCAGGTCGCCGCCTGGAAGGCCGCCGGCGAGCGCGTGGCGCTGATCCCGACCATGGGCGCCCTGCACGAGGGCCACCTGTCGCTGATCACGCTGGGCCAGACGAAGGCCCGGCGCACCGTGGCCAGCGTGTTCGTCAATCCCAAGCAGTTCGCCCCGCACGAGGACTTCGACTCCTATCCGCGCGGCGAGGCCCGCGACGCGGACCTGCTGGCCGGGGTCGGCTGCGACCTGATGTTCGCGCCGGACGTGTCGGAGATGTACGCCCCCGGCTTCGCGACCACGGTCAACCTGACCGGCGTCTCCGAACCGCTGGAAGGCGCGGCCCGCCCGCAGTTCTTCGGCGGGGTCGCCACGGTGGTCACCAAGCTGCTGATCCAGTCCCAGGCCGACGTCGCGATCTTCGGCGAGAAGGACTATCAGCAGCTGCAGGTCATCAAGCGGGTGGTCCAGGACCTGGACATCCCGGTCGAGATCGTCGGCGCGCCGACCGCCCGGGCCGCGGACGGCCTGGCCTTGTCCTCGCGCAACGCCTATCTCAGCGCCGAAGAGCGCGCCGCCGCCGTCGCCCTGCCGAACGCCATCGAGGCCGCCGCCAAGGCCGTGGCGGCCGGTGGGCGGATCGACGAGGCCGAGGAAACGGCCAAGACCGCCATCCTCGCCGCCGGCTTCCGCCAGGTGGACTATGTCGACATCCGCGAGGCTGGCGACCTGTCGCGCCTGGGCCCCGGGCCGATCGGCGACGCCCAGGGCCGGATCCTGGTCGCCGCCTGGCTGGGCAGGACCCGGCTGATCGACAACATGGCGGTGGGTTAGCGCCACATCAGACGGCTCGAACAAGCGTCACCCTCGATCTTTGGCTGAAGACACGGCTTGGCCGCCTCACGCGGAAAGCCGCCGAGCTGATGGGGAGGCGCGGAGCGGTCCGGGCCGAGCCCGGATGACCGTGAGGTTTAGTGTGTGCGTTTCGGCTAGACCTGACCGCTCCGCGGAACCGTTTGTCTCGAGGGACGGCGACTGAGGGCTTGTTTCATCCCGATCGACGTTCCCCCTCGGACGGGCAGGATCAAAGTCGCCCGGAAGGGGCCGTCGGCGACTCCGACTGATCCTGGAACAGGCCGGTTTGAACCTCCCGGCCCCGTCGACCCGCCCGTCCCGCCACCGTCCCCGCCGGACCTTGGGACCTTCTGAGCCCCGCCCTCCGTCACGATCCGATCGCCAGGCCCAGGCGGCCCCGCTCGGTTCCATCCCCATCGCCTGCTTGGGCCGGTACCAAGAGCCCTCCCCGTGATGGAGACCCGTTGATTATGCAGGCGGTTTGAACGCGGCGGCGCTTGTGACGCTGATTTCGCTGCAAGAGGCTGGAAAGATTGAGGTTCCTATCGGCGCTCGCGGGGATGGATGCGGCTGAATCCCCGCCAACCCATCGGTCCCGAGCTCCGCCCACGCGGATGGAAGGTTCACGAACAGACGCTTTGGATGTCAGCGATGGGTGGAGGTCGGAAGTTGTTTCAGCCTGTGTGTCAGCTATCGACCGCCACCGAGATCGTATAGGCGCGGATCGCCAGCCCTATAGATGTCTCCGTAGAAAGTAGCGCTTTCCTGACCCGGCAGGAGGATCGGCTTCACGCACCGCCCCGTGATGATGGAACGTATCGCATCAACGAAGGTCTCTCCAGCCAGCCATGGCGCCTCCATCAAGTCGCACGCCCCGAAGCAACGGCCGGAGTCGCCAATGTAGAGGACGGCATAATCCTGATGTGTCCGCGCGATCGCAACGAGACGCTCGCCCGAGAGCTTTTCGATCTCTTGGGTCTCCGACGGACTATGGGCCTCGCTAGTGAAAGCGATGTCTCCCGTCGCACATTCTATACCTGCTTTCACCTCCCCGATCTGCAGGCCGGAAAAGGCTTGGAGGATTGGGCCGGCGGGATGCCCCTCCGGCGGGACAGTCGCCATCTCAACACATCGGCCGGGCTTCCATCCTGCCCGAGCAAAAAGCATCATCAAGTCGGGCGGAAGATCGTTCATAGGCCCAGGGATCCATTCAAACGTGGCGCGATTTCCCGCATAGCCTAGCTGCAATGCGGTGCCTACAAAGGGACTTTCAGGCGGCCGCGGCGTCGGTCCCCAACGGGTCGTTCATCGCCGGGAGTGTCGGGCCAGCATTTGGACATTCGGCGGCGTCGCCACCTAGCGAACCTTCGTGACTTCGGTTCGGGGTGGTTTTGGGCCTTTGAAACGCCCGCTGATCAGGGCCGTGCTTCGCGCCAAGACCCCTCTCTCTTTGAGAGAGGGAGGGGCCCGCCGCCGAAGGCGGTGGGAGGGTGAGAGGTTTCACCGCTTGCCGGAAAATCCCGGTTCCTGTCGTTGATCGGTCCAAGCGGCGCGGCCAGGCTCGGGCCATGGACAGGACCGCCAACGCCCGTCGCCTTCACCGTAACCAGACCCTGGCCGAGAAGACGCTCTGGACCCTCGTGCGCAATCGCCGCCTGGGCGGGTTCAGGTTCCTGCGGCAGGTCGCGATCGACCGCGACTTCGCCGATTTCGTCTGCGAGGCGGCCAAGGTGATCGTCGAGCTGGATGGCACAGCCCATGACGGCCGCGAGGACTATGACGCCCGCCGCACCCAGATCCTGGAGCTGTTCGGATACATCGTCGTGGGGGTTCGCAACGAGCGGGTCCTGGCCGATCCGGGCGGAGCGGCGGACGACATCCTGGCGGTGCTTCGATCGGAGAGGGTGTAACCTCTCACCCTCCCACCGCTGCGCGGCGGGCCCCTCCCTCTCTCTCAGAGAGAGGGATACTGAAGGTCCGCTCAGGGTCGGAAGCCGACCCGCCGCCAATCTCGTTCCAACCTCCCTACCAAGCCCCCAATTCCCGCAGCTGCCGCGCCAGGTCGGCCGGCATCTCGGCGGCCTCGGCTTCGGTCAGGTCCGGCGGGACGTCCTCGTGCTTCAGGTAGCGCCACCCCTGGAAGGGCCGGCGGGGCGTGGGGGCGACGCGAATGATGGTCGGGTCGACCGTCACCTCGCAGCGCGAGGCCTGGCCCTCGCCGACCGTGTCGATCTTCAGGATCGTCTGGCGGCACAGGATCTGGCCCTTCATCACCCGGTACAGCGACCCGCCGTCCAGCACCTCGTCGATGCGCTTGGGGGTCATCCGCGTGTGCATGATCCACGGGCGATCGGCCTCGGCGTGCCAGGCGACCAGTTCGTCGATGTTGTCGCAACCGACGACCAGCTTGATGATGTGCAGGGGCATGGCCGCTAGATAGCGCGCATTCAGGACGAGGCAACATGTGGCTCGCCCGGCGCCGCCGTTACGGACGCCCAGTGGGGCCCCTCCGCGGCGACGGTTCTGTTTGGGAGGAGCTCTGAAAGCCTATGTCGCGGCCAATCGCCGGGCCCCGGCGGACCGGCTGCGGCGCGGCGCGCTGGAACCAAATTTCATCATGCACGCCTACTTCCGAGAAATTTCCAGCGCCTGGGCCTGCAGGACCCTTGGATCGCTGGAAAGCTGATGAAGATAATGGAAGCGATCCTGCGACCCCTTCTTATAGTTGTGCAATTGCTTTGCCTGCTCCGGCGTCAGCGCGAATGGCGTGTAACCTTTTTCCATCAGGCATTCTTCCACCCCGTTGACCAGGAACTGCTGCAATTTCGGAACATTGCCTCGGAAGTTGCGCCTGTAGATCATGACATATTCGACGGCGTCGCCGCGATCGAGAGCGCTCTCCTGAAAATTCGTGCCGTGAGTTACCTCCTTGAAGGCCCGCTCCTGGCGCATGTCGCGCGCCGCCCCCTTTGTCGCGCAAGCGATGGAATCTTCGCGATACTGTTCAAAGGGAACACCCTCCTTGCCCCAGGAGACATAGGGCTCCTCGCCATCGCCGGCGACGGCGGCGACGGGCAGCATCAGCGCGACGCCGCAAAGTGCGTGGCGAAATCCCGGCATGGTCCTTCTCCCTTCCGCGGTGTGGCCCGATGTCGCCGGAACGCGGTCGGCGCCATCGACCGCCACGCCTGGGTCGGCATTTGCGGTTGATCTCAGCCCCCCAGGGCGCACCTACCGCCGCAGGCTATGTAGTTGTTATAGGCTGTCGTCAGGCATTGATTGTAGCGGGTCGAATCCGACATCAGCGACATGCAGCCCTGCTGCTCTCTCGCGTAGAAGAATGCGCAATTGTCGAAGCAATTTCCCGTCTGAGCGACCGAAAAACTCGGCGCAAACAACGCGAGCGCGAGAACCGACATCTTTTTAGACATCATGACACCTCCCGTCTTGTTGTGGCCACCGACCAACGCAAGACTGGCCGCTTGGTCGCTGGAAACCAGGAGCGGCAGCTTCAGATGCTCGGCGCCGGGGCTACCTTCTGACGCCCACCGAACAAAATCAACCACTAGTTGCCCACACGCAAGCTTAGCCCGCATGACTGGCGTGCTACGCCTCGGTCCGGAAACGTGGCCACGGACAGACCGCGCTCTTGACCGCCCCGCCCTAGCCTTCGGCCGACAGCTTCGCCAGCACCACACCCTCGCTGACCTGGCCGCCGGCCGCGGCCGACAGCTCGACGACCACGCCGTCGAACGGCGCGGCCAGGGCGTGCTCCATCTTCATGGCCTCCAGGGTCAGCAGGGTCTGGCCCTTGACCACCGCCTGGCCGGCCTCGACGGCCACCGAGACGATCTTGCCCGGCATCGGCGACAGGATCTCGCCGTCCGAGGCCGCCACGTGGGCCGCGCCGACCTTCGGCGTGAAGTCGAACTCGCGGACGTCGCCGCCCTCGAACACGTACAGCGGATCGCCGCCGTAGGTGGTGGGCAGCACGTCGACATCGTCCAGCGGCCGGCCGTCCTCGACCGTGATGTCCCACGACCAGTCCTCGCCCAGGCTTGCCGAGGAAGTTCCCCCGGCCAGGGCCACACGCAGCGGCATGGCCTCGCCGTCGACGGTGAGCGGCAGGTTCATCGCCGCCCGGGGCGCGTTCATCCGAAAGCCCAGCAGGCGCGACGGGGCGCTGGCCCAGGCGTCGGCGCGAGGCTGGTCGGCCTCCATGAACGCCTCCAGCCGCTGGCCGATCGCCGCCAGGGTCGGAGCGTCGGAAAACTCGCGGCGGATCAGGTCGTCCAGCCGCGCTTCGATGAATCCGGTGTCCACGTCGCCATCGACGAAGTCGGGATGGCTGGCGCACTGGGCCAGGAAGGCGGCGTTGGTCTTGACCGGATACACCTCGACCAGGCGGCAGGCCTCGGCCAGGCGGGCGGCGGCGCCCTCGCGGTCGACGCCGTGGGCGATCAGCTTCGCGATCATCGGGTCGTAGAACGGGGTGACCTCGCCGCCCTCCTCCACCGCGCTGTCGACCCGCACGTCGCCCTCGGGCAGGCGGAAGTGGGTCAGCGGCCCTGTGGACGGCAGGAAGCCCGTGGCCGGGTTCTCGGCGTAGAGGCGGGCCTCCATGGCCCAGCCGTCCAGCGTGATCTCGTCCTGGGCCAGCGGCAGGGGCTCGCCCGAGGCGACGCGAAGCTGCCACTCGACCAGGTCCTGGCCGGTGACCATCTCGGTGACCGGGTGCTCGACCTGCAGCCGGGTGTTCATCTCCATGAACCAGATGCGGTCGGCGCGCAGGCCCTCGGAGGCGTCGGCGATGAACTCCACCGTGCCGGCCCCGACATAGCCCACGGCCTTGGCGGCCTTGACCGCCGCGCGGCAGACCGCCTCGCGCGTGGCCTCGTCCATGCCGGGGGCCGGGGCCTCCTCGATCACCTTCTGGTGGCGGCGCTGCAGCGAGCAGTCGCGCTCGAACAGGTGGACGACGTCGCCGTGGCTGTCGCCGAACACCTGCACCTCGATGTGGCGCGGGCGCGTGACGTACTTCTCCAGCAGCACCCGGTCGTCGCCGAAGCTGGCGCTGGCCTCGCGCCGGCAGGAGGCCAGCATCGCGGCGAAGTCCTCCGCGCGATCGACCTTGCGCATGCCCTTGCCGCCGCCGCCAGCCACGGCCTTGATCAGCACGGGGAAGCCGATCTTGCCCGCCTCGGCCGCCAGGCGCTCGGGCGTCTGGTCCTCGCCCAGATAGCCGGGGGTGGTCGGCACGCCGGCCTCGATCATGACCTTCTTGGCGGCGTCCTTCAGGCCCATGGCGCGGATCGCCGAGGGCGGCGGGCCGATCCAGACCAGGCCGGCGTCGATCACCGCCTGGGCGAAGTCGGCGTTCTCGGACAGGAAGCCGTAGCCGGGGTGGATCGCCTCGGCGCCGGTCTGGCGGGCGGCGGCCAGGATCTTCTCCGGAACCAGGTAGCTCTCGCGGGCCGGGGCCGGACCGATCAGGATGGCGACGTCGGCCTCCATCACGAACGGCGCCTCGGCGTCCGCCTCGGAATAGACCGCGATCGTCCGCACGCCCAGCTCACGGGCGGTGCGGATGATCCGGCGGGCGATTTCGCCGCGATTGGCGATGAGGACGGAGGAGAGCAACAGGAGATTCCTAGATCTGGGCCCTAGATCTGCGCCAAGGCGAAGACCATCAGGCCCGCGAGCAGCAGGACGAACGAGACCATGGTCGACCACCAGACGATCAGCGTCTTGATGACCGCCCCGGCGATGCTGGAGCCGTAGGCCCCGCGCAGGGTCTGGAACAGGTTGATGGGCGTCCAGAAGATCAGCAGCAGGAACCACCAGTTTCGCACCGGCTCGGGCAGCACCAGCCCCAGCGCATTGGTCAGGAACGCGAACGACAGCAGGTTGGTCGCCACGATCAGGTGGTCGTAGACGAAGAACTGCCGCTTGTTCAGGTAGACCAGCGTCAGGCTCAGGCCCAGCATCGGCAGCAGCAGCACCGCCAGCCGGTGCCCCCAGCCGAACATCACGACCATGTAGTATTCGGGGTTCTCGAGGGCCTTGGCCAGGCCGGCCTTGAACCAGTGTTCCTCACCGCCGTGGGCCGTCGCGCCGGGCTTGGCCCCGTGCGCTTCCGCCGGGGGCTTGGACGTCTTGATCTCGACGCCGCCGATCGTCGTCGCGCCGGCCGCGTCCTCGGCCATGGCGGCCGCCTGTTCCTCGATCCGGGCCGGATCCAGCGACGCGCCGCGGATGCGCTCGGCGGCCTTCCGGCGCATGGTCTCGTCGGCCTGGAGGATTTCCTGGGCCGCCAGCGGGTTGTTCTGCAGGCGGTCGGCCTTGGCGAGGGCCTCGGCGTAGCGGGCCTGGGCCTTGGCGACGTCCTCCTGGTAGCGGATCGGCGCCTTGGCGGCGGCGTCCTGGTAGTCCTTCTGGACCTTGGCGCGGTCCTCGTCGGGGTCCTTCAGCGCCTCGTCGCGGTCCTTGGCCCCCTCGGCCAGGGCCGCGTCGCGGTCCTCGGCCGCTTCCTTCAGGCCGGCGTCGCGGTCGGTGGCGGCTTCGGCGCGCAGGCGGGCGGCCTCGGCGGCCCGGCCCTGCGGCGTGGTCAGGGCCTCGGCGCGTTTGTGGACCTCTTCCTCGGCGTGGTGCTGGGCCGAGTGGATGGCGTGCTCGGCCGCGAAGATGAACAGCAGCAGGGCCACCAAGAAGGTGCGGAACGGCGGCACGTGCCGCATGATCCGACCTTCCATATAGTCCTTGTTCAGCATGCCCGGCTTGAAGAACAGGGCCGGCAAGGTCGAGGCCAGGCGGCCGTCGAGGTGGAACATCCCCTCGATCGCCTCCCAGATCAGATGACCGATCGAGCGCTTGTGATTGTCGGCGTTCTGGCCGCAGGCATGGCAGTACGGCCCCTCGAGCACGGTCCCGCAGTTGGCGCAGGGTTTTCCCACGCCCTCGAAGGCGTGCTTCCTGCGCCGCTTGAAGAACTCGGTGACGGAATCCGCCGCCGCCGCTTCCATTTCGCCCGTCATATGGCCCCCTGCTCGACTCTAGATGGTCCAGCCGGGTTTACGGCGTTCGAGGAAGGCGCGCACGCCTTCTTGGCCTTCGTCCGACACGCGGCGGCGGGCGATGCGTCTTGCCGTCTCCTCGATCAGGCCGCGGTCGATTTTATGGCCGGTGAAGTCGTTGACCAGGGCCTTGGCGTCGCCGATCGCGCCCGGAGCGCAGGCGGCGACCTCCTCGATCAGGGCGTCCTGGGCGGCGACGAGGCCCTCGGCGTCGTCGAACACCTCGTCGACCAGGCCGTAGCTCCAGGCCTGGTCGGCGTCGAACACCCGGCCGGTGGCGAACAGCAGCTTGGCGGTGCGCGGCCCCAGGGCGGCGATCACATAGGGGCTGATGGTGGCCGGGGTCAGGCCTAGCTTGACCTCGGAGAAGGCGAACTTCGCGTCGGCCGTCGCCAGGGCGTGGTCGCAGGCCGCGACCAGCCCCGCCCCGCCGCCGAACGCTGGCCCCTCGACCAGGGCCACGGTCAGGGCCGGGACGTCGTGCAGGGCCTTGAGCATCTGGGCCAGGCCCAGGGCGTCGTCGCGGTTGTCGTCCTCGCTCCAGTCGGCGGCGGCCTTCATCCACTCCAGGTCGGCCCCGGCGCTGAACGCCCCACCCACCCCGCGCAGGAAGACGATCCGCACGCCTTCGGCCCCGTGCAGGGTCTCGAAGGCCTGGTGCAGGGCCGCGATGGTCGCCGCGTCGAAGGCGTTCTTCCTGGCCGGACGATTGATCCAGACGGTGACCGCGCCGCTCGGCGTCGAGTCCAGATGAACCAGCGGCGTCATGGCGTCGGTGTCGGGGACCTCGACGATCGGATCGGCGATGGGATTGGTCATGGCTTGTCCTTTCCCGGCTTACATCCGGAAGACGCCGAAGGTGGTGTCGGGGATCGGCGCGTTCAGGCTGGCGCTGATCGCCAGGCCCAGCACGTCGCGGGTCTGGGCCGGGTCGATGATCCCGTCGTCCCACAGGCGGGCCGTGGCGTGGTAGGGGTCGCCCTCGGCCTCGTAGCGGGCGCGGATCGGGGCCTTGAAGGCCTCCTCGTCCTCGGCCGCCCAGGTCTCGCCCTTGGCCTCCATCCCGTCGCGCTTGATGGTCGACAGCACGCTGGCCGCCTGCTCGCCGCCCATCACGCTGATGCGGCTGTTGGGCCAGGTGAACAGGAAGCGCGGGCTGTAGGCGCGGCCGCACATGCCGTAGTTGCCGGCCCCGAAGCTGCCGCCGATCAGCACGGTGAACTTGGGGACCTCGGCCGAGGCGACCGCCGTGACCAGCTTGGCGCCGTCCTTGGCGATGCCGCCGGCCTCATACTTGCCGCCGACCATGAAGCCCGAAATGTTTTGCAGGAACACCAGCGGGATCTTGCGCTTGCAGGCCAGCTCGATGAAGTGCGCGCCCTTCACGGCGCTCTCGCTGAACAGCACGCCGTTGTTGGCCAGGATGGCCACCGGCTGGCCCCAGATGCGGGCGAAGCCGCAGACCAGGGTCGTCCCGTACAGCGCCTTGAACTCGTCGAACTGGCTGCCGTCGACGATGCGGGCGATCACCTCGCGCACGTCATAGGGCGCGCGCACGTCGGTGGGGACGATGCCGTAGAGGTCCTCCGGATCGAACAGCGGCGGCCGGGCGTCGTGGATCTCGGTCTCGACCCGCTTGGTGGTGTTGAGGTTGGCGACGATCGCGCGGACGATCTCCAGCGCGTGCTCGTCGTCATTGGCCACGTGATCGACCACGCCCGAGCGGCGGCCGTGGGTGTCGGCCCCGCCCAACTCCTCGGCGCTGATCACCTCGCCGGTGGCCGCCTTCACCAGCGGCGGGCCGGCCAGGAAGATGGTGCCCTGGTCGCGGACGATCACCGTCTCGTCGCTCATGGCCGGCACGTAGGCGCCGCCGGCCGTGCACGAGCCCATGACGCAGGCGATCTGGGCGATGCCCGCCGCGCTCATCCGCGCCTGGTTGAAGAAGATGCGGCCGAAATGGTCGCGGTCGGGGAACACCTCGGCCTGGTGCGGCAGGTTGGCCCCGCCGCTGTCGACCAGGTAGACGCACGGCAGGCGGTTCTGCTGGGCGATCTCCTGGGCCCGCAGGTGCTTCTTCACCGTCATCGGGAAATAGGCGCCGCCCTTCACCGTGGCGTCGTTGGCGACGATCATCACCTCGCGGCCCGAGACCCGGCCGATGCCGGTGATAAGGCCCGCGCCCGGCGCCTCGCCGTTGTAGAGGTCGCAGGCGGCCAGCTGGCCGATCTCCAGGAACGGCGAGCCGGGATCCAGCAGGCGCTCGACCCGCTCGCGCGGCAGCAGCTTGCCCCGAGACGCATGGCGCGTCCGGGCGCTCTCGGGACCGCCCAGGGCCGCCAGCGCGACCCTTTCGCGCAGGGCCTCCACGAGGGCGCGGTTGTGCGCGGCGTTTTTGGCGAAGGTCTCGCCGTTCTTGTCGATACCCGTGTTCATCTTCGGCATTATCGAGGCATAGCCTTTTCCGTTTCCCACCGAAAGCCGCAGTTTTTGACCTTCGTTGGCCAAGGTCCGCGGTTCAAGTTAGCGTCCACTCCGTGGTCACCCTGCCCGACTTCATGGCCGACACGGCCCTCGCCCGGCTCTTCGCGCAAGAACACCGCGAAGGCGACGCCGCCTGGTTCTCGCTTCCGGGCGGCGCGACACTCTACGCGCCCGGCGAGGCGGCGGACTATCTCTACTTCCTGCGCACCGGCCGCCTGGGCGCTTTCCGGCGGGAGGAGGGCCAGGAGCCGCAGTTCCTGGGCGTGATCCGCCCCGGGGAACCGGCCGGCGAGATGGCGATGATCGCCGGCTCGGCCCACTCGGCCAACCTGGTGGCCCTGCGCGATTCGGAAGTCCTGGCCCTGCCCCGCGCCGCCTTCTTCGAGGCCGTCGAGCGCGATCCGGACGTGATGATCGAGCTGTCGCGGCTGATGATCCGCCGGGCGCGCAACGCCGGGGCCCACGCCTCGATCGGCGACCCGTCGGTCTTCGGCTTCATCGCGGTCGAGCCCGGCAAGGCGATCCGGCCGATCGTCGAGCGCATCGCTCACGCCATCGCGGTCCTGGGCTACTCCGTCACTGTCGAGGGCGCGGCCTCGCTGCTGGCCCCGACCGAGTGGTTCAGCACCGTCGAGCGCCAGCACGACTTCGTGCTGTATGTCGCCGAGGCCGAGGAGACCGCCTGGAAGCACGTGGTCGGCCGCCAGGTGGACCGGCTGTTCCGGGTCGGCCTGGGCGACCGCCGGCCGCCGGCGGTCATCCCGTCCTACGCCTCCGGCCCGTTGCAGGACCAGCGCCTGGTCGACCTGATCCTGCTGCAGCCGGCCAAGGTCACCCACCCCAAGGGCTCGGGCGAATGGCTGAACGCCACCCAGGCCGCGCGGCTGTTCCACGTGCGCGAGAACGGCATGGCCGATGTGCAGCGCCTGGCGCGGGTGCTGACCGGCCAGTCGGTGGGGCTGGTGCTGTCGGGCGGCGGGGCGCGGGCCTACGCCCATGTCGGGGCCATCCAGGCCTTGCGCGAGCGCGGCGTGCCGATCGACTTCGTCGGCGGCGCCTCGATGGGCGCGGTGGTCGCCGCGGGCCTGGCCATGGGCTGGGACGACGGCGAGATGGAGACCCGCATCCGCAAGGCCTTCGTCGACACCAGCCCGCTGGACGACATCGCCTTCCCCCTGGTGGCGATGACCCAGGGCCTGAAGGTCAAGGCGCGGCTGGAGGAGCATTTCGACGACATCGAGATCGCCGACCTGTGGCTGCCGTTCTTCTGCGTGTCGTCGAACCTGACCTCGGGCGCCTACCACCTGCACCGGCAGGGCGTGCTGCGCGAGGCCTTGCGGGCGTCGATCTCCTTGCCCGGGGTGCTGCCGCCGGTCGCCGACGGTAATTCGGTGCTGGTCGACGGGGCCGTGATGAAGAACTTCCCGGCCGACGTCATGCGCGCCTTCCAGCTGGGGCCGATCGTCGGCGTCGACGTCACGCGCGGCCGCAGCATCACCGCCGACGACGTCGATCGCCCGACATCCCTGTGGCGCTGGCTGTGGTCGGGCGAATGGCGCAAGGGCCCGCCGATCGTCGCCCTGCTGATGCGGGCCGCCACCGTCTCGACCGGCCGGGACCTGGCGGCCAGCCGCGAGGCTTCGGACGTGCTGATCACCCCCAAGCTCAACGAGATCGACATCCGCGACTGGAAGGCCTTCGAGCCCGCCGTCGCGGCCGGCCGGGCCGCCGCAGCCCTGGCCCTGGACAGCCTGGGCAAGCCGGTGACCGAGCTGCGCCGCAGGCCCAGCCTGGCCGACCTGGCCGTCCAGGGCGTCCTGGGCGCGCCCATCAGTAGCGGCGGGCGACCACGAACAGCCGGCTGAACGGGAACAGCGTCACCCCGTCCTCGCGACGCGGGTAGTCGACCGCCAGCCGCTCGCGCCAGGCCGCCAGGAACGCCGCCCGCTCGGCCGGATCGCCCAGGGCCTCCAGATAGGGCCGCAGGCTGGTTCCCGAGGTCCAGTCGACGACCGGATCCTCGCCGCCCAGGGCGTGGACATAGGTCGTCACCCAGACGTCGAGATCCTGGCTCAAGGGCGACAGCCAGTCGTGATAGGGGCGCGGGTCGACGCCGGAGCGCACGCGCTCGACATCGGCCAGCCGAGCGGCCCACGGTCCGTCCAGGGCCGTCTCGCGCAGGCTGCGCCGCCAGCCGTCGTCCGCCACCACGGGGATCTGGCAGGCCAGGACGCCGCCCGGCGCCAGCAGGCCCATCAGCCGTGGAAACAGCCTCTCGTGGTCGTCCACCCACTGCAGGGCGGCGTTGGTGAAGATCAGGTCGGGTGGGATCTCCGGCGCGAAGGCGGCGATGTCGCCCAGCACCCAGTCGATGTCGGCCCGGGTCGCCCGGCCCCGCGCCAGCATCTCCGGGCTGGAATCCAGGCCGTGGACCCGCGCGCCCGGGTGACGGGAGGCCAGCAGGGCCGCGTGCTCGCCGGTCCCGCAGCCCAGGTCCCAGATCTCGCGCGGCGCCAGGTCGCGCGGAACCTGCAGCATCAAGTCCAGGGCGGGCCGGTCGCGATAGGCCTTGTAGCGCTGGTAGACGTCGGGATCCCAGACCGGCATCCGGCCCTCCGTGAAAGAACTGCGACAATCGGTCCCTCCATTTGGACCGATCCGTCGCTTATGTCGCATGGGTGCGAAGGCGCCGAGCGCCTATTCTTTGGTCAAGGCGCGGAATTCCAAGGCGCCGCAGGATGGAAACAAAAGTGAAGCGCCCCGCCGCCACCGCTGTCGCCCTCGCCGCCAAGCCTTCGGCCGCGCACCTGTATCGCCTGGGCATGCTGGGCCTGAACCTTGGTCTTTGGACCCTCATCGTCGTGATCGCGCGGGCCCTCTAGCCTGATCCGACGATGCGGTCCCGGGTCGCGCTTGCCCCCCTTGCGCGACCCGGGAATGCCCGCGCCCGCCCTCATCCGCCTTCCGACGAAGCATTCGCGAGCCGCGACGTCCGGTCGCGACATTGCCCCCTTTGCAGGATGGCCGATCGGCGCCCATATTCGTCCTGTGTTGTTCAACAACTGAAAGGAGGTGACCAGTGTCTCATTGTCTCCAACCGCGGTCGCAAGTCGTGACCTGGGGCCTGAAGATCGAGGTCTCCAACTGAAGGCGTTGAACGCCTAAGGTTCGAAGTCACGCTGCGGACGCGGCTACGACGATGGAGGGCCGCCCCGAGAGATCGGGGCGGCCCTTACATTTTCTGCGTCACCGGGCTCCTCCCCCTGTAGGGGAGGTGTCGGCGAAGCCGACGGTGGGGGCGTAATCGGGCGACGGTCGATTCCCCGATCGACTCTAAAACTCCCCCCACCGATCGCTGCGCGATCGCCTCCCCCACGGGGAGAGGAGCAGCGTAGGACGCTAAGCCCCCACCAGCTCCCGCCCGATCAGGAAGCGCCGGATCTCGTTGGTGCCGGCGCCGATGTCGTAGAGCTTGGCGTCGCGCATCAGGCGCTCGACCGGCCATTCCTTGGTGTAGCCCGCGCCGCCCAGGGCCTGGATGGCCTCCAGCGACACCTTCACCGCGTTTTCGCTGGCCATCAGGATCGCGCCGGCCGCGTCGAACCGCGTGGTCTTGCCCGCGTCGCAGGCCCGCGCCACGGCGTAGACATAGGCCCGGGCCGAATTCAGGGCCACGTACATGTCGGCGATCTTGCCCTGCATCAGCTGGAACGAGCCGATCGCCTGGCCGAACTGCCTGCGCTCGCGGACATAGGGCAGGACGACGTCCAGGCAGGCCTGCATGATGCCCAGCGGCCCGGCCGACAGCACGGCGCGCTCGTAGTCCAGGCCGCTCATCAGCACCCCGACCCCGCCGCCCACCGGGCCCAGGACGTTCTCCTCCGGCACCTCGCAGTCCTCGAACACCAGCTCGGCGGTGTCAGACCCGCGCATGCCCATCTTGTCGAGCTTCTTGCTGACGCTGAAGCCCTTCATGCCCTTCTCGATCAGGAAGGCGGTGATCCGCTTTTCATCCGTCTTGGCGTAGACCACCAGGGTGTCGGCGTGCGGGGCGTTGGTGATCCAGAACTTCGTGCCGTTCAGCACATAGCGGTCGCCGACGGCTTCGGCCTTCAGCTTCATCGACACGACGTCCGAGCCCGAGCCGGCCTCGCTCATGGCCAGCGAGCCGACATGCTCGCCGCTGATCAGCTTTGGCAGATAGCGCTGCTTCTGTTCGGGGCTGGCCCAGCGGCGGATCTGGTTGACGCAGAGATTGGAGTGGGCGCCGTAGCTGAGGCCGACCGAGGCCGAGGCGCGGCTGACCTCCTCCATGGCGATCACATGCTCGAGATAGCCCAGGCCCAGGCCGCCGAACTCTTCCTCGACGGTGATGCCATGCAGGCCCAGGTCGCCCATCGGGACCCACAGCTCGCGCGGGAAGGTGTTGGTCTCGTCGATCCTGGCGGCGATCGGCGCGATGCGGTCGGCCGCAAAGCGGGCGGTGGTGTCACGGATCGCGTCGGCCGTCTCGCCCAGCGCGAAGTCCATCGAGGGTGCGGTTTGGTTCGTCATGACCCTCTGCATAGCACAAACGCCCGCGGATCAAGCAGGTCCGCGGGCGTTCATGCTCTGGATCATTCCCATCGAGGGTCTAGTCTTCGTCCCGCGGATCCGGATCGCCCAGCCGGCGCATCAGCAGGTAGGCGGCGGTGGCGAAGCAGATCATGCCGATCACGCTGGCGCCCCAGCCGAACATCTTGACCAGCGACACGCCTTGGCTGGCTCCGACGCTGAGGTTCCACAGGATGCCGCCGCCGAACAAGGCCAGGCCCAGCAGGCCCAGGCAGACCAGCAAGCTGACGCTCCCGAACGCGTGCGGCTGCACATGGGGGAAGGCGACGTCCTGGGTCTCCAGCTCGACGGGGCCACTGGTCGAGAAGCCGCCCAGATTGAACAGCGAAGAACCGGCGGCGGCCGGGCGGGCCGTCTCGAACAGGCTCGGCTCGGTCGCCGCGACCGGCTCGGCGGCGGGCGACGGGGGGGCGAAGGCCGGTTCGGCGACCGGCTCCTCCGGCGTCAGTTGAAACGGCGCGGCGACCGGCGGAGCGGCGACCAGCGGCTCCGGGGTCGCGTAGACGAACGGCGACGGCGCGGCGGCGGCCGGGACGGGCGGCTCCGGCAGGACCAGGTCCTGGACCGGCGCGGCCAGACCCTGGATCGGCGTCGCCGCGACGGCCGCCTCGTCCGGCAGGATCGCCTCCAGGCGCGCGCCGACGGCGGCCGCGGCCTGCTCGCTGGCGCTGGGCCCGGCGCCGGGCAAGGCCGGCGTGGACGAGCCGTCCGCGCGCAGGGCCACGGCCTTGTCGCCGCTCAGCGCGGTGGTGATCGCGGCCGGCGCCTGGCTGGGCACCAGCTTTCCGGCGTCGTGGTCGACCCTGGGCCGCAGCACCGAGCTGGGCGCGGCCACCCAGGCCCCGTCCGGCGGGGTCAGGAACAGCGCCTTCTCGGCCGAGCGGCGGCGGACCAGGGCGTCGATGACGATGCGCTCCCCCTCGAAGTCGGCCTTGCGCCACAGCTCCATCTCGCAGGCCGCCTGCAGCGGCGCGCCCTCGTTGAGGCGGCGCAGCACGGCCGAGCGGACGAAGTTTTCCGTGCCGATGTTGAAGGCGAAGCAGACCAGGGCGTCGAACTGGTTCTGGTTCAGCGGCGTGTAGACGTTCTCGTTGACCGCGTGGGCCACGGTGATCAGGTCGTAGAGCAGCAGGGCTTCGGCGTCCTGTTCCGAGACGGAAGCTCCGGCGCGCGCGGTCAGGGTGTGGCCATAGCCCAGCGTCCAGCGCCCGTCGGGCAGCTGCGCGGCTTTCATCCGGTAACCTTCGAACCTCTTGATGAGATCGACGGCGGCGCGGGAGACCTGATAGCGCGGTTTCATCGCCAACACTGACCCAGTTTGATACAGACGCGGATGCGTTCAAGACGTGAAGCGCAAGATGGGCGCCGTTCGCGGCGTCCCATATCTCGTCTGACGATATGCCGGCCCGGACGCGGGCGGCTATTGCAACAACAACGCCGCGATCAGCAGCACCGCGAAGAAGCCGGTGAAATCGGTCAGGAAGGTCACGAAGATCGAGGACGAAACCGCCGGGTCGCGGCCCATCTTGGCCAGGGCCAGCGGCGCCAGTATGCCGCCCACCGCGGCGGTGAAGATGTTGGTGATCAGGGCCAGGCCGACGATGATCGCCAGCTTGCCGTGGTGGTCGGCCGGGCCGAAGAACAGATAGGTCGCCCCGCCCATCACCAGGGCCAGGGTGCAGCCGTTGACGATGCCCACCGACAGCTCGCGCAGGATGATCCGGCGGGCGTTGGCCGTGGTCAGTTCCTTGCTGGCCAAGGCCCGCACGGCGACGGCCAGGGTCTGGGTGCCGGCGTTGCCGCCCAGCGACGAGACGATCGGCATCAGGATGGCCAGGGCCACCAGCTTGGCGATCTGGTCCTGGAAGACCGCCACGCCGCTGACGGCGATGGTGGCGGTCACCAGGTTGAGCAGCAGCCACGGCAGGCGGGCGCGCACGATGTCGACCACCGTCGCGTCGCGACCGGCGTCGCTGACGCCGGCCAGGGCCAGGATGTCCTCCTCGGCCTCCTCGCGGATGACGCCGACGATGTCGTCGACGGTGATCTGGCCCACCAGGCGGCCGCCGGGCTCGACGACCGGGGCGCTGATCAGGTGGTACTTGTCGAAGATGTAGGCGACCTCTTCCTGGTCCATGTCGACGGCGATCTCGGTCACCGGCTCCATGATCTCGGCCAGGGGCGTCTCGCGCTTGTTGGTCAGCAGCTGGCTGATCGGCAGGGCGCCGACCGGCGTGAAGCTGGGGTCGACCACATAGACGTCGAAGAACAGTTCAGGCAGGCGGTCGCCGGCCTCGCGGACGTGGTCGATGGTCTGGCCCACGGTCCAGAACTGCGGCGCGGCCAGGAACTCGCGCTGCATCAGGCGGCCGGCCGTCTCGTCCTCGTAGGCCAGGGTCGTCTCGATCGCCGCGCGGTCGCCCTCGTCCATGGCGGCCAGCACCTGGGCGCGCTTGCCCTCGTCCAGGTCGTCGATGACGTCGGCGGCGTCGTCGGAGTCCAGTTCTTCCAGCGCCTTGGCCAGGGTGGCCGAGGGCGTGGCTTCCAGCACCTCCTCGCGCAGGTTGTCGTCCAGCTCGGCGATGATCTCGCCCAGCCATTCCGGGTCCAGGACCGGGATCACCTCTTCGCGATAGCCGGCCGACAGGAAGCCCATCAGGTCGGCGACGTCGGCCGGATCCAGGGCGTGGACCAGCTCGCGCAGCCGCGCGGTGTCGCCGCGGTCGGCCGCGTCGATGACCATCTCGACATATTCGGGATTGAGCGCGTAGTCGTCGCCCAGGGCGAGGTCTTCCAGATCCTCGATGGCCTCGGGCTCGGGAATGACCAGGTTGTGGCGCGGATCGTCTGTCAGGTCGGTTGTTTCCCGGGACATGGGGACCTCCTGAACTCTAAGACGTGCGTCCTGCGCGTGACCTGAAGCTGCGAAGGGCCCAGCCCTTCCCCGGAAAATGGTTAGAGCGCCCCTGGCGAGTCGGAAACCGATTTCGCCGGAAGCGCTCTATCCGTTGTCTCACCTGGTGCGGTCGAGAAGACTCGAACTTCCACGGGTTGCCCCACAGCGACCTCAACGCTGCGCGTCTACCAATTCCGCCACGACCGCTCGTGGTGAGGCGCGGCAGGTAGCAAACTGAGTCTGCTTTGGGAAGAGCGGAGTTCGCGGAATGCGAAAATCCGCCGCGCCCCTACGTCCCGCCGGCCATATAGTCGTAGACGTCGGCGGCGCGGGTCACCTGGATGGCGATGCGGTCGTCGCTGATCTGGATCTCGCCCCGGGCGATCGGGTGGTTGTTGGCCAGGATCCAGACCTCGTCATTGGTCTTGGCGTCCAGCGGGATCACCGCGCCGCGGCCCATGCGCAGCAGCTGCTGCATCGGCAGGATCGAGCGCCCCAGCAGAACGGAGATCTCGACATTGACGGCGTTGACCTGGCTCACGAAGTAAGTCCCTGGATTTCACACGCGGCCGGACTCGGCCGCGCGCCACCCGATGCAAGACTAGGGCCGCATGCTTGATCGCTCGTTAAACCCGGAAAACAAGCCATTTCCGCTGTTCGCGGCGCCCGGCGGCGCCCCCGTGGGGTGGGCGGTTTCGACCGGGTACGTGCCCTACCCGGCAGCCGTTGCCGCCATGGAGGCCCGCGCGGCGGCCATCGCCGACGGGACGGCCGGCGAGCTGGTCTGGCTGCTGGAACATCCGCCGCTCTACACCGCCGGCGTGTCGTCCAAGCCCGCCGACCTGATCGCCCCAGACCGCTTCCCGGTGTTCGAGAGCGGCCGCGGCGGCCAGTTCACCTATCACGGGCCCGGCCAGCGCGTCGCCTATGTGATGCTGGACCTGACCCGGCGCGGCCGCGACGTACGGGCCTTCGTCGCGGCGCTGGAGACCTGGATCATAGAGGCCCTGGCCGCCTTCAACGTGACCGGCGAGATGCGCGAGGGCCGGGTCGGGGTCTGGGTCGAGCGCAAGGGCCCCGGCTGGTCGCGCGAGGACAAGATCGCCGCCATTGGCGTCAAGCTGCGCCGCTGGGTCAGCTTCCACGGGATCAGCCTGAACGTCGAGCCGGACCTGGAGCACTTCAGCGGCATCGTGCCCTGCGGCCAGGCCGAGCATGGCGTCACCAGCCTGGTCGACCTGGGCCTGCCCGTGACGATGGACGAGGCCGACGAGGCGCTGCGCGCCAGCTTCACGCGGGTGTTCGGACCGGTCCAGATCGAGACCCCGCCCGCCTAGATCGACACCGTCGGTCTCAGCGGATTGGGCCCATAGCGATTGGCGCCCTGCTCGCCGGGCATGACGCCCAGCTCGACGATCGCCCAGACCAGGACCCCGGCGAACAGGAAGTCCAGGAAGTGCTTGGGCGTTGGCCAGACCGCGATCAGCGACATCAGCACCAGCGCCGCCCACCAACCCGACCGCCCCCGGTCGTGCAGGCGCTTGGACAGCACGCAGGCGCCGCAGAACACCAGGGTCGGATAGACCAGCCAGCCGGTCAGCCAATGCAGGGCGTCGGGCAGGCTGGCGTCGTAGACGATGGCCACGCCCAGCAGCACCCCGGCGACGGCCAGGAACGGGCCGCGCGCCGTCCGGCCCGAGGCCGACAGGAACAGGTCCCACCACTCCGCGCGTTCGTTCATTCCGCCAGGCCCCAAACGTCTCGCCACGAACCTAAGCCGCGTCGCGGCCGGGCGAAAGAGCCGGCTCCATTTCAAACATTTGGAGCGTGGCGGACGCCGAAACCGCTCACACCTTCGGCCGCCACGCTCTAGGCGAAGACCTTCTCCAGCTCCGGGTCGATATCGCCGCCGATCCCTTTCGGCGAGCGCCCGAAGCGATTGGGGCCCCGGGTTCCGTCGAGAATGCCCAGATTGACCAGCGCCCACAGACCGCCAACGATAGGAATGAACTCGATCAGCAGCCACCAGCCGCTCTGATTGCGATCGTGGCAACGCTTCACGCCCACCGCCAGGCTCGGCCACAGGACGACCAGGGTCGCCACCAGTTGCAGGAGCGCCGCCTCGCCCGAATCCCGCGAAACGTCGATGCCCATGACCGCGCCCAGGATGAAGACCACGATCATGACGCCGATCATCAGAAAGCTCAGCAGCCAGTAGTCGCGCCGGCGAAGGCGCCCTTGGAACGAAAACAGCTTCTGCGTGAACGTCATCGAATCTTCCCTCTGAACGGCGCCTGGGTGAAGATCACCACGTCTAGCCGAACTCCACCAGGACCTGGTCGGCGGCGACGGGGTCGCCGGGCTTGGCGTTGACGGCCTTGACGACGCCGTCGTGCTCGGCGCGGATGATGTTCTGCATCTTCATGGCCTCCAGGACGCAGACGACCTCGCCCTCGCGGACGGCCTGGCCGGGCGCGACGTCCATGCTGACCACCAGGCCGGGCATGGGCGAGAGCACCAGCCTGGAGGTGTCGGCGGGCTGTTTTTCGGGCAGCTTGTCGTGCAGCTCGGCCGAGCGCGGGGTCAGGACCAGCACCCGGGCCCTGGCGGCGCGGTGGCGGATGTCGAAGCCCTCGGCGGCCGGCGTCACCTGGACGGTGAAGGCCGCGCCGTCCAGCCTGCCCCGGAACACCGGCTGGCCCGGCCGCCAGTCGAGGGTCTCCAGCCCCAGGGTCCGGCCCTCGTCGGGCAGTTCGACGGTGAGGTGCTGGGCCTCGCCCGACAGCCTGACCCGCCGCTTGGCGGGACCGACCGCGACCACCCACTCGGTGCGCACGGGGTTGGTCAGCCCCGCCTGCGTCGAGCGGGCCCGGGCGGCGTAGGTCCGCTGCATGGCCGCGCCGACGGCGGTCAGGATGTCGACCTGCCCGGGCGT